>CAYOXF010000010.1:0-31695 GCA_964407845.1 uncultured Acidobacteriaceae bacterium | reverse complement strand
ACTGGGAACATCTCCCGTGGACGATGACGGGGTTAAAACCCGAGCAACGATCCTCGTAGAGCGCGGCGTTCTCAAGAACCTGCTTGCATCACGCGTCCCCGTCCGCGGCATTCTGCAAAGCACGGGAAGCCGCCATGGCTGGGGTGCCGTTCCGAGCAACATTTTTGTCACGTCTACGAAAACGATGTCAGCCGACGAATTGAAACAAGAATTGCTGCGCCGCGCCAAGGATAGAGGGCTGGAATACGCTCTCGTGGTTCGCACAGTCGGAGCGGGATCAGCACCCTCCCTGCTCAACATGATGAGGCAGATGGCATCTGGTCAAATCAGTTCCCCATCGCTCGCCGAGGTCTACAAGCTTTATTCCGACGGACACGAAGAACCTTTGCGGGGAGTGCACATAACCGATTTGTCTGGGGAAGCCTTCAAGGAGATCGTCGCGGCGGGGGATACGCCCGTGCTTTATAACGATCAGCTCAGCCCGCGGATGAACTCTATCTTCTCGATGGGGTTTTCGTTCGGAGGGGAAGGCCTGCCGGTAGTTTCCTGCGTTAGCCCCTCCCTGCTGTTTGAGGAAGTGACCGTAGCGAAGAACGAAGGCCCGTTTCCGGCGGCACCTGTATCACCTTCCCCACTTGCAGAAAAGTAAAACCACAGAACGCGCTCCCCTGACAAGTGTACCGCTCATTCTGTCGGTCACTGCTCGAAATTCAAGTTCAACGGCTGGTCGAGAAGCTTCGAAGCGTCAGAACTGGTTACAGCAACCTCTGGGCCCACGACCTCGAACTGCGTGCTATTGAGCCAAACCTCTCCCTGGCCATCGAGCAGAATCCCAAGCGCAATGGCCGTGGCGTCCTTCGGCACATCCAGAACTACGTCACAGCGCTGCCATTCCGTCGTGCCTTTGATTCCCCGGTTTTGCATATTGTCAAACGCCACCATCTCTTTCTCTTTGTCGACCCGCATCCACAGTCCCGCCCACCCCGTTACCTCTTCAGACTTCACCATTCCCCTGAGTCACACCCTCTTGCCCAAATACTGCTTCGCCGAGAACTCCTGCATCAGCGTACCGAAGCCGTCTATGTTCGGCTGCTTACTCCTTAAGAACGCGCTCGCGTGGCCCTGATACGGTTGCCTCTGGTCCACTCCAACGTCGAATTCCGCAGGCTTGGATCCGACAAGAAACTAACCACGCGGCGCGTCCGCGTGCGCCGCTAAGACACACCCAACGAGCACGATCACCGTAGCGATGCAGATTCTCCGTGAATTGTGCTTTTGATTGGACATGGCGCCCTCCCTCGATTCTGAACTGTGAAGGATCTATCCGGGTTGCCTTGGCACTGAGCGAAATATAGCGCCTCTCGATTCCAACTCTCGCGCTTGATATTTCAGAAAGCGTCGGGACTTGGCAAGAATTACCTCATTGGCCTAAGCTGAAGGCAAAGATGCACGCTTCGTTCGCGACCGTCGTCCGCAGAGCTGTGAGCGTTTGGATCGCAGTTGGACTGTCGGCTACGGGGTTCGCGCGAGAGAGAGGACCGCGCGTCGAGGTCGTTTGCCCTTCCCCACCTGTACCGGTGAAGATCGATAAACACGAGATCCTGGTTTACGAGCTTCACGTCACGAACTTTGACACAGTGCCCTTAACGCTGAAGAGCCTGGAGTTCTTCGCTAATGAGGAAAGCAGCTCGCCGCTCAGCACTCTGGCGGACGACCGGCTGGCGGCGGCGATGACACGGGTTGGGTCCGGAGAGAGCGGGGCAGGCAGCGGCAAAAACGCCCAAACGATCGAGCCCGGCGGGCGGGCCGTCATTTTTGTGTGGATCGACTTGCCATCGAATCGGGCTCTGCCTACCAGTTTGAGGCACAGAATGGTTTTTTCGGCGGCGGCCGATCCGGACGGCCCGAGTACGCTGGAAGACCTCCAAGTACCCGTAAGTCGAGATTCCGTGCCGGTACTGCGTCCACCCTTCCATGGGGGCACTTGGCTGGCAGGAAGTGGCCCCGATAACAACTCCCCCCACCGTCGGACCATCACGGCTATCGATGGCCACATTTACGCGGCGGAACGCTTCGCGATCGATTGGGTCAAGGTCGGCCCCAATGGCGATTCTCACCATGACGGCACAACGCGCAATGAAAACTGGTGGGGCTACGGTGAACCGGTTCTTGCCGTCGCGAACGGAGAAATCACCGAAGTGGTGGACGGAATACCGGACAACCCACCGCGCAGCCTGCCTCCCGTCACTCTCGACAACATTGCGGGAAATCACGTAATCCTTCAGATTGGTCCCACTCGCTACGTCACCTACGCGCACTTGGAAAATGGAAGCATAAAGGTGCGGTTGCACGAGCGTGTTCGTCAAGGGGCGGTCCTCGCGCTGCTCGGGAACAGCGGCAACACCACGGGCGCGCATTTGCACTTGCAGGTGACCGACCGAAACTCGGTCCTACAATCCGAGGGAGTTCCCTTTGTGTTTCCGAGTTTTACCTACCTCGGGCCTGGTTCTGATTACGAAGCTGACAAGCATGTGTCGGTGCCATGGGTGAACTCGATCCCGCCAGGCAATGCGGTGATAGAGTTCCAGCGGGTGAGAAAATAGCGTAGTAGCTGCTGAAACTGTCGAACGAGGCTCAGCGCAGAATGTGGATGCCCGGCTAACCGGGAAGCAGAAGTATGTGTAAAGTGGCATTGTGTCAGGCTATGCGGCGTTCTGAGCGGGAGCTGGCTCGCGCCTTCTTGCAGCATCTCGCTCATCGGACTCTGCCTTGCTGCGAGGGCGCATTATGAAAGAATATGCGTTCGAGATGGCAACGACCGCCATCCGGTTCGGCTTTGGAGTTACGCGTGAAGTCGGGATTGAACTGGCGGACCTCGGCAAGAAGTACGTCTTGGTCTTCACGGATCCAAATCTTCGGGTCCTGCCGCCTCTGGCGACTGTCCTTGAATCCTTGCAAGACCAAGGGATTCGCTTTTCGGTTTTCGATCGCGTTCGCGTAGAACCCTCTGACCGATCCTTTCGGGATGCAGCTGCTGCCGCCCAGTCGGAAGACTTTGACGCCTTCGTCGCAGTGGGCGGCGGTTCTACAATCGACACTGCCAAAGCGGCGAATCTCTATAGCTCTTATCCCGCTGATTTCCTAGAGTATGTGAACCCGCCGATCGGAAGGGGCCAACCCATTCCAGGTCCGCTCAAACCCTTGATCGCCATTCCTACCACAGCAGGAACCGGCAGCGAGACAACGGGCGTTGCAATTTTCGATTTTGAGCAGATGAGGGCGAAGACCGGCATCGCCCATCGCCGCCTCAAGCCGACGTTGGGCCTGCTCGATCCGGACAACACGCGGACGCTCCCCTCACCCGTGGCCGCCGCATCAGGGCTTGATGTTCTAAGCCATGCCATCGAGTCCTACACCGCCCTTCCCTTTCAGCAGCGCACGCGACCGGAGCGGCCCATCTTGCGCCCGGCCTACCAAGGTTCGAACCCCATCAGCGATGTGTGGAGTTTGGAAGCGCTTCGGCTTGTCGCGACCTATTTGCGTCGCGCGGTAGCTGATCCGGCGGATGACGAAGCCCGGGCTAAGATGATGCTCGCTGCTTCATACGCGGGAATCGGATTTGGGAACGCCGGTGTACACTTGCCGCATGGAATGTCCTATCCCGTCGCAGGCATGGTTCGGAACTACCGCCCGCAAGGGTACACGGTCGATCACCCTTTAGTGCCTCATGGCGTTTCGGTGATTCTCAACGCGCCGGCTGTCTTCCGTTTCACCTCGTTGGCGTGTCCGGAACGCCATCTCAAGGCTGCCGAGATTTTAGGGGCCAAGGTCAACGGTGCAAAATGGGAAGATGCAGGCAGGCTACTTGCCGATCAGCTTCTGAAACTGATGCAGGACCTAAGAGTTCCCAATGGACTGAGGGCGTTGGGCTATGAATTCGCCGATATCCCCGCGCTTGTCGAAGGGACACTGCCACAGCACCGGGTGACCAAGCTTTCGCCTCGCCCAGCCGAACCCGGCGAACTGGCACAGCTCTTTGAGGAATCCATGACCCTCTGGCCGTAGAGGTGCAGGGGGGGCTATTCCCGGCGACTTGACCGTTACCTGAAACGGGATCAGAATCACCGAAACGGTTGGGAGGCCACATGACCACCCTCACCTGCCCTGATTGTGATCTTCCCGGCGACGGGGACTGCTCAGCTTGCCACGGAAGAGGAAAGACGAGGACGTCTGGCTCGGTTGTCTTGTTCGCAGACCAGTCAGCCTGCTCGGCGTGCGAGGGCAGTGGTCACTGCCCCACTTGTGGTGGAATCGGAGAGATCGAAGTCGGCGGTGAAAGCGGATAGCAGCACAACGATCCAAACGTTGTAAGACTTGGAAACAACCTCCGTACCGCTACAGGGAAATGACCTCATCCTCAGCAGATCTTCCGATTCAAGGTTGCACTGTGAAGACGTGAACTTGATTCGATCCCGCACACAGAGGTATTGTCCGTTCCAACGAATGATCCGGAGCGCAGCGCCATGCCCGCCATAGAAACTCCCGTTCTGGTGGTTGGTGGAAGCCTCGTGGGCATGTCCGCCGCGGCGTTTTTGGGACACCAGGGAATTCGCGCGATCGTTGTGGAACATCACCGCGGCACGGCGATTCATCCGCGCGCGGCCCTGATCACGCAGCGCAGCATGGAGGCGTTCCGCACCCTCGGCATCGAAAGGATCATCCGCGAGGAATCTGAAAAGCAATTCGTCCAGGATGGGGCGGTCATGGCCGTGGAAACGCTTGGCGGACGGGAGCTCGCGTGGTTCATCCCCAACCTGAACGACGGCGTGCGCGACGTGAGCCCTACCGTTCGTCTATTTATCACGCAGAAGCTCCTTGAGCCGCTGCTGCAGAAGCGCGCCGAAGAATTGGGTGCCGATCTCCGTTTTGCTAGCGAAATGATCTCGTTTGAACAGGATCTTGCCGGGGTAACCGCCCTTGTGCGCCAGCGCGATACCGGCGAGACCTATACAATTCGTGCCCGCTACATGATTGCGGCTGATGGCCCGCGCAGCCGGATCCGTGAACAACTCGGCATTCCGATAGAAGGCCGAGGGGTACTCTCGAATAGCATCACGATTTACTTCCGCGCCCCGCTCGCGCCTGTTCTGCGCGGTCGCAACCTCAGTGTGATCCTAGTGAGTAATCCGATGCTTCGGGGTTTTTTCCGCGTCGAGAAGCCCTTTGAGACCGGATTTTTGGTCGTCAACACCACGGGCGATCCCACTCATCCCAACGAAGATCTCTGGACGGGGCTTACCAACGAACGCTGCATCGGGTATCTCCGGGCGGCCCTTGGCGATGACACCATTCCGCTTATCATCGATGACGTGATGAAGTGGAACGCGCGCGCCGACGTTGCTGTGCGATTCCGCCAAGGTCGCGTATTCCTTGCAGGCGACGCCGCGCACGTGATGCCACCTTACGGAGGCTATGGCGGGAACGTAGGAATTCAGGACGCACACGCCCTAGCCTGGAAAGTGGCGTACGTGCTGCGGGGATGGGCGGGCGAGGAGCTGCTATCGACCTATGAGCCCGAGCGCCGTCCTGTCGGATCGTTGACCACCGAGCAGGCCTACACGCGGTACGTAACCCGGGAGGCGAGATACCTCGACCGTGGCGATCTGCAGCCCCAGGTGGAGGACCTTAACATCGAAATGGGTTACCGCTATCATTCCTCGGCGGTTCTTGCGGAACCCGAGGCGAATAACCGCACCCACGCGAATCCAAGGGAGGTAGGTGGCCGCCCTGGATTTCGCGCCCCGCACCTGTGGCTTCAGCCAAACGTTTCTACGCTCGATCTGTTCGGCTGCAACTTCTCTTTGTTGGCCGCTCCAGAAGGCGAAGGCTGGCTGCAGGCCGCCGCATCAGCGGCACAGCGTCTGGGCGTCCCACTCGACGCGCACAGAATTGAACATGCGAACTTCTGCGATAGCTACGGAGTATCGGGCACCGGCGCGGTGCTTGTTCGCCCAGACGGCTTCGTGGCCTGGCGCGCCCGGTCGGCTCAGGACTCATGCGAGCTTTCCGTCGCCCGAGCTTTGTCGGCCGTTCTTCACCGATACCAACACAACAGCTGGCTCTGAGCGTCACTCAATCGATGAAAACAAAAACGCCCCAAAAGGCAGTTAGATAGGGCGTGTTCCAGATCGTGCGGGGAGCCTCCAGGGCCCGTTTGGTGCAGGTTGTGGAAATTCAAACAGATCGAACAGATCACTAATTGCGGGACTGTTCGTGGGAACATAGGGGCTGCCTCCCGGAGAATCGGGTTGGGGAAATTGTTTCGACTTCGGTTTGTCACCGGGTTCAGGTACCAATTGCGTTCGATGAACTTGAGAACCGACACGTGGTCTGCATACGCGTGGGAGATGTGGCCGGGCACTACCGTGTAGGGCGACACGGCGATCAGCGGAATGCGCGTCCCGTCACCGAAATTCGTGGTGATAATCCCTTCAGAAAGTAGATTGTTTACGGTTTCTCCAGGCTTTGGCTGGTAGGTGGCGAACAGGTGGTCGAAGGTTCGGTTTTCACCGATGATCACGGTGACGTGTTTGATGGGCGAGCTCGTGTTCGTACTATTTACGTCGTTACCATTTGCGTTGACGGTTCCAGCCGCGAGCCCAACACACTGAACTGAATCATCGCGACGAACGGAAGAACGACTCGCAGTCGCTGGAGTACCTTTACGGCTGACTTCCGTAGGGACATTCTTTTGAATGGGCGCAGCATGAACTCTTCTTGAATGTCCGACGGTGGATGCTGGAAACGCAAATTTTTTGGCTGGTTTAAGAGCTGACGCGAAAGAAACTAACAACGAGAGAGAACACCCCTAAAGTGTCCAGCAGTCAGAGGACACAAAGAGCGGTCGGGATGATCACAAACGTCGGCTTCGATTTCCTGCAGTTTTTCGGCTGATTGGGTTACCGATACGTACCCAGCAAAAGGCGTGCTCGACCCCTGGGAATTGCCAGTGCTACCCTTATTTTTTACCCTCCGGGAGGAGTTTGTGGGCGAGTCCATGCCGTCGGAAGACGCCGGAACACAGAAGCGTCGAAGCACGCGAATCGTGCAGGCCATGCCGATCACGGTATCGGGCGTTGACGCGCTGGGCCAGCCGTTTAAGGAGCGCACTACCACGGTCATGGTCAACTGCCGTGGCTGCAAATATCAGTCCAAACATTACGTTCCAAAAAACAACGTGGTATCACTCGAAATTCCGCGCCCGGCCCCTTCCATGCCCCCGCGAACGATTCAGGGGCGCGTGATTTGGGTCCAGCGGCCACGAGCGGTCCGCGAACTGTTTCAGATCGGCCTCGAATTCGATGTCGCGGGCAATGTGTGGGGGATTGCGTTCCCTCCCGAGGATTGGTTCCCCTATCCCGGTGAGGAGCCGCCCGTAGCTCCCGCGGCACCGGCGGGAGCGGAAGCAACCACTCCTCTATCTGTGGCGGGTCAAGCCGGTCCGCCCGCACCCTCGGCGGAAAGCAAAATCTCCGTGGTACCGACTCCGGTTGCAGCGGACGCGCAACTGGCCGCCGCACGGCAGACGGCCAAAATGGTGGCCGAGGCCAAGGAAACGCTTGAAAAAACACTCCATCGCAGCGCGCAGTCAGCAATCAACGAGGAAATGACCGTCGTTCGGCAGCAGCTGGACGCGCAGCTTCATGAGGCCGTAGAGAGGGCCATCAAGCTCTCGATGGAGCGCGTTTCCGAATCTGCTTCGAAAAAACTTCTCCAGCAAGCAGCGGAACGCACCGCCGCGATTGTGGAGCAGGCGCGCAAGGCCAGCGACGCGAACGCGGCGCAACTGGATGTCAGAATTCGTGAGGCGGTTGATAGCGCCGTGAGCCAAGCGGCAGCGCAAGCCGCCGAGCAGGCTGCTCAACAAGCGACGGCGCAGAATCTAAAACAAGCCGTCGAAGAGGCGGTCGAACGTGTCATTTCGCAGCGCGAGGCCGCGTCGCCATCGCTCGGCATACTTTCCTCCCCCGAAGCCGCCGAGCAGCATCTCGAAAGCTGGAAGAGCAGCCTCGAAGATGCGGCGCAAACCGTCCGCCGCCAGAGCTTACAGCAGACCGAGGCCGACGCTGCGGCGGCCCGACAACGCTGGAACGAGGAGTTTGAAGCGGGAGCGACCGCTGCGTCAGAAAGTCTCCGCGAAAAGCTCGCCGAGACTTCGCAGGCAGCGCTGGCACAGGCAGAGCAAGATATGGTTCATCGCCAATCCAGCCTGCGCGAGTCGCTCGATTCTACCCTTGCTCAAGCACATGCCAAAATCGAGTCTTTCACTGCCGGGCTTGAACAGCAGCGTAAGGCAGCTGAAAGCATGCGCACCGACATAGAACAGGCAGGACGGGCCACGCTTGAGCAGACCCGCCAGAAGCTCAATGAAATGCTCTCGGCAGAGCAGCAGGAAGCCGAGCGGCGTGCCGAGCAAGTGTTCGCACAACGGGTAGAGAGCCTCGAGCCGACCCTCCGGAATTCCGCGCAAAAGATGATCGAAAGCTTCTCGACTGAGCTGGACGAGACGCTCGCGTCGAAGCTAGACGCAGCGCGCAAGGTCGCGGCCGAGCTGGCCCGTGCGCGCGACGAGAGCGCCGGGCTGCAGGATCGAATTCGCGAGCAAGTCACGCAAGCCCTTGATCAGGCGGCCGCGATCCAGACAAGTCTGCGCGCGCAGGCGCAAACAATCTCGGAGCAAGCAGCGCAGGCCGAAACGGCGGTACGCGAACAAGTACGCGAAGCATCCGAGCTCGCCTTTAAGGAATCGCTGGAGCGCTTGAGGCTGGAATCGGGAAAGCTGCCAGCTGAGTTCGAACAGTCTTGCCACGCAGTGCTGACCAAGCTGGAAGCTGAGTTCGACCAAAAGAGCACGGAAGCGCAACACGATACCTACGAAGCACTCTCCAAAGCCGCGGACTGGTATCAGAAGAAGGCACAGACCACGATGCAGTCGGCGCTCGAAAAGGCCGTCGAGCAATCGACTACATCACTGCGCGGGCGCGCCGCGGAAATCTCGAGCCTGGTCGCATCAGAACTGGATCATTACCGCCGGTCGTATGTTGAACACAGTCAAGCGGAGATCGAGGATGCCGCAAAAGAAGTCGTCGAGCGCGAGCGCGGTCGCATCGCCGAATCCGCCGAAATCGCGCACGCCACGTTCACCGATGGCGTCCAACGAGTGACAGGAAACTCGATGCGTCGATTCGAAGAGTCCTCGCAGCAGGCACTCGAAAAGGCCCGCTCGGACCTCGAATATGCTCGTGAAAGGTCACTGGAAGAATTTCAGAAAACCTTGGAAGAGCGAATGGCCCAGAGCGCTGAGCAGGCTCAAATGCTGTTGCAATCGCAACTCGGGCCGATTGTGGAAGCTTGGGAGGCGCAGCGGCAACAACAGCAGCGGCAGTGGCTCGAACAGATGAAGAAATCAGCCGATGAGTCGATCGAGCAGTATAAGACTCGCCTTGAAAACGCTTCCAATTCCTGGCTGCTGGCATCGGCCACGACTCTCGGGCAGCATTCGCAGGCCGTCCTCGATACACTCGCCAAGTCTGCAGAGAAGCGCATGCGCGCGACGATCGCCGAGGTCCTGGCAGGCATGGGCGACACTCTGAAGAGCCGGCTCATCGGAATCTCCACAAATTTCAGCACCGAGGATGACGAAAGCGCTCCCCCCAAAAAGAAGTAGCAGTGAGCCCCGTTTTTTCCCCCCGCGCTTCGGATGAATCGAAAGGGCTGACTTCTGGTTGCCCAACCGAAGCCAGTATAATCGCTCCATGGCAAACCAAGCTTATCTGAGCGTTCGCTGTCGGGACTTTCCGGAGGAGCGCATGTTGGAGCGGTTCCGAGAATTTCTCGAAACTGTTCCCTACTCCGCTTCAAGACCGGGGCTCAGCTATCTGACGATCCGGGCTGTGAACGATTCCCAATCGCCCGTTCTCGAACAAGATCTGCGCGTGACGCCGCTCGACGCCTCCCAAATCGTCCAGATCGCTGCAGAACAGCTTCACAGCGATTGCTCGTATGAGGTCGGATGCTTTTGGGACCTCGCCACGATGGATCCGTCCTCCGGGGAGTCGACACTCGGACCCCAAGCGCTGGAAATCATTTGCCGCGGCGAGGATTATGAAGGCGGGCTGTGGCGTGAGCGCGGACACCTGGAGGTGCAGCTCGGCTTCGAACACCTTTTCACGGGCCATGCCGGCTTGCTCGGCTCTCGCCAATCTGGGAGTGCGCAGCCCCAAAGCCCGGAAGAGGCTCGGTTTCTGCAGACCATGGCCTGGCCGGAGAATCTCGATAAGTATCAGGAAAAGACGCGCGAAAACATTCGTAAACTGCTGAGTTGGGTTCGCCGAATCGAAAAAGCAGTCCCGGTCGAGCGCGCCTGGTTGTGGTCAGAAGGCGAAGAGAATTTCGAAGCGCGTCTCGAGGAAATCGTCGCAGCACGCTAGGCCACAACGCCTCTTTCGCTGGCCCAAGCGACGCGATAAGATCGCAGTGATCTGCCGCGTGGGTGCGAGGTGCCACGCCGAATGCAACTCGCCTATCGAAACCCGACGAAAACGGGTAGCCGGGACAAGGCCCATCGCGTCTAATACTCGCTGATGAGCGCCATCGCACAACCCGCTGCCACGACGGCAGCCCAACCCCAACGCAAGCCCTCGGGCTGGCAAAATCTGAAGCCTCTTTTGCCCTACGTGGCGCGCTACAAGGGCATGGTGGTCCTGGGCCTGTTCTTCGATGCGCTGATGGGTATCGTCGGGGCGTTGCCACAGCTCGTGCAAGGAATCATCACGGATTGCCTGAGCGGCCTGCCGCAACCCCTTAGTACGCTCGCAGGAACGGCACGCCGCATCCTCTGGCCGCTGCTGCGGTATTACGCTCCGGTTAGCCGCCGCGCCCTCGGCATTTATTGCCTGACGATCGTCGGCGCCATGATCATCAAGGGGATCTTCTCGTTCTGGACGCGCTGGATTCTCATCGGCGTTTCGCGGGAAATCGAATACGACTTGCGGAACGATTTGCTCGGGCGGCTTGTCCGGCTGGACTCTGAATTCTACGCTCGTAACCGCACAGGCGATCTGATGTCCCGCGCGACGAATGATTTGAATGCTGTCCGGATGGTGCTGGGCCCGGGCATCATGTACACGGCCACGACGATTGCGACCTCCGTCGTCTCGCTGTTTTTTATGCTGAAGCTTTCCGCCGGCCTCACGCTTTGGGTTTTGCTGCCGGTGCCGTTCGTGGTCCTGGCCGTTTATTATTTTGGCAAGATCATCCACCGGCTTTCCGAGCGCATTCAGGCGGCTCTGGGAGCCCTTTCCACACGCGCGCAGGAGAATCTTACAGGTGTCCGGGTGGTTCGTGCCTACGCACAGGAGACCTCGGAAATCGCGTTGTTCGATCAGGCCAATCGCGACTACGTGGATCGCAATATCCAGCTCATCAGTTCGTGGAGCCTGTTTTTCCCGGCCCTGACAGCCTTGATCGGGGTGAGCTTTGTGATCCTGCTTGGCATAGGCGGAGTGCAAGTGATCGACCAGAAAGTCTCGATCGGCACACTGTGGTCATTTTTCACCTTTCTCATGATGCTGGTCTTTCCGATCATTGCGCTCGGGTGGGTCACAAACATTTTTCAGCGAGGGGCCGCCTCGATGGGCCGCCTGAGCTACATTTTGAACGCAGAGCCCAACATCTCCGACGCTCCGAATCTAGGCACGGCCGGGAACGGAAGCCGCCGAGCCCGTGAGTCCCACTTCCACCCAGAGATTGAGTTTCGACACTTGACCTTTGCCTATCCGACAGGTCCGGGCGGGATGGCCGCACCGCCCGTGCTACAAGACATCAATCTACTGATTCCGGCCGGCTCGACGCTTGCAATCATTGGGCCTACGGGCAGCGGCAAATCGACCTTGGCCGCACTGATCGCCCGGCTTTGGGAGGCTCCCAACGGAACACTTCTGATTGGCGGCCGCCCGATCCGTGATTATCCTCTCGAGGAAATCCGCCGGGCCATCGGCTATGTGCCGCAGGATACGTTTCTATTCAGCGAGACCCTGGCCGAGAACATCGCTTTCGGTTTGGAACAGTCATCGGAAGAGGTCATCCACAGGGCTGCCGATGTCGCCAGTATTTCGGGTGACATTGGGGGCTTTCCGCAACGCTACGCCACGATGGTGGGGGAACGAGGCATCACGCTTTCGGGCGGGCAAAAACAGCGTACCGCTCTGGCGCGTGCCCTTGCTCGACACCCCCGCATCCTGATCCTCGATGACGCCCTGTCGAGTGTGGACACGGAGACGGAGGAACGCATCCTGCGCGGCTTGCGCGAGGTGATCCGAGGGCGCACCACGATTCTGGTGGCCCACCGTATTTCAACCGTAAAAGAAGCCGACCAGATCATTGTATTGCGGGGAGGCCGCATCACGGAGCGCGGAACACATGACGAGTTGCTAGCGCTTGGAGGCTACTACGCCGACCTGTACCAAAAGCAGTTGCTAGAGGAAGAGCTGGCACGCGAATGAGCGACTTTCGCGACGAAGAGAAGTTAGGAAAGCTCTACGACACGCGCCTCACCCATCGGCTGACGAAGTATCTTCGGCCCTATCGCTGGCAGGTGTTTCTGGCGGTGAGTATGAGCCTTGCCGTCGCCGGCATGGATATCTTGGGACCGTACCTGTTCGGGCGCGGCGTCGATCGCTACGTGATTCCCGGAATGCGTGGCGAAATCGTGCGCCATGCGGCGATCGTGGGCCTGTCGTTGATCGCACTGGCCTATCTCGGCTCCATTTTGGCGAGCTTTGCGCTGCAATACGCTCAGGTTCGCATCATGCAATCGGTTGGTCAGCAAACCATGTACGACCTTCGGAAGGAAATCTTCGAACACTTGCAGCGTTTGCCCATGAGTTTCTTCGACCGAAGCCCTGTCGGTCGATTGGTGACCCGCTGCACGACCGACGTTGATGCCTTGAACGACCTGTTTGCCACGGGCGTGGCCGCGATGCTCAACGATTTCGTCTTTATCTTTGGGCTGGCCATTGTGCTGATCAAATGGCGCCCGTTCCTCGGCCTGGTAACGCTTTCGCCCTTGCCATTCATGATTCTGGTCACGTACTTCTTCCGCAACCAAGTACGCGACGCCAATCGTCGCATCCGCACGGCGATTGCGCGAATCAACGGGTTTTTGCAGGAACACATCAGCGGCATGGCCATCGTGCAACTCTTCAACCGCGAACCGAAATCGCGGGCCCAGTTTGCCGATCTAAATCGGATCCACATGGAAGCCTACAAGGATGCGATTGATGCCTTCGCCTATTTCTATCCATCGGTCGAATTCTTGAGCCTCTCGGGTGTCGCGCTGCTCTATTGGACCGGGGGGGTGGGCGTCATTGGCGCCACGTTCACGATCGGCATGCTGATTTCGTTCATCCAATATGCGCAGCGCTTCTTCCGGCCGATCCAGGATTTGAGTGAAAAATTCAACATCCTGCAGGCCGCCATGGCCGCTTCGGAACGCATTTTCACGCTGCTTGATGAGCCCGTCACCATCACTTCTCGGGCGGAAACCCACCCGCTTCGGAAGCCACAGGGCGAGATTGAATTCCGCAAAGTGTGGTTCGCCTATCACGGAGGAGCAGCACCGAAGGAAGAAGATTGGGTCCTGCGGGACGTTTCCTTCCGCGTCGAGCCCGGCCAAACGCTCGCCATTGTGGGCCATACTGGCGCGGGCAAGACAACGATTATTCAGCTTTTGCTGCGCTTCTATGAGATCCAGCGCGGTCAGATCTTGCTCGACGGCGTGGACATCCGCGAAATGGACCTACAGGATCTGCGCCGTTTGTTCGGAATCGTGCTGCAGGACCCATTCCTGTTCACTGGTACGCTCGAAGCCAATGTCCGGCTAGGAACCGAATGGATCGATCGCGCTGCCACGGAGAGGGCTTTGCGCGAGGTGGGGCTTGGTCCATTCCTCGACTCCCTGGGGAAAGGAGTCGACACGCCCGTTACCGAACGGGGCGGGACGCTCTCGGTCGGCCAACGTCAGCTGGTCAGCTTCGCGCGAGCGCTGGCACACAATCCGCAATTTCTGATTCTGGACGAGGCCACCTCAAGCGTGGACACCAAGACAGAGCTGATGATTCGCGAAGCGCTGGATCGCCTCCTCACCGGGCGCACCGCGGTTGTCATCGCGCACCGGTTGAGTACGATCCAGCACGCGCATCGAATTCTCGTATTCCACAAGGGACGTTTGCGCGAACAGGGCTCCCACCAGGAGTTGTTGGCGCTTCGCGGCATCTACTACCGGCTCTATCAACTTCAGTACAAGGAGCAAGAGCTGGCCATGCCCCTTCCTGGTTCGGCACCCGGATTTTCACAGCCTTTGCCCGCCGATGACTGAGGGGCGGCTCCTGGGCAAGCGAAGGTTCCCCGTCTCAGAATCTCTCGCATGACGCCACCCACCATCTTGATCTCCGCCGGAGAAGCATCGAGCGACATGTATGCTGGCCGACTCGCAACCGCCTTGCGGGCGCGTACGGAAGCCAAGCTGTTCGGAATGGGCGGTCCACACATGGCTGAAGCAGGCGTCGAGCTGATCGCGGACTACCACGAAGTTGCCGTCGTCGGCATCACCGAGGTGCTGCACAAAATTCCAGCGGTCGTGGGCGTGCAGCGGCGTCTGGCACGTGAAGCTGTACGACGGCGGGCGGCCCTTGCGATTCTGATCGACTCGCCGGGGACGCATTTGGGCGTTGCGCGACGGCTGAAACAGCATGGCATTGCAGTCGGCTACTTTATCGGCCCACAGGTGTGGGCGTGGCGCCGAGGCAGAGTGAGGGTCGTCAAGCGGCTCGTCAACCGTATGGTGGTGATCTTTCCTTTCGAGGAGAAGATCTATCGCGACGCAGGCGTGCCAGTCGATTTTGTGGGGCATCCGCTCACCGACGTCGTTCACCCCACCATGAGCCGCGAGGAATTTTCACGTCTAAACGGGCTCAATCCGGAAAGCCTCATCGTGGCACTGCTGCCCGGCAGTCGACGCAACGAAATCGCTCAGCATTATTCGCGGATTGTGGATGCCTGTGAGCTCCTGGGGCGCGAAATGCAGGCGTTCGGCGGAGTCGAATTCGTGCATGTCGCTGCTCCTGGCCTCGGCGCGGAACTTTTCACGGCCCGGCCAGGCGTTTCGATCAAACGAATCGAGGGCCGGGCCTACGACGCCCTTGCATCCGCCGATTGCGCGATCGTCGCGAGCGGGACGGCAACGATCGAAGCGGCTTTGCTGGGGACGCCTATGGTGGTGATCTACCGTGTGGCACCTTTAACCGCGGCGATCGTGCGGCGCCTGATGCACACGCCCTTTATCAGTATGGTGAACCTCGTCGCGGGACGACGCGTCGTTCCGGAGCTCATTCAGGAGGACTTCACACCGGCCGCAGTGGCCGCTCAGGTGAGATATCTGTTGGAGTCGGCTGAGGGCCGCGATCTGATGAAGTCGGGGCTCGCGGAAGTTCGAGCCAAACTCGGCTCAGGCGGCGCCATCGAGCGCACCGCAGATATTTTTGCGCGCATGCTCTGAGTCGGACGCAGCGGGCAACTGCGAATGCTTATCTGGTATCCTAGATAAACGAGCCTGTTGAGAGAGGACCCGCTTGCCCCAGCGGTATCGATTGTGTGCCATTTTGGCCATCTTGCTGACGGCCGCGACCATTGCCGCCGCACAGGCCCCCCATGCCTTTCCTTTTCGCGCGACCAATTACAACGTCGAGGTGATCCTGCGGCCCGACGATCAGACGATCCAGGCGCAGGCCAAGGTCGATTTTGTCGCCGAGCAGGTGGCGAAGACCGTGCTCGTCGAATTGCACCCCGACTTGCGTCTTACTTCGGTGAAATCGTCGGATGGACACGATCTGAGCTTCGCTCGTGACAGCAATTCTCCACTTCTGCTCGCTGTCGCGCTTCCTAGCACCGCCACACCAGGAAAGACCGTAACCATCTCGTTTGAGTACAGCGGCCCGGTTTCAAGCGAGGAGGATAGCCCGACCAAGGGCCTCCGCTTCGCCTCGGTCGATAAGACGGCCGCATATCTGCTGCTGCCTGCGCGCTGGTTTCCTTTGACGGACTTCCCTTCCAATCGCTATACGGGCACGTTCAACGTCATCGTACCGAATACGTTTGCCGTCGCCGGCACTGGCAAGGCAGACCCGCCGGCGGTGCGTCCTGGAATCGGCGGCTCAGGTGAACAAGCGTCGTACGTGTTCCATGCGACGCAGGCCGGGCCGGTTGGATCGTTTGTCGCCGGTCCTCTGCAACTCACACCGGCACCGACGGAAGGCTATCAGTTTTCCTTCTACACCCCGCCGTCACAGGCCTCGACGGTCAGCTCTTACGCAAATGCCCTAGCACAGATCATGAGTTACCTCACCGATACGTTCGGCGCACTGTCGACCGGCCAGCCGGCGCTTACCGTCGCCGAAATGCCGGATGGCTCAGTTGCCGGGTTCTCCGCTCCAGGTCTTCTGCTGATCAGCTCGCGCCAATGGACAACCAGGGCAAACGACCGCTTGCTCACGCAACTCGCCGCCGGTCAATGGTGGGGGGACCGCGTGCTGCCCGCCAGCGCCAATGACGTCTGGGTTACCGACGGCCTTTCCCGCTACGCGGAAGCGATGTACGCGGAGCAATCGGGAGGCGTAGCGAGTCTTCATCGAGCCTTGGAGGACTTCGCCGTCGGTGCATTGATGTTCGAACAGACTGCTCCGATTTCCGAAGCCGATCGCGTCGAAGCGTATTCGGACCGCTATCATTCGATCGTGGACGATAAAGGCGCCATGGTCTTTCACATGCTACGCGCTGAACTGGGAGACGATGCCTTTAGCTCGTTGCTCAAGGAATTTTACAAACAGCATGCCGGGAAGACGGCCTCGATCGACTCCTTCGAAAAACTGGCGGCGACAAAAGTGCGCCCACCGAAAAAGGGCGAGCCGCCCATGAATCTCACGTCTTTCTTCGCGCAGTGGCTGAATTCCACCGGTGTTCCGGAATTCTCGATGGAATACACCACCTACCGCACACCGAAAGGTTTCCAGGTGATTGGTCGAATCCATCAGGATCTCGATACCTTCCGCATGCCCGTCGAGGTCAAGGTCGACACAGAAGGCAATCCGGAACTCAAGAAAGTCCTGGTGACAGGCACCACCACCCCATTTGAAATCGAAACGTTTGGGCGGCCCAAACCCAATGGCATCACCATCGATCCCAACAACAACCTGCTGAAATCCAGCCCGAGACTTCGGATCCGCGCCACCATCGCGCGCGGAGAGGCACTGGCCACACAGGGGAGATACTACGAGGCCATCCAGGAATATCAGCACGCACTCGACATCCAGCCCACAAACTCCTTGGCGCATTTTCGCACCGGCGAGGCTTATTTCTACCAGAGGAATTACCAGTCGGCGGCCAATGCATTTCGCGCAGCGCTCGGCGGCGATCTCGATCCGAAGTGGGTCGAGGTCTGGAGCCACATCTACATGGGAAAGATCTACGACGTATTGGGCCAGCGTGAACGTGCCGTGAACGAGTACAGCCTCGCGCAACGCAGTAGAGATGACACAGCCGGAGCACAGGCAGAAGCGGTCCGCTACATGCAAAAGCCCTACACGCCAGATAACTCGGCAGCTACTGCAACCGCGAGCGGTAACCCTACCCAGGCGCCCCCTCCCGCTGCCAATCCGAACAAGGACAACGCACCTACACTCAAGCGTCGTACCGACAGCAACTAAGAACGAAGCCTAGTTGGGCTTCCCGGAAAGCATCTCCAGAAACACCTGCTCGAACACTTGCTGCGCTTCTCGATCGAACAGCACGAAATAGACCTTCTCAAGAGACGTCGAGCTCTCAAAATGCCTGGCGGTCTCGCGCAGCATGATTTCTGCGCACTCTTGGATCGGAAAACCTGCGATGCCCGTTCCGACAGCAGGAAAAGCGATCGACTTCAATCCATTCTGCGCCGCAATTCGAAGAGCGTGTGCCGTGGAAGTCCGGAGCGACTGCGCCGAGGTTCGGCCGCCCAACTGCATGCTCGCCTGGTGGACCACATGCCGTGCTTTCAGCTTTCCGCCCGAGGTGATTGCAGCGCTGCCTACGGGAATCGTGCCGATCTTGTCGCACTCGGCCTGAATCTGGGGGCCACCTTTCCGGCGAATCGCGCCCGCCACGCCTCCGCCGAGCTTTAAATCATTGTTTGCGGCGTTGACGATGGCATCGGTGTCCATCTCCGTCAGGTCGCCCTGCCGGATTTCGATTTTTTCCCGGAGATCCATGCGGAAGGCCGATCGGGTCGGCGTCCGGGGGAAGCCCCCCAGGGCGCCGACAGAAATGATGGTCTAAAGCCTGGCCATGCCGTTTTCGTCGAAGCCGATGACGACGCGTCCCCCTGCGACGACCACAGGCCGGCGAATGAGATTTGGCTCCTTCGACATCAGCTGGATTGCTTGTTTTCGCGAAGGCGGATTCTCTGCCATGTTCTTCTGGCGGTAGAGCTCGTTTCGCTGGTTCAGAAACTCCGTGTAATCGCGCCTCCCAATGAGCTTTTCCAGTTCGGCCGCGCTCAACCTCTGTTTCGTCAAATCGCGAAAATAGAGCTGAAATCCACGTCGCTCCAAATATTTGCGCGCCTTCCTGCAGGTCGTACAGCTCGGTTTATGCAGGAATTGTATGACTTTGCCTTTTTTCCGGAGCCGGGTCCGAACGCGCGTCTTCCTAGCAGGCATTTTCGATTTGCTCTCCTTCGTATCGTCCATTCAGCGGGACGACACCCCCGATTCAGTGTCCCATGCTCCCACGTCTTTGGCACATCTACAAACAGAAATTCCTTTTTGCGCTCGACCAGATTCATTTCCATTGCCACATTCGGAGGGCTAACGTCGCGAGATCAGTGGCCGCGGAATTTCGGGGGACGCTTCTCCAAAAATGCCGAAAGGCCCTCCGCACAGTCTTCGGAGAGAAAACAGTGAACTTGGAGGCGATTCTCCTCGGTGATCGTCTCCTCCAGGGCGCGATGAGCTTCGCTGATCATCGTACGCTTCACGTCGCGGATGGCGAGTGGCGGCGCCGCGGCCATCTGCTCGGCAAATTTCTTGACTTCCGCCTCAAACTCATCGTGCGGATAAATCGCGTATACCATCCCTATCCGCCGAGCCTCCTCCGCCGAAAGGCGCTCGGAGGTATAGAAATACTCTGAGGCACGCGAGAGGCCCACGAACCGCGGCAGGAAAAAGGTGGCGCCCAGGTCGGGATACAACGCGAGTTGCGCGAAGGCCTGCTTGAACATCGCCTGATCGGACGCAATCCGCAAATCGCATGCAAGCGCCAGGCTCATGCCTCCGCCGGCCGCCGGGCCGTTCACCGCCGCGATCGCGAGCTTAGGCATCGCCGCGATCGCCAGAATCAGTTCTTTTCCGAGATTGAGCAGCACTTCAAAGTCACGCGTTGACTTACGCGCTCTTGCGTCGTGAATGTAGTGAATGTCGCCGCCCGCGCAGAAGCCCCGCCCGGTCCCGGTGATAACGACGGCCCGCACGGAGCGATCGTCGGAGGCCCGCAGCAGGGCGTGCACCAACTCCTGGACCATTTGTGGATTCAGTGCGTTGAGCTTTTCTGGACGGTTCAAACGGAGTGTGAGCACGCTGCCGGAGCGGTCCTCCAACACGAGTGGGCCGGCTGCGGTTTCGATCATTGCCCCCATCGGCAGGGTGCCTCCTTAAAAACGGCTAGTCCTTCAGACTCTTGAGCAGGGCCGCCAGTTGTTTGAAATATCGTTTTTTCACGCTCAGACTGGTTCCCGCATTCTGCGCACTCGTGGAAGGAAGAACAAAAACGTGCGCCCCGTACAGCCGTTCCTTTTGCAGGCCCAGTTTGCACGGGCGTCCGGTGAATTTCTCGAACACGATCTTTCCATTAAACGCGATCACTTTCGGGCGCAAGTCTTCGAGTTTCTGTGCCAGTAGCACGCGCCCTTCGGCGAATTCCTGCCGTTCGATCTCATCAATGCCGCGCGTAGGCCGCTTCACCAGATCGGTCATGCCGATGCCGAATTCGACCATCCGCCGATCATCTTCGTAGCCGATCGGCTCAGGGATCACGCCGGAGTCGTACAGGATGGGCCAGAAATGGTTGTTTCTACCGGCATAATAGTGTCCCACGCGGGCCGAGCGGTCGCCCGGATTCGCGCCGACAAGGATCATCTTCATTCCTTTGCGCAGATAATCTGGCAGCGTCCTCATGGTGCCGCCTAGCAGCTTCGCCGCAGGATGGCCTCCCGGCGCGCACGGGAGCTTGAGAGATCTGCCCGGCTCCCCCGTGGCGGCCGAACGGCGCGCCCCCTCCCAACCGCCCGCTATCATAATACATTCCCGCCAGCGAGGCCTGGAAAGCTGTGCTACCCTTTCTTACTGGAAAATCCTATGAATTCGCCGAAACTCGACCCGGTCCAGGCTCACCCGTTGCCTTCGCAGGTGGTAAAGGCCGATGAGCCGGTGCTTGTCGCGGCGGCGAAAGCAGGGGATGTTTCTGCCTTTGAGACCCTTGTAAGCCGCTACGAGCGCAAGATCTTCCGCCTGACCCAGAACATCACGCAAAACCGCGAAGATGCCGAGGACGCCATGCAAGAGGCATTTTTAAAGGCGTTCGAACACCTGGGCGAATTTGAAGGCAACTCCAGGTTTTACACCTGGCTCGTACGCATCGCGGTCAATCAGGCATTGATGAAACTCCGCAGGCGGCGTCCTAATGTCGTGTCGCTCGATGACGAGATTGACACCGGCGAGGACATGATGCCCCGCGACGTCGAGGATTGGGGACCTTCTCCGATGGAGCGATACGAGCAAACCGAGCTCTCCGGGATTCTTTCCCGAGTAATCAGTGAACTCGATCCACCCTTCCGAATCGTTTTCCAGTTGCGCGACATCGAACAACTGTCTACGGAAGAAACGGCTGAGGCACTGGGGCTTTCCGTACCTGCGGTCAAATCGCGGCTGCTAAGGGCTCGGTTGAAGTTGCGTCAAAAGTTGAATCAGTACTTTCGGCGGGGGACAAATTCGTGAAGTGTAAAGACATCGTGAAAGAATTGGCGGATTATTTGGACGAAGCGCTAGATCCCTGTCTGCGCACATCGATTGAAGAGCACTTAGGTCAATGCAAGGACTGTCGCGTCGTGGTTGACACCACCAAGCAGACGATCGAAATTTTTTGCAACTCCGAGCCAGCCCCACTTCCCTCGACAACCCGCCAGCGATTGCACGACGCACTGGTCAAGCGCCTGCGCCGCTCGCGGCCCGGCAGCACGCCTCAGGCCTGAGCCGCAGCGACTCCCTGCCACATCGGAACCTCGTGTCCCATTCTCCGTTCGCGGGCGATTTCGTAAACTCTTCCTGCCACGACGACATCCTCAATCGCGAGTCCGTTGGACTTGAAAAGAGTGATCTGGTTTTGATTGGTGCGGCCCGGCACTTTGTCGGCCACGATGTCGGCCAGTTCACGCACGCTGGCCCAGCGAGACAGATCTGTTCCAAATGCCTGGATCAAGTCTCCCGCCTCCATTTTTGACTGCTCAATCGAATCCGCAGCTACGACGTCGCAGCGCCCCACTGCCTCGGCGTCCAGCTCCTGCTTTTCGGCGAAATTCGATCCAATGGCATTGAGGTGCATTCCGGGTTCAAGCCACCTGCCTTCCACAACCGGCCGGGTGGCTGTCGTCACCGCGATGACGATATCGGAGCCCCGCACAGCCTGTTCCGCCGAACCAACGGCCGCCACCGGCACTGCCAGCCGTGCCGTCATTTCCTTTGCAAACTCTTCCCGCCGCCGGACGTCGCGGCCAAAGACGCGTATCCATTCGAGTTTTCTCGCGAGCGCCACGGCCGCCAGTTGCGTCCTCGCCTGGAGTCCTGTCCCGATGACTCCCACACGCGAAGCATTCTCCCGAGCCATGACGCGAGTCGCAAGGCCGCTGGCCGCGCCCGTCCGCATTTGCCCGAGATAATCGGCCTCCACGAGCGCGCACATTTCGCCGGAACGCGCATTAAACAATAGCACCACAAAACGCACTCCACTCGGAGAGACCGTGTAGATTTTCAATCCCATATAGCCGCCGGCGGAATCCGAGGCAGCCATGTAATTGAGGAGTCCTTTCCCGGCCATGGGAAGCCTCCGGCGCGGGTGTAGAACCGCCGTGCCGTCCGCGAGCCGCCGAAAAGATGCCTCGACCAGCTCGAGCGCCATCGGCATGGTCAAAATCGCCTGCACGTCGGCTTCTGTCAGCAATAGCGGCATGAGAAGGAACTCCCTTCGAGCGGAGCTGTGGTGCCGACAAGAAAGTATCAGAAGTTCAGCCGGTAGCGAAGAACTCGCGCTTGAGGGGCATCGAGCACGAGCAGCTCTTTCTGCGGACTGACCGCCAGCGCAGGCGCCAACCTGTTGCCTGGTCCAAGCTCGCTTGCGAGATCGGCGTCGAGCACGGGCCGACCGTCGGTCGAAAACACGTGGAGCCTGTGGCCGTCGGTATCCATGGCGAAAACGTAGCCCCGGCCGACCGCGATTCGATCACCCAGCCTTCGGCTTGAGCCGTCTGAATCCGCGTTCACGGCTGCGAAGAAACGGCCGTCGCTTGTGAAGCGCACGATGCGATTTGCCTCTGGATCCGCCACATACAGGAACCCGTCGAACCCGTTGGCGACAGCCTTAGGCCGGACCTTTGAACTCGGGCCGTCGGCGGTAGGCACCCAAACCCGAAGCAGGCTGAAGCGTGAGGTATAGGTGAAGATTCTGTCCGCGTTCGGGTCCAGGATGTGGATCATCCCGTCATCCTCCACCGCAACACCCAAGGTATCTTCCAGACTCGGGCGCGTTCTCAATCGGATCTCGCGGTAGCGGTCGCCCGAAGGCAGAAAGACGATAGCACTCGCGCGTTGTGAATCGGTCACGTAGATCGCGCCACCGCTATCGACAGTGATAGCTTGCGGGTGTTTCAAACCGTCTTCTTCAAACGCCAAAAGAGGTGTCCCGCGCCGATCGAACTTTTCGACGTAGTGGCTTTCCGCATCCACAACATAGGCATCGCCTACAGAATCGGTTGCGATATCAACCGGCTCGCTCAACTGCCCGGGACCGTCGCCTTTCGCGCCCCAAGCCCCAATGTAGGAAACCGACGCCATCTTCGCCGCTTGCGACTGCGCCTCCATCCGAACGCGCGAGCACCCAGCAACGGAAACAGCAACCGTCAAAATTCCTAGCGCCATGCCCTTGGGAAATCGATTCCATGACCGACCCTCGGCTAGCGTGGGCCTGAATCTGACAAAAACGGGCCTACCTCTCGCATTATCCATGGGCATGCGTTCGCTTCCTGGGCTGAGACTCGCCCTCACGCACGCGCCTGACGACGGTGCGCTCCATTCGATATTTGCGCTCCTCGACGGTTTCATTGCTGAAATCCTCAAACGAAAACGTGACGTTTCCGCCCGGCGATGGCGGTTCGTTGAGGGCTATGGGTAACTTACCGCATACGTTGCTCTCTACATAGGCCGTTTCGTAACGTTGTTTCTGTTGGCCCCAGGTGAATACGCGCAACACGGTGAAATCGCAGGCCTGCCCCTCAGGACCTCGATTGCCGACCAGAAGATATTGAGGCTTTGAACCCGCCGATCGATCCACTACGCGATTCAGTTCGAACCAGGCCACAATGTGCATCGCGGCAGCGCTGGCGTAGTCCGGTAGAGGCGCCGGCACATCCAGATCGACAAACCGCGCCAAAATCCATCCTGCTGCTGACGTCTGCTCGGGCAGGTGAGCTCGCACCAGCCACCAGTCTTCCTTCTTGGCCGGAGAGGCCTTCTGATCGGGTGACGAACCGGCAGGCAGATTTTTCTCGTCAACCGCAGCACCTCCGGGCGCCGCCGGCGCATCCGCAACTTTGCGCTCGAACAAGTCCACGGGAACGCCCTTGCTCAGCTGGCGAATGCGCGGCGATTCACGGCCGGCTTCCACGTGCAAATTGCTGATCGCGCGCGTATGACCATGTGCCTCGACGGGCGACTTCGCAGCCATGGCTTCCAGGTCGTTGGCCCTCTGCCAGAGATCGGCAGAAAGCAAGTCGGCCTCGTTAATCCATCCCACCGAACCGCTAGCCGTTTGCACTTGTACTTGATCCTCAAACCGCCCCAGGACATCGAGACGGTCACCGTACTTTGCCGTTGCAACCGGCTCACGAACCTGTGCCGTCGTGCTCCATAGCGTCACCTCGCCGTTGCCCGCATAGGCCACCTGTTGAGGGCTCGATGGGCGACGAAACCGGACATAGAGCGCCGCGGCGATGACCACTACAACCATCAATCCAATCAGAACCTTGCGCATCAGGCCGTGTCCCCGAAGCGGATTCCCATGGCGCGCGCCGCGTGCAGCACTTCGTTCTCAGGATCCACCAGCCGGACCGGATCAATCGCTTCTGCCAGAGGGGCCGACGTGATTTTGGCAGCACCCAGCGCAATCATCCTTCCCCAAGCGTTTCGCTCCACCAGCTCGACCGCACCCGCTCCAAAACGCGCCGCCAATGTACGGTCGAAAGGACTCGGGGTTCCCCCGCGCTGCAGGTGCCCAAGCACGGTCAGGCGCACTTCCTTGTCGATGCGTTCGCGAATTGCCTGGGCGAGCCAGTGAGCCGCCTCTCCCGCCTTCCCCGGAGCACCCCGCTCCGGCAGCTTGGCGCCTTCCGCAATGGCAATCACGGAAAATGTCCGGCCCAAGGCCTCGCGCTCGCGAATCGCCTCGCACACGTTTTCCATTGTGAACCGAATCTCCGGGAGCAGAATCACATCGGCGCCGCCCGCAACCCCCGCATGCAGCGCAATCCAGCCCGCATCGCGCCCCATCAGCTCCACAATCATCACGCGGTGGTGGCTTTCCGCTGTGCTGTGCAGCCGGTCCATTGCTTCGGTCGCGATATGGAGCGCACTATCAAACCCGAGCGTCACGTCGGTACATTGCAGATCGTTGTCGATGGTTTTCGGTATCGCCACGATCTTCATTCCCATCCGCGTAAATCGCTCGGCAATCGACAGCGTTCCATTGCCGCCGATGACAATCAACGCTTCGATTCCCAGCTTCTCCATTCCTTCGAAACAGCGCCCGGAAAAGTCGCATTTCGTGATGCGCCCATTCTCCGCGACAGGAAAGGCAAACGGATCTTTCGAGTTCGTAGTTCCGAGGATGGTTCCACCCTGCGGCAGGATTCCGCGCGTGGACTCGAATGTGAGCTCCCAGCATGTTTCAGGCCAGATCAGTCCCCCAAATGCATCGCGAACGCCAATGACTTTCCATCCATGCTGTCGTTTCCCTGCGTGCACCACGGCGCGAATCGCAGCGTTCAAACCAGGGCAATCGCCACCCCCTGTGATCACACCAATCGTGCGCGGACTGGCTGTCATTGTGGAATCTTCCGAGGCCAGCAACAATTTTACACCAATGTTGGAGCGCCCCTGCCCCTAGGCGATCAGAAAAAATCACGCCCTGTGTCGCAAAAGGTGCCAGCTTCAACCTTCTGCTACAATTCGGCACTGGCATCTGAGCCAGCAGGAAGAGTCTGAATGCAAGCCCTCGAAAAGTTGAAGCCCCTGGCGCTGCTTCTTCTACGCTTCGGTCTCGGAGTGATCTTCATCTATCACGGCTATCCGAAACTGTTCGGACACACGCGCGAGACGGTTGAGAGCTTCGTGCGCATCGGATTGCCGGGCTATCTCGCGTACGTTTCCGGCCTGATCGAATTCTTCGGCGGGTGCATGCTGATCGTCGGGCTATTCGCGCGGGTGGCGGGATTGCTGCTCACCATTGAGTTGGCCATCGGAATTTGGAAGGTCGGCCATCTGATCCGAAACCCTATGGCAGTGTCCAGCTACGAATCCCCTCTGGTGCTTGCCGCGAGCGCATTTGCGCTGGCCACGTTCGGGGCGGGGGTCGTTTCGCTCGATCAGGTGCTGTTTGGCCCCGCGCGCGCAACCTCTCGGAAGGGCCGCATCAAGGATTAACCGTCAGCCGGCCCTCCGGCTTCACGTCGCTGGTGTGGAGTGCGGAGCCGCTGCCGGCGGTTCCACCGGTCGGACCGGGTACGGTGCCAGCGGCATCACGATCCATGCCACAAAGTATCCAACAATGGCAGGTACAAGTGGGACAGGCATCAGAATCAGCAGTACCCAGATCAGCCGCACCAGTGTGGAATCGATTTCCAAATACTCAGCGATGCCGCCGCAGACACCTGCAATCTTGCAGTCGACTGTCGAGCGCATCAGCCGCCGCGATCGACGGAACGGCTCAGCTGGCGCAGGCTGCCGCGCGCCGCAGAAGTAGCAGAAATTCGAGTAATCGGCGATTTCACGCTGGCAGGTCCCGCACGTCATGGCCGAACCTCCTTGTCCCTGCCCTTGATCGTCTTCACATCTAGATACGATCGGTGGCCACGAAAAGTTTCCGCTCCGACTCAGTACTCCGCCAGCTCCCGCAGGGCGCGCACAAGACTCTCCGTCTGCGGCAAGATCGCATGCTCCAGCTTCGGGTGATAAGCGCAGAACGTATCGGTCGCCGCCACACGCCGGACGGGAGCATCCAATTCATCGAACAGCTCGTCCGCGATGCGCGCGGCGATCTCTGCGCCATAGCCCCATGACCGCATATCCTCGTAAGCAACAAGCACTCGGTTCGTCTTGCTTACGCTCGCGCGAATCGCTTCCCAATCGTACGGGCTCAGTGATCGCAGGTCGATAATCTCAACGGAAACTCCCTCCCTGGCCAACTCCGCCGCCGCCACCTCGGCGCGATGCACCACAGCACCGTAGGTGACGATTGTGATATCGGTTCCCTCTCGCACCAACCGGGCCTTCCCAAACGGGATCATGAAAGCAGGGCCCGGATAGGGCGCCCGGCTGTATGGCTGGCGGTAAAGATGCTTGTGCTCAAGAATCATCACGGGGTCGTCGGACCGAATCGCCGTTCGTAACAGACCGCATAGATCGAGTGCTGTTGAAGGCATCACGACGCGCAAGCCGGGAACGTGGGTGAAAACGACTTCGCCGCACTGGCTGTGGTAGATCGCGCCACCGGTAAGATAGCCGCCGATCGCCACGCGAAGCACCACGGGGGCCTTGAAATGCCCTGCCGAACGCCAGCGGATATTGGAGAGCTCATTGCGGAGCTGCATCATGGCCGGCCAAATGTAGTCGAAAAATTGAATCTCTGGCACCGGCTTTAGCCCGCGTATGGCCATGCCAAATGCGCGTCCCACGATGGCTGCCTCCGCAATAGGCGTATTGAACACACGCGCGGAGCCGAACCGCCGCTGCAAGTCCGCCGTCGCTTTGAAGACACCCCCCTTGCCCTTCAACTGCGCCAGGTTCTGTTCGCGCGTGCAATCCGCCACATCCTCGCCGAAAACCACGATCCGTTCGTCGCGCTGCATTTCATCGGCCAGCGTTGCGGCAATCATTTCGACCATCGTCCTCGATTTCCCGGGGCCATTGGAACCGGAATGGCCAGGCTGTGCGGGCGCGGCTTCAAACTGCGGCCCCGTTGGATCAAGGTCGGATGAGTACACGGCCGTGTAGACCGAGTCTGGGGAAGCCACTTCCGCCGCGAGCGCGCGATCGGTCGTAGCTAGCACGTCGCGTTCGATCTCTGCCTCGAGCTCCCCCATCTCGCGTTCGTCGAGAATGCCCTCGCGCACGAGAAATAGCCCGAAGCTCGGGATCGGGTCGCGGCGCGCCTCCGATTCGCGGTCCTCCGGCGTCTTGTAAAGATTTTCGTCATCAGAAAGAGAATGGGAATAGGGTCGCGTCACGTGCGCGTGGACGAGCGCCGGTTGTCTCTGGGTCCGGCAATAGGATGCCGCCCGGCTCAACACGGCATAGCATTCCAGTGGATCGGCTCCGTCGCACTCTTCCACCATCAAGCCTGCAAAATTGGAGACCAGTTTGGAAATACTTCCCCCCGCGGTTTGTGCTTCAATCGGCACCGAAATGGCGTAGCCGTTGTCCTGAACCAGGAACAAGACCGGAACCCTCCGCAGACAGGCCGCGTTGATGGCTTCGAAAAATTCACCCTCGCTGGTCGAACCATCTCCACCGGAAACATAGGCGATTTCGTCCGGGTAATGGGTCAACCCGTCGCCCAAGGGGGCCTGGCGCGCCTGCTCGAGCGCCTTCGGGAATCGGTCGTAATAGAGCGATGCTTCTGCCGCGCCAACGGCGTGAAGCCATTGCATCCCAGTTGCGGAAGCGCTTGGGACGATATTGAGCCTCTTACTTCCCCAATGCGACGGCATCTGCCGCCCACCGGAGGAAGGGTCATCCTTTGCTCCCACGGCTTGCAGCAGCATATCGAGCGGTGTCACGCCCAGCATGAGCATCAGAGCCCGGTCGCGGTAGTAGGGGAAGAACCAGTCATAGTCTGGCTTGAGAACCAATCCGGCAGCAGCCGAGACACCCTCATGCCCCGCTCCGCTGATTTGAAAGAAGATCCTGTTCTGGCGCTTGAGTTGAATCTCCCGGTCGTCCAGGCGCCGGGAAAGGAACATCGTGCGGTAGATACGTAGAAGCGCTTCCCGATCAAGACCGTGGTACTTCGAGGAATCAAATAGGGCTGTTTTGATTTTGGTTTGCGAGGCCACCCTGCCCGCCTCCGCTGAGACCGTCCGCCGTCACACCCAACCTTCGGCCCATTATAGCCAAATCGCTCTGTTTACATAACCCAGGCTCGCGTCGAAGTGCCGGCACGGAACCAGCGATCGCGATGGGCTCGCGCCGCTGGGCATGCTGGCAGCAGACCGGCGGAGACGGAGATGTTCCGTCTAATCAAGCGAGTCGAAAAGTTCTGCTATCTTGGGAAATTCCGGATCGCCAGTGCGGACCATTTGCAATTTCGCTGATTTGAATGGCTCCTCGATGGGAATCCGGTCGAGCCAGCGCTGGTGGGAAAGCTTCTCGTGGTCGGAAAAGCTAAGACGCACGAGCAAACGAATGTTCTCGGAATTCTTGGCTTGATTCTTCTCCTTCGTCGGTTTCTTTCTGACTGACTTGCCGTGCACAGCCTCATTCGCCGTCTCGTCCCCTCCGCTCTCAGAGGAATCTGTGCGCTCGAACTTCAGCAGCATCTTGTTGCCCAGCCGGAAACCCTGCTTCCAGGCGTCCACCTTGTGCCGCGCTTGCTGGGCGGCCTTCTCATTCGTGCCGAAGTCAAAAACAAAAATCGATTGTGGCATGCAACTTCTATAGCGACCCTGCCCGAATGTGTCAAGGGCACGCTTCACGGTTCCAGCGGGCAGCCTATGCTAAGATGTTCGCGAACCGTGAATAGGCGATGGAGTTCGCCTGAACCCGTCCGATGAAGGACCGATGACTCCTGGCCGCCGCTTGGCGCCAGGAGTTTTTTTGTTGGTCCCTTGCGGGTCATAATTCCGACAGCACAAGGACTCACGTTGCGCATTGTCCTATTGATTGCATTCGGCACGCTGGGCACGCTCGCGCACTATGGTTTGGGGGGGCTCGTGCAGACGCGCACCCATTCGACATTTCCCTCGGGTACGCTCGTGGTCAATCTCATTGGCTGCTTTTTGCTGGGCGGCATCGCTGAATACGCCCTCCTGCACTTGACGATCCCTCCGGACTGGCGCGTCGGCATCACCGTCGGTTTCTTCGGCGCCTTCACTGCATTCTCAGCGTTCAGCTGGGAAACGGCGCACATGCTGCAGGATTGGCGAATCGGATCTCTGGGTGCGGGGCAAGCCCCTGTACGAGGCCATCGTGCAGCTGCTGCGCCAAGAACCATTCAGTGGCGCTACCGTGCTTTGCGGCGTCGGCGGTTTCGGCAGCGCGAGTGTGTATCACACCAATAAAGTTCTGCGGCTATCGCAGGATCTGCCCATTGTCGTCGAGGCGGTCGAATCCAGTGAACGGATCGAACAGATTCTGCCGCGACTCGATGAGATGATCGGCGGAGGCTTGATGACGCTTGAAAAAGTGCGCGTCATCCTATGCCGCTCCCATTGAGAGAAAGCGGCAAGGCACACCGAATGGAGATGAGAAATGGACAAGCAAAAGCTTCTGCAGTACATCGATCATTTCAATCACAAACGCTACGAAGAGGTGATGGCCTTCTACCATCCCGACGTCGTAATCGAATACCCGACGATGCTTGCCAATCCGCAAGCGCAGCCCGTTACGCGCCGGGGACGCGCCGGCTTTCTCGAGCAATACCTCGTCCTGCACCAACATTGTCGCGAAGCCCTCGAAGTCCAGATCCTCTTGCAAGACGGGAACATGATGGCGGCCGAGATGTACACCGAATTCCATTTCTTTAAGGATTATTCGAACTTTTCCGGCCGCAGCATGAAAGCTGGCGACGTCTACATCACCACGAACTGGTGCATCTACACGATCGAAAACGAAAAATTCAAGCATATCCGTGTCGCCCACTTTCGCCTCCACGATCCCCAGACCGCGCGCCTCTAGGAACACGCAACCGATCCTCAGGGGGTCCGCACAAGTTACTGATTATAAGAACGATAGACTGGAACTTGCGCACGCGTGACTCGCTGTGATAGTGTGAGCGAACAAAAGGCGAACAGAATCCGTGTGGGGGGCTTCATGTCACTGCGGCAGGGCTTGGCGGCAAGACCGATTTCGACGCTCGATACGTTTCATGACATCCTCCGTGGTCTTGCCGAGCGGGACCGTTCCGAGCCGATTCTCTCGGTGCAACACATTCCTGCGCGTGAGGCGCAGTTCCGCCCCCTGCCGACATGGGTCGATGCGGGCCTTGCGGCCGTTTATCGCAGAAAGGGGATCGATCAACTCTATTCTCATCAGGCCGCTGCTTGCGAACTGGCTCACGATGGAAGAGATTTTGTGGTTGTCACGCCGACCGCTTCAGGGAAAACGCTCTGCTACAACCTGCCGGTCCTTAATGCCATTGCCGAAAACCCGGACACGCGCGCGTTGTATCTATTCCCCACCAAGGCGCTCGCGCAGGACCAGCTGTCGGAACTACACGACCTCGCCACGCGCCTCGACGATTCGTTCGGCGTCTTCACCTATGACGGTGACACGCCGTCCGATGCCCGCAAAGCGATTCGCGAGCGCGGTCATATCATTCTCACGAATCCGGACATGCTGCACACGGGCATCCTGCCTCACCACACGAAGTGGATTCGTCTCTTCGAGAATCTGCGCTATATCATCCTCGACGAACTGCACACGTATCGTGGCGTCTTTGGCAGTCATTTTGCGAACGTCCTGCGGCGTCTTGCGCGCGTCACGAGGTTCTATGGCTCACGCCCTCAATTCATCTGCTCTTCCGCCACGATCGCCAATCCTGGCGAGCTAGCTTCTCAGCTCACGGAACGTCAGATAGAAGTCGTCGACAATAATGGTGCGCCGGCCGGTGAAAAATTGTTCGTTTTTTACAATCCACCTATGGTCAACCGCAACCTCGGCATCCGCCGCAGCTATTTGAATGAAGCGACTCGTGTCGCCAAGGAACTACTCGGCCGCCGTTTGCAAACAATCGTTTTCGCCAATAGCCGCCTGCATACCGAGGTCCTCCTCACCCACCTCCAGCAGTCCT
>CAYOXF010000009.1:0-41222 GCA_964407845.1 uncultured Acidobacteriaceae bacterium | reverse complement strand
AAGGCATAGATGAGCTCCACATATCCAATCGAATCCGGCGTCTGCTTGATGAGACCGGAGACCCCCTCATTGCCCTTTCCTCCCAAACCCACAGGCCAATTGATTGAAGTTCCGCTACCCACTTTGCTCTTCCAGTCGCCGCTGGCCTTCGAAAGAAAATCTGTCCAGATAAAAGTGGTGCCGCTCCCGTCGGACCGGTGCACGACGACGATGTCGTCATTCGGAAGAGACACGCCAGCATTTGCCTTGGCAATTTCAGCATCGTTCCATTTGGTGATCGTGCCCAGGTAGATTCCCGAGATGGCTTTTTGCGTAAACTTTAGATCCGCCGACACCTTGGGAACATTGTAGGTCGGTACGACGGCGCCGATCACCGTTGGAAAGTGCAAGACGCTGCACCCATTCTTGCTCTGAAATTCCTTGATTTGGTCATCATTCATCGGCATATCGGAAGCACCAAAATCAACTGTCCCTGCGGTGAGCTGGCGGATCCCACCACCGGAGCCGATCGACTGATAGTTGATTTGGATGTTGGAGTGCTGGGAATGGTAAACGTCAAACCACTTCGAATAAATGGGGTAGGGAAACGTTGCACCCGCTGCGTTGATGGCTAGATTCTGCGCAACGACGATGACTGCGAGGCACAAGATGAGCAATATCGAAAGTGCCGCCTTTTTCATAGCTTAGGGATTCTCCTTAATTTGATTATGTTTCCCTATTATTACAGTGTCGTTACATCGCCGAGAATTCGGCGTGAAAAACCCGCCAGGCGAGTCTTATCTCTTTTGTTTTCCGTGGGAACGCCGAACCGCCTTATTGGCTATGGTCGGTCTTCCGCACCTCGCCAGGATCGAAACGGCGTGCTCGGCCGTGGCGTACTTCAAGCCCCCGAACCCAAAACAACACATCTTCGGCGATGTTGGTGGTGTGGTCCGCAATGCGCTCCAGATGGCGCGAGGCCAAAACCAATTGAAGGTTGGGGGCAGCATTGGAAGGGTTTTCTGCAATTCCTTCGAGCAGCGCTTCGAAGACTTGGTCGCGATATTGATCGACGGCATCATCACTTTCGAGGACTTGGGTGGCCAGATCGACGTTCTCATAGATCAAAGCGCCCAGACACTTGGACACCATGGCGCGAACGGCCGTTGTCATAGGCTCGAGCTCGGCGGGAAGTTCGACCGGCCCCATGGTGCCAAGCGATATGGCGCGCTCGGCGAGATTGACGGCCAGATCTCCCATGCGCTCGAGGTCATTGTTGATTTTAAGCGCCGCAACCACGAGGCGGACGTCGCCCTCATCCAAATCTCCGTGGCCCAACATGCGGACCGCGTGTTCGTCAATCACGATTTCCATTTCGTTGATGCGGGGCTCGGTGAGGAAAACATCGCTGGCCAAGCGCTCATTTCTGCCAAGCAAGGCGGCCAGCGCCCTGTTCACCGAGGCTTCCACTGTCCGGGCCTGTGAGATGAGATAGTTCATCAGCACCGTCTGCAGAATTCCTTCGCCGCTCATCTTGGTCGCTGCCATGGTTGGGCCCCCTGGAATAGGTTTCGCCTTTTCGTGCCACTTCTCCATTTGCAGGATGTGACACGGTCATTGCAAGGCGATGAAGCACGGGTGAATCCTTCAAGACAGCCGGCTTAGGCCGCTAGCGACAGGGAGAAGGAGAACCGCGAGCCGCGTCCGACTTCGCTATCGACGCGCAGGTGGCCGCCATGAACTTCGACGATGTGCTTGGCTATGGATAGGCCGAGACCCGTGCCACCCGCTTCTCTAGAACGAGCTGCATCGACTCGGTAGAAACGCTCAAAGATTCGCTCCTGATCGACCAGGGGAATTCCAACGCCGGTATCCTCCACCGTGACGACGACTTCGCGGGCCCCGGCCGTGGCACTTACCTTGATACGGCCTCCGGCCGGAGTGTACTGTACGGCGTTGTCCAGCAGGTTCTGAAGCACCTCGCGCAGCAGGCTTGCATCCCCGCGCACGGCAGGTAGACTCGGTGGGACATCGGTCTCGAGCGCGATCTGCTTCCGGCTGGCTTTGAGCAGCGTTGTCTCGGCGCACCGCTCGATCACCTCCAACAGGTCAACAGGGCCGAGATCGACCTCCAGCTTTCCGGCTTCGATGCGCGCCAGCTTGAGCAAATCGTTGGTCAGGGCTGCCAGACGCGCCGCGTGATCGCGGATGATTTCCAAAAAGCGCCGATTATGTTGGGGATCCTCAAGTGCGCCAGCCAAAAGAGTTTCGGCGAAGCCTTGGATGGCAGTCAGCGGGGTCTTGAACTCATGGGAGACATTGGCGACGAAGTCCTGGCGTACTCGCTCGAGCCGGCGTAGTTCCGTGACGTCATGCAGCACGACGACGGCTCCGGTCGGCCGCTCGGTGCCCGGTGCGCTCGGCAGAGGTGTCGCTGGCTCCCAGCCTGACGCCGAGGGGGTTTCCAAGGCCCTAACTGGCGCAGCGCTGATCGAAAAGGTGCGCTGCTGGACGATGCCGACCACCATATCCGTTCTGAGACCTTCCTCGCCCTTGAGAGCGCGGCGGATCAAGCCAAGCAAGTCTGAGTTGCGTACGACTTCAATCAGGGACCGCCCTTCAATCTCAGCAGGGTCGAGGTTCAGGCTCTCTGAGAAAGCGCGGTTAAAGAAGACGAGCCGTTCCCGGGCATCGATCACGGCAACGCCCTCGACCATGCTCCGCAGAATCGCTCCGGAGCGATTGCGTTCACCGCTCAGCGAGCGAAACGAGCGGTCCATCCGGGCGGCGGTTTCATTCAGGGCCAGGGCCAGATCAGAGAGTTCGTCGCGCCGCCCATCGGATGGCAGCGGACGAAAGTCGCCCTCGGCAATGCGATGAGCGAGGTGCCGGAGCCGCTCGATACGCCCCGTTAGCGTCCGAAAATAAGCCAGCGAAATCAGCCCCCCGATTAAGAGGATAAGGAGCGAAGCGCTCAAGACCTTGCGTTGCAGCTCGGTCGCGGAAGCGTCAACTTCGGAAACAGGAAGCGACATGCGAATAACCAGGGGGGAGCCGTCCGGCGTCAGATACCGCACGGCGTGATAGATGAGAAGGCTGCCCAGTTCGGCGCTCGGACGCACCGAACGGCCTGAGCCCAGTGCCAGCGCCTGTTGGACCTCGGGCTCGGCCCGATGATTCTCAATGGTCTTGCCCTCTGGCGATGAGTCCACGAGGACGTTTCCAGCGCTGTCGATCACCGTAATGCGCGCGCCACTTCGAGCGACCCAATCGGCCCATTGACGCAGGTCGTCTGGATGATCGAAGGAAGGCGGTCTCGTCTGGGCCAGAGTCAGCAAAGAAGCGAGGTGGCCATCGGCTGCCTGGATATAGTCGCGGCGCAGAACGTAGGAGGAGTAAAGGCCTACGGAGACAAGAACGATCAGCAGGAGGCCAAGATAGGTCAGCCCAAGCTTCCAGAAAAGCCTAGCTCGCACGGGTTTCGAAAAGGTAGCCGGCGCCCCGAATCGTCTTCATGTAAGCAGGGTGTTGTGGATCGGTTTCGATCTTCTCACGCAGCCGACGCACGTAGACGTCCACGCTGCGCGGCGTGACGAACCGTTCCGTGCCCCATACGCCATCCAGAAGCTGGTCACGGGTAAACACTCGGTTTGGGCGCGCTGCCAGAAAGTATAGCAGGCGGAATTCGAGCGTGCTCATAGGGACGGCCCGGCCGCCACGCGTCACTCGATAGGCGGCTGGATCGATCCGCAGGCTACCAATCTCGATCAGCTTTTCTGTGGCTCCGCCCGGCTCGGCGCGGCGCAGCAGGGCCTTGACGCGAGCCGCCAGCTCTCGGGGGCTAAACGGTTTCGTCACGTAATCGTCGGCGCCCAATTCCAAACCGACGACTCGATCGGCTTCCTCTCCCTTGGCAGTCAGAATCAGAATGGGGAGGCGATTCAGAGCCACATCCTTGCGAACCTCTTTGCAGATTTCAAGGCCTGACAATTTCGGCAGCATCAAATCCAGAACCAACAGATCGGGAGGTGCCTTGCGGACCTGTGTGAGTCCGCTGGCACCGTCTCCGGTCGTGGTCACCTGGAAGCCGTCCTTCTCCAGGTTATATTTCACCAACTCGACAATGTCTTTGTCGTCTTCGATGACAAGAATTCGCTTCATAGATTCTGGTTTGGTCGGAGATTCGCCTTCACCATACGGAAATCGCGGCCGAGACGCAAGCGACGGCTGTTGTGTGAGGCCGCTTTTAACACCGCATTAACAATCTTGTCCGCCAGCCGCCAAAAACCAATACCGCTCACTTCGTCAAGCCCGAGAAAACAAAACGTCGGGATGTAAACGAAGTGAGCTTTGCAGCGTCTTCTCATGATCCGTACATCGAAACCAATGCATATGCGGACGGTCTAGCCATACGCCTCCGTACGGAGTCCGCCGCCGATAAGGCGTTCGCTAGCAATGCATTTTGGTGTACAGTCGCATCGTGCTAAAGTGTCTTGGGGACTTTCAGAGGTAGCAGACTTGTCTACTACGACTCAGAAAAATCAGGCAATCGATGCCACCAAGGCGGCGCCTATGAGCGCCGCAACTGGCCGCGACACGCTGACGATCATCGACAATCGCAACGGCCGGCAATATGAAATCCCGATCAAGCACGACACGATCCGGGCGATCGATTTGCGCCAAATCAAGATCCAGGAATCCGACTTTGGGATGATGAGCTACGACCCGGCCTTTTCCAACACCGCGTCGTGCAGCAGCAAGATTACGTTCATTGACGGCGACAAGGGGATCCTCCGCTACCGCGGATACTCGATCGAAGATCTGGCGGAAAGAAGCACCTATACGGAGACGGCCTATCTCATCCTGTATGGCGAGCTGCCTACGCGATCGCAGTTGCAGGATTGGACCTATCACATCACGCATCACACCTTCATCCATGAAAGCATCAAGAAGTTTCTGGATGGCTTTCATTACGACGCCCATCCGATGGGCATGCTGATTTCCACAGTCGCGGCACTGTCGACGTTCTATCCAGATGCAAAAGACATCTTCAATCCCGAATCGCGGCGCAAACAAACCTATCGCCTCATCGGCAAAATGCCGACGCTCGCTGCCTTCGCCTACCGGCACAGCCTGGGGATGCCGTTTGCCTATCCCGACAACGAGCTCAGCTATTGCGGGAATTTTCTGAACATGCTGTTCCGCACCACGGAGCTGCAATACCGCCCGAACGCGACCCTGGAACGCGCGCTTGACATTTTGTTCATTCTGCATGCGGACCACGAGCAGAATTGCTCCTCCACGGCGATGCGCGGCGTGGGTAGCTCGCATGTGGACCCCTATTCGGCAACCGCTGCTGCGACGGCGGCGCTCTATGGGCCACTTCACGGAGGTGCCAACGAGCAAGTCCTCCGCATGTTGCTGGAAATCGGTTCGGTCAGCAACGTGCCCGCCTACATCAAGCGGGTAAAGTCGGGTGAAAAACTGTTGATGGGATTCGGCCACCGCGTTTACAAAAACTATGATCCCCGCGCTCGAATCGTCAAGCGCATCGCCTACGAAGTCTTCGACGTCATGGGACGCAACCCGCTAATCGACATCGCGCTCGAATGCGAGCGAATCGCGCTGGAGGATGAATATTTTGTCACGCGTCGCCTTTACCCCAACGTCGATTTCTACACGGGCTTGATTTATCAGGCCATGGGCTTTCCTGTGATCATGTTCCCCGTGTTGTTTGCGATTCCGCGCACTTCCGGATGGATCGCGCAGTGGGAGGAAATGCTGCTCGATTCCGAACAGAAGATTGCGCGGCCTCGCCAGGTCTATCTCGGATACGATCTGCGCAATTACATCCCCTTAGATAGTCGCAGTTAAGCGCCGCTCGCCCCGAAAAAAGGTTGCATCGCAGCCTAATCTCTGGCAAAACACCTGTCACGCGTTGCGGGCACGCATAATGGAACTATCCACACGGCAGATAGATACTGCTACGATTCTCGACGTGGTCGGCGACATCACCTTATACAATTCGCCGAACGTGCGAAAAGTGCTCCTCGACCTCCTCAAAGGCAAACGTGCGCCGCGCGTGATCGTGAATTTAGAGAAAGTGCGCTACATCGATAGTGCGGGTGTCGCTTCGCTCGTCGAAGGTCTGAAGATTTCGCGGGACCTCAAGTCCGAATTCGCCCTGTACGGTCTGACCCGAACGACGCGCGAAGTGCTCGAGTTGACGCGACTCATCAAGGTTTTCGATGTATACGAGACCGAAGAAGAGGCGTTGCGCGGCAAACGTGGCAACACCCTGGCCTAATCGGGCGCGGCGAGATCGGACAACCTCTCGTTTCAGATGATGGAATCCTGCCGGGATCGACGATGCCACTGAGCGAAGACATCGGCGGAGCCACGCTCGACGGCCTGGCGTATGTCGGAAATCTCGCTCGTCTCGCCGGCGGCGCCGCCCGTGCCCTGTTTATCGATCCGTTCCGCGGTGGGAAGATTCGCTGGAGCCGTTCGGTTCACCAGGCCATGGCCGTCGGGGTGGGAGCCATTCCCGTTGTATCTCTGATCTCATTCTTTGTCGGTTTGATTCTCGCTCTGCAGGCCGCCTATGAATTGCGCAAGCTGGGCGCTCTTTATCTTGTCGCCGGTACCGTGGCTCTGTCCGTGACCCGCGAGCTAGGGCCGTTGATGACCGCCGTCGTTGTGATCGGCCGATCGGGATCGGCGTTTGCCGCTGAAATCGGCACAATGAAGGTGAATGAGGAGATCGACGCGCTCGAGACGATGGCGCTCGAGCCCGTGCATTTTCTCGTCGCGCCCAAGCTCATTGCCATGCTTCTCATGATGCCGTGCTTGACGATGTGGTCCGATTTTATGGGCATCGTCGGCGGGGGTGTGTTCGGTGTGATCAGTGCAGGCTTCACCTCGAACACCTACCTCCACGCCACTCTCGACTCGATGGTACGGCGCGACATTTTCATCGGCCTCATCAAGAGCATCATGTTTGGCATCGTGATCACGGCCGTAGGGTGCCAGGAGGGCTTCACTACCGGTCTGGGCTCGGAAGAGGTTGGCAAATCGACGACCGCCGCAGTGGTCAAATCCATCTTTCTCGTGGTCGTTATGGATCTGGTTTTTACCTCGATCTTCTACATCACGGCGCCGCGATAAAAGGAGAGGAAGTGGCAGGAGAGATCCCTTCAACCGACAGTGCGGCGATCGACAACGGCGCGCCAGCGATCTCTGTACGCGATCTCCGCGTTAGGTACGGCGAGCGCGAGATCCTGCACGGCATCAACTTCGATGCGCCGGCCGGCCAAACGTTGGTCATCCTCGGAGGCTCTGGCTCTGGCAAGAGCACGCTCCTTCGCACGCTGGTGGGGCTCGAGACTCCCAGCGGCGGCAGTATCTGGATGCACGGCAAGGACTTCGCGGCGATGCCGGAATCGGAGCGCGACGAACTGCGCAAGAAAATGGGAATGTCCTTTCAAGGCGGAGCGCTTTTTGGCTCGATGACCGTTGCCGAAAATGTCGCCCTGCCACTGCGTGAGCATACCCAACTCGATGAGTCCACGATCGATATCATGGTGCGCCTCAAACTCAATCAGGTCGGCCTGTCCGGCTTTGAGAATTACATGCCTGCGCAGTTGAGCGGAGGAATGAAAAAACGCGCAGCCATCGCACGCGCGCTGGCGATGGATCCCGATCTCCTTTTCTTCGACGAGCCGTCGGCCGGGCTTGACCCCATCATCGCGGCGGGCATCGATGATCTAATCGTCAAGCTCAAGAAGGCGTTTCGCATAACGATCCTGGTGGTCACGCACGAGCTGGCCAGTGCATTTTTGATCGCCGACCGCATGATCCTACTGATTAAGGGCAACATTGTCGCCGACGGAACACCCGATGAACTCCGGGCCAGCACGCAGCCGAGAGTTCGCCAATTTTTGGATCGCGTGCCAGAAAAGGAGTTGACGGCCGAAATCGATTACCTCCAGATGCTCACGGGAGAAATCCCGCCCGAGCGCCAATAAACTGACGCGGGGCGCTCGGCATGGTATACTCCCGGGCACTTTGAGCGCTCCTGCAACATCGGGCGGGCAGGCTGGGGCGTAGACCGAAACAAATGGACGCAAAGAAAGAACAAGCGGTTGTAGGTTTGTTCGTGATTGTGGTCGTCCTACTTCTCGTTGTCACGATCTTCATGATGGCGGGCCGCCTGAACAGCGGCAACATCTCCTACCGCACGTACTTTAAGAATGCCGGCGGTCTCCAGCCCGGCTCCCAGGTCCGTTACGCCGGAGGTCCGTCTGTCGGGCGTATCGACAAAGTGGCCAGCGATCCGCACGACAGCACGCGGATGGAAGTGGATTTTGACATACGGCCCGACATACCGGTCAAGACCGACAGCGTCGCGGAAATCACGAGTGTGAGCCCTCTGGGCGACAATTTTCTGGGAATTCGGGCGGGCACTGCCGCTGCGCCGAGAGCCCCCCAAGGCTCCACGCTTCGCTCCGTCGAGTATTCGAGCTTTGCCGACATCGCCGCGCTGGTCGCTCAGCTCGGGCCCTCCGCCAATCGGCTCATCGACAACCTGAATGGGCGAACCACACAGCTCCAGGTGACACTCGATCGCGTCAACGACGTGCTGAACGATCAAAACCGAGCCAACATCTCAGGAAGCCTCTCGAACGCCCGTGGCATGCTCGAAGAGAATCGCCAGCCGATTCACTCGACGCTCAATCACCTGAACGAATCCAGCGCCAAGCTGGGACCGCTCATCGACGACTTCCGCAAGACGTCTCGGCAGGCCGATGATGCCCTCGCCCATCTCGACGCGGTGGTTTCTGAGAATCGGCCCGACCTCCACAAGTCCATCCAGGACCTCCGCCAGTCACTGGCTTCGGCGGAAAACCTTACCGATCAGCTCAACCGCACACTGAATGCGAATAGCGAGAATCTGGACGAGATTATCAATAACATGCAGCAGGCCACCGATAACCTCAATGAGTTTACCGACACGATCAAGACGCGGCCCTATACTCTGCTTCGCTCTGCCGACGTTAAGCAGCACAAGCCTGGCGAACCACCGCCGAAGTAAGGAGCGAAGTGATGTTACGCACAAAGCCGGGAGCTGAACAGGAGCCCATGAACCGAATTCACCGGGTTTCGCAAATCGCAGCCCTTGGCCTGTTGTTGGCCATGGCCGCTGGTTGCACGGCCACGCGCCCCACGAAATACTACGTGCTGGATGCCCCGCCAGCACCCGTGGCAGCGACGCAGGCGCCGATTCCGGTGCGGCTGATTGTGGGGCATGTCACCGGTTCTCGCCTTTACCACGATACCCGGCTGGTTTACGGTACGAGCACGGTCCAGTTGGGAACGTATGACTACCATCGCTGGTCCGAACCCCCCGTCGATTTTGTTCAGGAAATGCTGGTTGCGACTCTGCGCCAGAGTGGCCAGTATCGCTCCGTTTCTCGAATCGGGAGTAACGCACGAGGCGACTACATCGTGCGCGGCCATCTGGATGCTCTGGATGAGATCGACAAGCCGGCGCTCGCAGGGAGGTTCACGTTTCAATTGGAGCTGTTCGACCCGGGCACGGGTGCGGTCGTGTGGAGCGGCTCCTACAATCACGACGAACCGGTGCAGGGCAAAGAAGTCTCCGACATCGTCCAAGCCTTGGATCGCAACGTCGCAGCTGGCCTTCAACAGCTCACTTCTGGGCTCAGCCAGTATCTCGCGACCCACGTACCGCAGCAGCCGGCCGGCGACTGACGCGCGCCATGGCAGTGCTCCTCGGCGCTCCCGCAGCCGCCCACGATTGATGTTGACACCCCTATCTGACGGTGATAAGGATGGTGCATACGTGGCACCGGCGGAAGCCGGTTTGTCGGCGCGCTCAGGCGCGGGAACTCCAAAATTCCCGCTGAGTGGCCGGCAACAAACCCCACCCACCCCGGGAGGTGGGAGCCTTTGGCTCTTACCTCCCGTTTTTATTTCTTCCGCCTGGTGCTTCTCCTACGCACCCCAGATACCACTGGCAGGATGACAGTGGCTTAGGAGTTCTTTCGGAGTTCGGTCAGGACCAACTTGGCGACTTCCTTAAGCGTTTCAAACACTCCCTGGCCGGTGATGGCCACAGCCTCCACCATCGGCTCCCCCTTGACGCCGATATTTTTCTGAAGCTCTTCGACTGGGAGAATATTGGGCAGATCGCGTTTATTCAGCTGCAGGACATAAGGGATCGCCGCAAAATCGAGGTTATGATCCTTCAGGTGTTCACGGAGATTTTCGAGCGTCTCGATGTTGGCATCGAGTCGTTCTTCCTGCGAGTCTGCGACGAAGACGACGCCATCAGCGCCCTTTAGAATCAAGCGGCGGCTCGCTTCGTAAAACACCTGGCCGGGAACGGTATAGAGGTGGAAGCGTGTCTTAAAGCCGCGAACCGTGCCGAGATCCAGGGGCAGGAAATCAAAGAACAGGGTACGGTCAGTCTCCGTGGCGAGCGAGACCATTTTGCCCTTTTGCGAGGAACCCGTATGGTCGTAGATCCACTGCAGGTTGGCGGTTTTCCCACCGAGACCGGGACCGTAGTACACAAGCTTGCAGTTGATCTCTCGCGCAGGGAAGTTGATAAAAGGCACAATTTCCTCGGGAATTGGGCAGCGTATTACTTATAACAACAGCTTGGATGTGCCGCAACGGGGACTGCGCGGATTGCTTCCCAACTGACAACGCAGGCGATGGCGAGGCGAAGAGGAGGTGGACCCGGCAATCTGCAACTAAAACAGCCTGCACGAGTTATCCATCAGCCGGCGCGCTCTCGGGCCTCTTTCGAGCCGGTAGAGACGGAAGACTACTTCAGTTCGGTTGAAATCAGAACAATCTCGGTCGCGCCGATGTTTTCCACCGAGTGAGGCGGGAGCGGCGGCACCCACTGGACCATCGGTTCGCTCGGCGGCGGCCCGACGGTTCGGCTGTCGAAGAGCAGATTGCCTTCACCGTCGCGGCGGATGAAATCGCTCTGCTTAGCCACGTAGATCGCGCTCGGCCAGCGATGGGTATGGACGGGCACGGTTTCCCCGGGTGGGATGCGGACCTCGAGAATGCGCACGCGATCATTTTCAAACATCAGCTTATGATGGCGGGGGGCCGCGATTACGGCGTCCAAGGACTCAGGCCAGGGCCACGGCGGCGAAGTGTTGGGTTCGCTCAATTCGAAGGCCGAGCCCAGGGAAGTGTGGCATTTGCAAATGCGAATTCGCCGCGCAGCAGATGGTAGATGTAAGCGCCCAGGCAAAATTTTCCGAATAGCAAAGCCGCGAATGCGGTCACCAGACTCGCCTCGAACACCCAGGCAGTGACCATCCAGCCCTCTCTCAGCGCCAAGGCCACGACCAACATGAACGCGGCAGCCATACCCTGGGCAAAGCGGCGGGGAGCGGGTGCGGGCGGCAGAATTGTCCGTCCCCGCGGCCGAGCAATCACACGATTATAGAAAGCCTCGAACGGATTTAAACCTGGAAGAAGTACGTTCCACCACAGGATGGCAGAAAGGATGAAGAAGAAAACTGGCGAGCGGAGAAGGATTCCCACGATGACGAGCGGGCCAACAATGCGCGGCTGAAAATAGAGGCCCGTAAAATGCATGTCGCACGTCGGCGAGGGCTCTTCGGCAAAACCCTGCTGCTTCATGAAATTTCTTATGACTTGGGATCCCATAAAGGCTCTTTATATTGGATGCGCGTTTCGTCCACAGGGAGCGCCCTTCCCAGGGTACGGGAAGGGCAGCAACCCTATGACGAAGAGATCCCGCTACGCGATGGGCGTGCAGACCGCCTTCACTTCCGTGTAAAGCTCAAGGACCTCGTGTCCCATTTCTCGGCCCCACCCGGATTGCTTGTAGCCTCCGAATGGTAGCGCCGCATCGAAGACGTTATAGCAGTTGATCCAGACCGTGCCCGCGCGAAGCATGGAGGCAACGCGATGCGCCTTGGCGATATCGCGCGTCCAAACTCCGGCCGCCAGGCCGTACTCGGTATCGTTGGCCTTGGCAACAAGGTCGTCGACGTCCTTAAACGGCGTTGCGGTAACGACAGGTCCGAAAATCTCCTCACGGACGACCTTCATCTTTTCGTTCGTATTCACAAGCACGGTGGGCTCGACGAAATAGCCTCTTTCGCCGTGACGTTTGCCGCCGACCGTGGCCTTTGCGCCTTCGGAAAACCCGGACTCGAGATAGCCGCAGACACGATTGAGCTGCTCTTGCGAAACGAGCGGGCCCATATCGGTTGAGGGATCTAAGCCCGAGCCGACACGAATCTTCGACGCGATTTGCGAAACGCCGTCGACCACCTTGTCGAATTGCTTGTTTTCGACATAGAGCCGCGATCCGGCACAGCAGCACTGGCCGTGATTGAAGAAAATCGCCATGGCCGCTCCGGGGATGGTGGCCTCGATATCGGCGTCGTCAAAGACGAGATTCGGAGATTTTCCGCCGAGCTCGAGCGAAACCTTCTTCAAGTTGCCGGCAGCGGCTTGTACGATCAGCTTGCCGACTTCCGTTGAGCCAGTGAACGCGACTTTGTCCACTTTCGCGTGCGCTGCAAGAGCAGCACCGGCGGTTTCGCCATAGCCAGGAACGATATTCACAACGCCGTCGGGAAAGCCGGCCTCTTGCACCAGTTCACCCAAGAGCAGGGCCGTGAGAGGTGTCTGCTCAGCCGGCTTCAGCACCACGCAGCATCCGGCAGCGAGCGCCGGGGCGAGTTTCCAAGCCGCCATGAGCAGCGGGAAATTCCAGGGAATGATCTGACCCACGACCCCGACGGGTTCACGGACGGTGTAAGCCAGGAATCTCGGACTTTGCGCAGAGAGTGGGATCGTGTTGCCCTCGATCTTCGTGGCCCAGCCGGCCATGTAGCGGAACATGTCCACCGTCCCAGGCACGTCTGCGACGCGAGCGATAGTGAGTGGCTTGCCGTTGTCGAGTGATTCGAGCTGTGCAAATTCTTCGCCGTGCTTTTCCACCAGGTCGGCGAGCTTCCAAATCATGCGGCCGCGTTCCGAGGGGCTGAGCTTACGCCACGGGCCATGATCGAAAGCGGCGCGAGCGGCGTCGACGGCGCGGTTGATATCTTCGCGATCGCCTTCGGCGATCTGTGTGAGAACGTCACCCGTTGCCGGGTTGTAAGTCGGAAACGTTTTCCCGGAGGCAGCGTTCACCCATCTGCCGTTGATCAACATCTGCCGGGCTTTCGCAACGTAACTGGTTACCTTGGCATCGAGCGGTACTGGTTGTGTTGCTGTGGCCATTTCCTGTCTCCTTCCGTCATCAACTAAGACACAAACAAATCTCGATTTCTTGGCGCAGAATGGGGACGACCGTCATGGCGGCTGTGCTGAGGGAGCGATCCGCACAACGGGGTGCTTTGACCGGGCCGGGTGCGTATTCGAGCGATTCCCCTTCGCCTTGCCGGGCGCACCGCAGTCCGCGGCTGAGCGGGCGTATCATAGGCCAGCGCGGAGCGTTTGACAATATGACGGAGTGATCCCGTCTTCGGTAGGGAAATCAATCTCGCGGAGAGGCGCGTCCGTTATAGGTTGCGTCCCCTTCGATACTGTCCCAAGCAAAGAACGATTCCTTTGATGAGACCGGCTCCGTAGGACGCGCCATGCGCCCACCAGGTGGCCGCGAGGCGGCCTGGGGTGGACAGGGCAAGGCTTGATAGAACCCACTTCGGAGGAGCCGTCACACCATTTCGCACCAGAAAGTATCCGGTAAGGCAGGACAGAAACGCGCTCCCGGCCATGACGGCCAGCCGTTTCGGGACGGGGCTGAGCCGCACCGGGACTGGCCATTTCAGGCGCAAGCTCGCTCGGGCAGTGATGAAGAGCCGAGCGCCAACAACGACGCACCACGGTAGAAGAATTACCGATCCGAGGCCCGCCAGACCCGGAGACGGTGCTCGCAAGACGGGAAGGTGAAGGATTTCGCGAATCGTGTTTCCGTTCGAGAATGTGGTTTCCCGGAAGCTCAAGTTCGGAGCCTTTTCGATGATTTCAATCCCAGCAAAACCAATAGGTTTTCGGTCTGGTAGATTCCCTTGGTCGCACGCGTCGAGAAGGTTGACCAGACATCGCTCCCTCCGGTAGCCGCGCGATATCGTTCGAGGACTTCGTCGACGGTGGTAAGGGGGTTTTCCGCTGACGACGCTGGCTGAGCGGTCGCAGCAACCAACGCGCTTTGAAACGCAGTCTGTCGGTCGGCCGGATGAGCGCTTAAGGATGCAGAAACGACAAACAGCGAAAGGATCGTCGCGGGCTGGATGCGCATCGGGTGCTCCGAGAACCACTCGCGCGCATACTTCAAGCAGTATTAGGAAAGGCGCAGCAAAGGCGAAATTTCTCGCGAGGAGACGTGGCTGATCGGCCAGCTGTACAGAGGGACAGGGGGACAGGTCTTATTTCGCTTCACTTCGCCCGACAATAGAGATCGTCAAATTGGATACGGGGTGGGCGAGCGGCGGATGGTAATCCAGCGCAGCTCGGTGAATTCGTCGAGGCCTGCGCGGCCGCCAAAGCGGCCATAGCCGCTATCTTTTTCACCGCCAAAGGGCATCTGGGGCTCGTCGTGCACCGTGGCGCCGTTGATGTGGCAGATGCCGAACTCCAGTTTCTCAGCCATGCGGAGCGCCTTGTTGACGTCGCGCGTGAAGACGGCGCTCGACAAACCGTAGGGAGTATCGTTTGCGATGCGTAGCGCGTCTTCGGCATCGGTGGCAATGACGATGGGCTTGGCCGGGCCAAACGACTCTTCGTGATAGAGGCGCATCGCGGGCGTGACGCCGTAAACAACCGTCGGTGGGTAACACGGCCCCTCCGCCTTTCCACCGCAGAGAACCCTCGCGCCCTTGGCGACAGCGTCGTCGACCAGGGATTGGACACGTTCGACGGCGGCCGGAGTAATCATGCAACCGATCTGCGACTGTGGATCCATCGGATCGCCCATTTTCAGCGATTGGCCTTTGGCGGCAAGCTTCTTTGCAAATTCGTTCGCCACAGACTTTTCCACCACGATACGCTCGGTGGACATGCAGATCTGCCCCTGATTCATAAAGGCGCCGAAATTAGCGGCAGAGGCGGCGGCGTCGAGATCAGCGTCGCCGAGAACAACCATCGGGGCTTTACCGCCGAGCTCGAGCACGACGCGCTTCAGATGCCGCCCGGCGCTTTCAGCGATGAGACGGCCGATTTTCGTCGAGCCAGTGAAGCTGATACGGCGGGTCTTCGGATGGGAGATCAATTCGTCAACGACCTCGGCCGCGTCGGGAGGAGCGTTCGTGATGACGTTGAGCACCCCTTTGGGAAAGCCGGCCTCCTCGAAAACGGAGGCGATCGCCAGATGCGTGCCCGGGGATTCCTCAGAGGCCTTCAAGACGACCGTATTGCCGTACGCAACAGGGGCGGCGACAGCCCGCATACCGAGAATCATCGGTGCGTTCCACGGCGCGATGCCGACGACGACTCCCACGGGCTGACGGACGGCCATGGCGGTTGTGTCGGGGAGGTCCGTAGGGATGATTTCGCCGACCATAGCGTAGGCCTGGGCCGCGGCTTCGCGCAGGATGCCGACCGTGTACACGCAATTGAACATTCCCCAGCCGAAGGTCTGGCCCGTTTCGAGCGCGGTGATTTTCGCGATCTCAGGCATACGCCGCTCGAGAACGTCCGCGGCTTTCAGAAGCAGATTCCGCCGCACGCCGGGACCCGTCGCACTCCAGGAGGGAAATGCGGCGGCGGCGGCTTCGATGGCGCGACGCGCATCGGCACGCTTACCAGCGGGAACGTGGGAAGCCGTACCCCCTGTAAACGGATTTCTCTTTTGGTACGTCTTCGTGTCAACTGCATCGGCCCACTCGCCGTTGATAAAAAGCTTTTCGTCGCGGACCGCGACCGCCTGGGTAGAAACTTCTGTCATGGGAACCTCCCGATCCTCCCGCCCCGGACGGGAGTGTACAACACGGCCGGAGACGGCGCGATCAGATTTTGGCCGTTTGGCGGGCGCCGTATCGGGATCGATGTCTCTGGCCCCAGGCCGACATCAACTTCAGGATGGGCCGGAGGCTTTGCCCGTGCCTGGTGAGAGAGTATTGGACGCGCGGCGGCACCTGGGCAAAAACCTTGCGGTGAATGACATCATCCAGCTCGAGTTCGCGGAGATGTTTCGTCAGCATCTTCTTGGTCAAGCCCGGAATGAGCCTCTGAAGTTCGCTAAACCGGCGGGTTCCATCCTCCAGGTAGAACAGAATGAGCGGCTTCCATTTTCCACCGATCACCTCCGCCGTGAGTTTGACGGGGCAATCTCGGTTGTTCATAGGGCCTCCCCAGATACCAAGTAACAAAAAGGTGCCTACTAGTGCTCGGGAGACTCTAGCCTAAAATCAGCATCTCGGCGAGAGGGAGAATATATCGTTTGCGGAGCATAGAAGCCGTGTAGCCAGCGAACACGGTCTGGGAACGATAGATTCGAGGAAACGATGGCAACGAACAAGCCGGTGGTACTTTACGGCGCAAGCGGTTACTCGGGACGGCTCGCGGCGGAATATCTGCGCGAGTACAACGTGTCGTTCGTTGCCGCGGGGCGGAACAAGGCCAAGATCCAGGAGGTGATGAGTCGTGTCCCCGGAATCGAAACGGCGGACTACGAGATCATCGAAACAGGCGGCTCCGCCGCTGAGCTCGTGAAACTGTTTACGGGTGCAAAGGTTGTGTGCAACACGGTTGGCCCATTCATCTACTATGGCCCTACTGTTGTGGAAGCCTGCTTGGAGGCAGGATGCCACTATTTGGATATTGCGGGCGAGCAGGCGTGGCACCGGGAACTTGAGGAAAAATGGAGCAGCCCGTTCGCCAAGAAGGGGCTGGTCATCGTAGCGGGAATGGCGTTCATGTCGGCGCCGAGCGACGCGGCGGCAAGACTCGTGCTGGAAGCCGGGGGAATTGATAGCCTGGAAATTCTTACCATGTTCGACGGTATGCCGACCTTCGGATCGACGCAGACGATCTTCGCCGTGATCCAAACGGAGGGCTACTATCTGGATCAGAATCGCTACAAACCGTGGCAACGCGCGGTCGGCTACGAGGCCGTCGTTCCAGGATACATTCGAACTCAACTCGCGCTGAGCTGGGGAGGATTCCCCCACCCGGTCTGGTACAAGAACCATCCCCAGGCAGCGAATGTGAAGTCGTTCGGCGGGCTGCTCAACCGCCAGATCATGGAAGGCGTGCTGGCAACAGAGAAGCAATTCGAAGCGACGATTCGTCCACTGCCCAAAGTCGAGCAGGAAAAGAAGCTCGCGGAAATGGCGAATTCGGTACAGACTGGCACTCCCCCGCGGGAAAATTCGAGGGAGCAGCGCACGATCGACGTCATCGTGGGCCGGGGAACACTGGAATCCGCGCAGGTCGTGATGTTTGGGACGAGCTGCTACAAGCAGACGGGCTTGATGCAGGCGTTGGGAGCCCACACGCTCGTTCATACAGCGCCCCGGAAGGTGGGATACGCGTCACCAGCGGCAGCGTTCGGCCATCACGAAATCCTGAGGACCCTCGAAGCGCACGGCCTTTCCAAGCATAAGATTAATCGCTGAGGCAGTTTAAGAAGCGACTCTGCACCGGTCCCGTCGCCTGGTGTGCTGGTGTGGCGACAATTGAAAATCGTGTCCAGACAGGATAATGTATACAACCCCGCTAAGACTGGACAGCCCAGCCAGATAGATGGCAGGGCCTCAAAACACGAGGACGCATGGCGATTGCCATGCCTGCTGCGAAGTGGGCAGCCGATTGAAGAGAAACGGTGGGGGGATCGGAGCCGTCTGAAAGAGTCTGGAGAAAAATCGTAACGCTCAGTCATTTTAGTGACCAGGAGAAAGAACGATGAGTTACCGCAATTTGGAGGAAGTGTTGCAAGCCGCGGGAAATCCAGTGAACATGCTCCGCAATTCACAAATCGGGGCCTATGTCTATCCGGTGGTCCCCTCGGAGTATTCGAACTGGCGCGATGAGCAGCGCGCGTGGCGGGAGACGGCGGTTCTGTTTGACCAGTCGCATCACATGGCGAATCTGTATGTCGAAGGACCCGATGCCCTGAAGCTGCTTTCCTACCTCGGAACGAACAGCTTCGCGAATTTCCCGCTGAACCGCGCGAAACAGTTTGCGCCGTGCAGCTACGATGGCTACGTCATCGGCGACGGAATCTTGTTTCATCTCGAACCCAACAGTCTCGTTTTCGTCGGGCGAGCGCCTACGGCGAACTGGCTAGAGTTCCATGCGACGACGGGTGGGTACAACGTCAAGATCAAGCGCGACGACCGTTCGCCCTCGAACCCCGGCGGCAGGCCGGTGATTCGGACGTGCTACCGGTACCAGATTCAAGGACCGAACGCTAAGTCGATCATCGAGAAGCTGAACGGCGGGCCTTTTCCAGAGATCAAGTTCTTCAACATGGGTGAGGTCAAGATCAATGGGCGAACCGTCCGTGCACTTCGTCACGGGATGGCGGGCGCTCCCGGGCTAGAGATTTGGGGGCCGTACGAAGAGCGGGATGAGATTCGCGCCGCGATCGTCGCAGCTGGCAAGGATTGGGGGCTTAAGGAAGTTGGCGCGCGAGCATACGCATCCAATACGCTCGAATCGGGCTGGATTCCCTCACCGCTCCCGGCCGTCTACACAGGGGAGAAGATGAAGGCCTACCGCCAGTGGCTGCCCGCGAACAGTTATGAGGCAACCGGCTCGCTGGCCGGCAGCTTCGTTTCCAACAACATTGAGGACTACTACACGACGCCGTTCGAGCTGGGCTACGGGATATTCGTAAAATTCGATCACGACTTCATTGGCCGTGAGGCACTCGAAAAGATGAACGCGAGGCCACAGCGGAAGAAGGTTACGTTCGCCTGGAATGGCGAAGACGTCGCCAAGGCTTACAAATCGCTGCTCGAAGCGGGTGATCCTTACAAGTTCATCGACCTGCCCATTTCGAACTACGCCTCGTCGTCCTACGACAAAGTGATGAAGGGCGGGAAGACGGTGGGCCTTTCGATGTTCGCGGGCTACAGCTATAACGAGCGGTCCGTGTTGTCGCTAGGTGTAGTGGATCCGGACGTCGAAATCGGCACCGAACTGACGCTGGTGTGGGGTGAAGAAGGTGGAGGCACGAAGAAGGTAACCGTCGAACGTCACAAGCAGTTGGAGGTGCGGGCGACGGTCAGTCCGGTACCGTACTCGAAGGTTGTGCGCGAAACGTATGCAGCAGGTTGGCGCACCGCGCACAAATAGACTTCGCGGTAGCACAAAACCGCTTGCTTTGATCAGGGGCGAGTCCCTCTTAACCGGCGCCTTGCCCCTTATCGCTTTCTACGCGTCAAGACCAGGTTGCAGCAAGCACACTCTCTGCCGGAAGAAACTCCGAATCCGTGCGTATCCAGTTATCATAAGAACAAGGAATGGTCGCTCCCAGACCACTCCGCGGGGAGAACCACGAAGATGCAAGTAAAGTATCGGGCGGACAACGTAGGGAGTCTATTGCGGCCGGCCGACCTGCTGTCGGCGCGAGCGGGTGGAACCACCCCGGGTCGCCTACGAGCGATGGAGGACCAGTACATTCTGAAGGTACTGGCCAAGCAAAAGGAATTGGGATTCCAGATTTTTACAGATGGCGAGCTGCGCCGCCGCAATTTCATGAGCGAACTGACGGACGCGGTGGATGGATTCGATCTGGAGGATTCGATCGCGCGCGATTGGGATGCGGCACAGGACAAACCGAGGGTGGCGTCGGTGACGGGAATCGTAAACAGGAAGCTCAAGCGGATGCATCCGCTCACCGAGCGCGAACTGCCCTTTCTGAAACTACACAGCCCGGGCGACATTAAGATCCTGCTCCCGAGTCCGACGCAGTTTCCAGCCATCGCGTTCAAGCGCGGGGTAACGGACAAGGTCTACAAGGACCATTCGGCACTGCTGTGGGATATCGTCGAAATCATGAAGCAGGACATGTCGCAACTGGCAGCCGAGGGCGTGAAATATATTCAGATGGACGCGCCGCGTTATAGCTATTACCTCGACCCGAAGTGGCGCGAATGGATCAAGAAAGAGATCAATCAGGATGCGGAAGAGGCGCTCGACGAGGCGATTGCGGCCGATAACGCGTGCTTCGACGCCGCGCGGAGAGAGGGAGTCGTGGTCGCAATTCACCTCTGCCGCGGAAACAATCGCAGTCACTGGTACGCGGAAGGCGGCTACGATGCCATCGCGGAAAAGCTCTTCAATGCGCTCCGAGTGGACCGCTTCTTGCTGGAGTATGACGACGAGCGGGCAGGAACGTTTGAGCCGCTGCGGCTCGTGCCCAAAGACAAGGTCGTGGTGCTCGGCCTCATCACCACGAAGAAGCCTCAGCTTGAGAAATCTGACGACGTCGTCCGCCGCGTCAAGGAAGCAGCGAAATACTTTCCGCTCGAGAATTTGGCGGTCAGCCCTCAGTGCGGTTTCGCCTCGACGGCGGAGGGAAATCTACTCACCGAAGACGAGCAGTGGGCAAAGCTGAAGCTGGTAGTGGACACGGCACGGCGGGTGTGGCACTAATCTCTTCGGGGGACCACTCCGGCACAATCGGAATGGTATAGATAAGGACCGCGGGCTCTCAGCTAAACTCTGCTCGCATTCGCGGTAGAATCCATACTCCTTTCATGATCCTTCATCTGAACCACACACGGCAGGAGTCGGCTGCCGCGAGCATGAGCGAAGTCGTCAGCACGTTCCTGACGTTGCTCAAAGAGGGTCATCTCAGCGCGGCGCAATTCGCGCGGCTGCAGATCTATGTGGATTGGCTCCAGTACAAACAAAACTTTCGAGAACCGATCACGGTGATGCAGAGTACGGCGAGCGAAGCAGGCTCGCCGCGCATGGAGGTGCGGATCGATGCGCGGCAGGTTTCGCCCGGATGCCTTCGCGAGCTCGTCGAGAAAGCGATCCAGCCTTCCGCCCCCGATGGCGGCAGCCAAGGTCGCATCTATCTCGAGGATTTCCGCTCGATGCGCACAAGCATCGTTTGGGACTTCAACCAACTCTACTGGCAAAGACTGAAGGACTGGGAGCGTGCCACCGGAAAGAGCTACGAGAGGGCGCTGCCGGGCGGAGTCTCCGATGGTCACCATCCGCAGGCCATTTCTGATTCGGCGAGCGACTTCTGGAAGCTTCTAAAGGACCTGGAGACGCACCATCAACTGCCTGCTGAGATCTTCGTGCTCGAAATCGGAGTCGGTCTCGCGATGCGAGCGGGAATGTGGCTCGACCATTTTTGTGCACTCGACCAGGAGAGGGGAACGAATTACTACCCGCGCGTGCGGTTCCTGCTGGGAGACTACTCGCTTTCGACACTCGAGCGATCGCGGCCTGCCGTGAAGAAACACATCGATTTGTGCAGCTTCATTGCTCTCGATGCGCTCGACCCCACGAAAGCACTGTCGTTTTTGCGGCATAAGGTTCTTCACGTCCACTCCAGCAACATGTACGACAATTTGCCAGATGAAGAGGTGGTCTGGCGCGACAATCGGCTCTACTGGGTGCAAGTGCGAGCTTATATTCCTCCTCAGGAGGCTCAGCGGATCGGCAGTGCGTCGAGTCTGGCGGTCGACGATGTGGTTCGGACCGTGAACCGTCTTCTAGAAGTTGGCCCAAGTGCGCTCCCCGATCCTGAGAAAGGAATGGCTTTCTGGATGGAGACATGGAAGGCGATCCGGTTCGAAGAGCGAGTTGTCGACGCCGTCGAACTGCCGGAAGTCGCGTTGCCCGCCGGTTTGAGTTACGTGCAAATGGAAGACATCTTGAAGGATGCGCCGGGAGACCTGCGGCTGCATCTAAGTTCGGGCGCGCTGGAGAGCTTCCGCAACACTCTGCCACTGCTTCACCCGCGCGGCTATCTTCAGGTGCAGGATATCTTTGTCACCGACTTGCATGAGTACTCGATGGGGTTTTATGGCCCGGGAAAGCTGGATGGTTCGATTGTCAATTGGGTCAACGGAGCACTGCTGCGGGAGGTTGCGCACCGAGCGGGGTATGACCTGCACTTCGCGCCGTTTCCCTACCGGGCTGATTCAAAAACTTCCATCCTGTACACAACTCAGCGGGAGTAACCGATGACTCTTCCCATACTGCCCACGACGATGGTTGGTAGCTATTCCATGCCGGGATGGCTCGAGCGGTTAAAGACTGACTATTTCGCGCGGCGCATCAGCCGGCACGATCTGGACGAGATACACGACTGCGCCGTGCGCTCCGCGATCAAGGACCAGGAGATGGCCGGACTCGACATCGTGACGGACGGAGAACTTCGTCGCGACAATATGATCGACTATTTCATCGAGCGGCTGCCAGGAATTCACATCGACCGGTCGTCGAAGAAGTTCTACTACGATTTCTACGACAGCGAAGTTTTGGGGAAAATCCCAATGGCGGCGTTGGGGCTGGTCGACGATTTCAAGTTTCTGCTGGCAAACACCGAACGGGAGGCGAAATTCTGCATCACCGGCCCTCATTCGCTCTGCAAGCGCGTTCGAAACAAGTATTACCCAAGCGACGAGGCGCTCGCGACGGACATCGCGCGGGTCATGAACATGGAGCTTAAAGAGCTGGTAAAGGCCGGCGCCAAGCTCATTCAAATTGACGAACCGTATTACTCCGGCTTCCCCGAGGATCTGCCCTGGGGTGTGAAGGTTCTCAATAAGCTCGTCGACGGTGTCAACGCAAAGATCGCCGTGCACATCTGCTACGGGAACCGATACGGGAAACCATCTTGGGAAGGCAGCTACCGCTATCTTTTCCCGAGTATCATGGAAGCAAAGATCCAGCAGCTGAGCCTCGAATTCGCGCGTCGTGGAGGCGAGGACCTGGACCTGTTCGGTGAATTTTCGCCTCCCTTTGAGCTCGGTGCGGGCGTGATCGATGTGAAGGATCAGGCGGTCGAATCCCCCGATATCGTTGCCGAGCGCATCCGAAAAGTGGCCAAGGTCGTGCCGATAGAGAAGATCTCTGTGCTGCCGGACTGCGGGCTGTTTCACCTGCCCCGAGATATTGCTTTCGCTAAGCTGCGCGCGATGGTCGACGGAACAAAGATTGTACGCAAGGAACTGGGGCGATAGCACAAGACGTATCACGACCCTTTCGCCTGGTCCTCGACCCGTTGCGCTCGACCGCGAGGTTATGGTTTCCGCCGGAGGGTCTGGTAGTATCCTTGCGCCTCAAAGAGGCGACTCAATTCCTCGGGGTCACAAAAGACACGTCGGGAGATCACGGGTTGGCGACTTTCGTTTTGGTCCATGGCGCTTGGCACGACGGCTCGGCTTGGGATGCGACGGTGCGGCACCTAGAAGAGAAAGGGCACGAGGCTTTCGCGCCGACGATGGCGGGCCACGGCAAGCGAGTGCCCAAGAACGTTGATCACGCACAATGCACGGATTCGATCGTCCGGGCCATTGTTGACCGTTCGCTCAGTGACATCGTGCTCGTGGGCCATAGCCTCGGCGGCACCGTTATCTCCAAGGTTGCCGAAGCGATTCCCGCACGCATCAAGCGCCTGGTTTTTCTGAATGCCTTTGTTTTGGCCGATGGACGCAGCTTGATGGATGAATCGCCCCCGCACTACGTGGCGCTTTTCGACCGGCTTTCCCAAGAGTCTGCCGAAGAAACGATCATGATACCGTTCTCGATCTGGCGAGAGTCGTTTCTGAACGACGCGGATCTGGAAATGGCCCAGTGGACTTACTCGCAGCTTTCACCAGAGCCGTATCAGGTCTGTCGTGACAAGCTGGACCTGAAGAAGTTCTACTCGCTGGAAATCCCGAGGAGTTACATCAACTGTACCGAAGACGCGGCGCTGCCTCCAGGCGAGTGGGGCTGGCATCCACGCATGTCCAGTCGGCTGGGCCTTTATCGGCTGGTGCAAATGCCCGGGGGCCACGAGGTCCTCTACACGAACCCGTCGGGCCTGGCAGAAAAGATCTGGGAGGCCGGGCGTGATTGAGGTTGGCTCGAAATGCCTTCAAAGAAATGAGGAAGCTTAAGACAAGGCCGGAAGCGATCGAAATTGATTTCGCGAAATCGGCCATCGTCATTGTCGACATGCAGAACGCGTTCGCGAGCAAGGGCGGCACGCTTGACATAGCCGGCGCTGACCTTAGCGAGGCGCCGGCCGTCGTGCGCGCCATCCGCGAGGTTCTGGATGCCGCGCGAGCAGCCGGAATCACTGTCGCACACCTCCAGATGGGCTATAAACCGGATTTGAGCAATGCGGGCGGCGCGCGGTCACCGAACTACTACAAAGAAACGGCGATGCACTTGATGTGTTCCAAACCGGAATTGAAGGGGCAGCTTTTAACCGAAGGAAGCTGGGATTTTGCCGTGGTCGAAGAACTGGCTCCGCAGCCGGGCGAAATCACCATCACCAAGACTCGTTACAGTGGCTTTGCCGGGACAACCTTGGATTCGCAACTGCGCGTCCGCGGGATTCAGTATCTGTTCTTTGCCGGCATTGCCGCTAACGTTTGTGTCGAATCGACGTTGCGCGACGCCTACTTCCTCGATTATTGGCCGATTCTGCTGGCGGACGCCACGCTCGCGGCAGGCGGCCGCCAGATGTATGAGGCAACTTTGTTCAATGTAGAATCCTTCTTCGGCTGGACGGTGGATTCCGATGAGTTGCGGACCGCTTTAAGCGCGCCGCGCGGGTGAGGCTTTGGTGTGGACAGTTGACATCGACGTCGGGGGAACGCTGACGGACGGTCTTTTTTCCGGCGGCGGCCGAATGGTTTCGGTCAAAGTTGACACGACGCCGCACGATTTGACGGTGTGCCTGTTTGACTGCCTGGGCCAAGGAGCGGCGAAGCTGGGCTTTCCTGACACCTCCGCATTCCTCGAGAACGTCGATCTGATTCGGTGGTCCACGACGATTACGTCGAATGTCTTGGCCGAACTTCGCGGGCCCCGCATCGGGTTGCTGGTCACCGCGCACCATGAAAGCGATCTTTACGGCAGTGCCGAGCAGAGCGCGGCTCTTTACCGGCTCCTCACAAGTAGCGATGTCATCGGCGTCAACGGCTCGGCCACCGAGACGACCATCATGAATGCGGCGCGCTTTCTTCTGGAACGAGGCGTGCGGCGAATCTGCATTAGCCTTGAGTCCGCTCACCGCCATCCGGAGCGCGAGATCGCCTGGAAGCGCGTGATTGACCAGCAGTACCCGGATCACTTCCTTGGCTCGGTGCCTGTCCTCGCGGGAGGCGATATCTCGAAGAACGCAGATGACTTTACGCGAGTCACCTGCGCTGTGATCAACGCGTATACCCACGGGGCGCTCGCCGCGACACTGTTCAAGGCGGAGGATGATCTGCGTCAGACGTCACAATACGCGGGGTCCTTTCTCGTGAGCCACATTAACGGTGGCGTCGCAGGAGTCGCAAAAACCAAGGCGATTGACACACTGGAATCCGGGCCCGTCCTCGGCGTCCTAGCGAGCGCCTATCTGGCAAAAACGTACGGCCTCCCCAATGTGGTGGCGATGGACATTGGTGGCACGACCGCAAAGATCAGCGTGCTGGCTGCCGGCGAGCCAATCTACCGCAAGCCGTCCGACCTGTTTGGCATCCCTGTGGAACTTTCCCTTCCTTATTTGCGTTCGATCGCGCTGGGGGGTGGCAGCGTGGTCAAACCGAAGGGTGCATCCGTTCAACTCGGCCCGGAAAGCATGGGTTCCTACCCCGGACCGGCATGCTATGGATTGGGTGGCGATCAGCCAACGCTCACCGACGCATTCGTCACCGCGGGACTCATTAACCCGGACTATTTCCTGGGTGGAACAAAAACAATCGACCGTGAGCAAGCGCAAAGGACGATCGAAGAAGCGGTGGCCCAGCCGCTGAATTTAGGGGTCGAAACGGCCTGTCAAGCCGTCATCGGCCGCGCGTTTGACATGGTGGCGGAAATGGTTGGACATGCGCGGGCCGCACTCGATCAGGATCTGTCCCAATACACTTTGTTTGCCTACGGAGGGAACGGCGGACTCTTTGCTTGCGACGTAGCGGAGCGAGCGGGGCTGTCATCGGTTTATGTGTTCTCCCTCGGCCCGGTATTTAGCGCGTTTGGGTCGTCTGTCTCCGACATCAGCCACGTGTACGAACGGGCGCTTCAGAATCCGACACTCTCGGAAGCAAGTCTGGTCGAACTGCGAGGCATGCTGGAGGAAATGAAAGCGGAAGCGACGCAAGATCTGCTGGGCGAGGGAATCCGCCCGGAAAACGTAAGTTACACGTTGGAATTTGAGGTTGCCGGACGGGGCCGTCATTCCACGCCGGTGACTTGTCCAGAATCGGCCTTGGGCTCGCTAAAGGAACTCGACCACACCGTTGAACGCGCACTGGGAGCGACACACAACGCCGTGGCCATCGACCTATTTCGCCTGCGCGTAAGGAAAGAGATGGCCAAGCCGCGCCTTACCGAACAGTCGTCCCAGCCGGCTGATCTGTCTCCGGCACCGCTCGGTAAGCGGCGGGTTTTCTGGGGTAGCCAGAGCGGCCAGGCGGAAACCTATCGCTGGGAGGCCCTGCGCCCCGGGCATCGAGTCCGAGGATGCGCGGTTCTGGAAGGCGAGAGCACGACGTACTTTGTCCCGGAAGGCTGGACCATGACTGTCGACGGATATGGGAACGCGAAATTGACGCGGAGCTAGCAATGCCATCGGAAGCGAAAAACACAATTCGATTCACCGAATATCTCGATTTGGACATCGATCGCGAGCAGTGGGTGTGCAACCGCTGTGGTCATAGGCTCGGTTCAGCGCGCGAGAGTTATAAGAAGGGCTGCCTGGTTCATCACCGCGACCCACGCGAGATTCATCAGCCGCTGGTCAAGGCCAACTACAATTTCTCGCCTGATCCGCTCTGGGTGCGCATTGTGGAGTTCTACTGCCCGGGTTGCGCCACGCAGATGGAGACCGAATATCTTCCGCCTGGGCACCCCCTCACGCACGACATTGAAGTCGACATCGATAGCCTGAAGGAACGTCTGCGCAAGGGCGAATATGTGATTCGCAGCCAGCGCCTCGAGGTTCCCGAATGAACTCGATCGACATCGACGTCGGCGGGACGTTCACCGACCTGGTCCTGAATTTCAATGGCAAGACGCTAATCCAAAAGGTGCCGACCACTCCCTACGACCTCTCCGTCTGCTTCTCGCGCGTGATTGAGGAAGGCGCGGGAGCTCTGCACATGAAGATCGACGAGTTGCTGCCGGCGGTGGACATGATCCGGTACTCGACCACGATTGCCATGAACCGGCTGATCGAGCGCAAAGGGCCGCGGCTGGCACTGATCACCACCGAGGGGCATGAAGATGTGGTTCTGATCGGACGCGGCGCACAGTGGATCGACGGAACGCGCGTGGCTGAGCGGCGCAACCTCGCGATTCAGTCAAAACCCGACCCGCTGATCCCTCGGGACATGATCGTGGGAGTCAAAGAGCGGGTCGATTCGCGCGGGAATGTCATTCGGCCGCTCGTCGAAACCGACGTTCGGGAGAAGGTGCGCTATCTCGTCAATCGTGGCGCACGCGGTTTTGTGGTTTCGCTGCTCTGGGGCTTCTTGAATCCGATCCATGAGCGCCGCGTGAAGGAAATCATCCGCGACGAATACAAGGAATACCACATTGGCTACCTTCCCGTGGTACTCGCCGGCCAGGTCGTCGGCAAGCTCGGCGAATATGAACGGACCCTGGCGGCCATTCTCGATGCCTACCTGCAGCGCTCGATGCAGATCGAACTTTCGGCCATGTGGGACAAGCTGCGCGAGCGCGGGTACAAGAAACCTCTGCTGATGATCCAAAGCTCCGGGGGCATTGCCGAAGTTTTCCGAACCAGCGCGAGTCGCACTTTTAACAGCGGGCCGGTTTCTGGTTTGATGGGCGCGCATCACGTCGCAAAATCGCTCGGCTACCAAAATGTGGTGATGACAGACATGGGAGGGACAAGCTTTGATGTGGGGTTGGTGGTGAAAGACAGCGTGCGCAGCTACGACTTCCGGCCCATCATAGACCGCTGGATGGTCGGGATTACGATGATCAAGACGCTCTCGATCGGCGCGGGCGGCGGATCGATTGCCTCAGTGAACCGGCTGCTTCAGAACCGCGTGCAAGTGGGCCCACGTAGCGCTGGCTCTCTGCCCGGCCCGGCCTGTTTCAACCTCGGCGGAGGGGAACCAACCGTCACAGACGCCGACGTTGTGATGGGCTACATCAACCCCGATTACTACTTCGGCGGAAAAATGAAGCTCGACAAGAACCGCGCGGTCCAGGCGATTCGTGACAAAATCGCCAAGCCGCTTGGAATCGGGGTCGAGGAGGCGGCTGCGATCATCCGCAAAATCGTCAACGGCAACATGGCGTCGGCAATCATGAAGGAAGTGCACCTGCGCGGCTACAGCCCTGAGGAATTCATCCTGTTTGTGGGCGGCGGAGCCGGAGCCACACACGCCGAAGGATTCAAGGGCGACATTCCGAAAGCCGTGGTCTTCCCCTTCTCGCCGGTCTTCTGCGCCTATGGCTCATCCACCATGGACATCATGCACGTGTACGAGCTGTCGAAGAAACTCACGCTGATGACGCCCATCACACAGGAACTCACCGAAGACTACGGACCCTTCAACGACGCGGTCGAATCGCTCGTGGTGCAGGCGCGAAAGGACTTGGTAGCAGACGGAATCGATCCGGATCAAGCCGCTTACGTGTTGGAATTGGACATGCTGTACGGCGGACAGTTCCACGTGAAACGCGCCCTTTCCCCCCGGGCCTCGTTGCATTCGTCTGAGGATGTACGTGCGGTGTGCGACGCCTTCAACAAAGAATTCAGCGAGGCGTTCAGCCCGTTTGTCGTGAATCCGGAGGGCGGAATCTTTATTGAAAGCTTTATCTTGAAGGCGATCGTGGCCACGGAAAAGGTCCACTTGCCAAAACTGGCTCTGGAAGGCGCCGATCCATCGGCCGCTCGGAAAGGCGAGCGGCCCGCGTATTGGCCCGACGAGAGGGCGTTCCGGTCGACTCCGACCTTCTCCTTGGAGGGTCTGCGCCCGGGAAATCGCATTCAGGGACCGGCGATCATTGAGGGGCAATACACCACCATGGTCGTGCCTCCGAAGATGTCCTTTTCCATGGATGACAGAGGACTCGGAATTCTAGAAGGGTAAATCGCATCGAACAATCGAGAGGAACGTATGCCCATCCCAACCTTGGCGGAAAAACTGGAATGGCTCAAGCCTGCGCCGGCCACCGCCCATGAAAGAGAATGCGCCTCAAGAATTCCACAAGGCGACTATGAAATCGGAGTGCAGATCACCAATGACATTCTCGATGAAGCGATGGAGGTCTTCGTCCGCTCGTCGCGCAGCTATTTCGGAGTCTCCGGCGATTCGATGGTGGCAATCTTCACGGCGAACGGCGATCTGATCAATGCGGCTTGTGGCACCTATCTGCACGCCATCATTCAGCCCATCATCATCAAGTTCGTTCGCAAATACTACAGCGAGAATCCCGGGATTCGTGAAGGGGATATCTGGTACACGAACGACGCACTTTACGGGGGAATCCACAATCCCGATCAAGTCGCGCTCATGCCAATTTTCCATCAGGGCGAGCTGCTGGCGTGGGCCTCTGCGGCCCTGCACACCACGGAAACGGGAGCGGTCGAACCAGGCGGAATGCCGGTCACGGCCAAATCGCGCTTCGAGGAAGGCTTGAATCTCCCGCCGATCAAGATCGGTGAAAACTACGAGCTGCGCAATGATTTCCTCGAGTTTTACTCAGCCTACGGGATGCGCGCTCCGGCGATGTTCATATCTGACTTGCGAGCGCGATGCACGACAGCCGATCGAGTTCGCGTGCGTGTCCTTGAGCTTGCGGAAAAGCGCGGCGCGAATTTCGTTATCGGATTGTTTCGCAAGATGTCGGACACGGCAGAGGCAGGTGCGCGGAAGAGAATTAGCGATCTGCCCGACGGGAAGTTTCGCAGTGTCGTTTTCAATGATGCGATCGGGCGCACGCCCGCTCTGGTCCGCTCCTGCTACCTCACGCTAGAAAAAAGCGGCGGACGCCTCGTCTTCGATTTCCGAGGGACGTCACCGGAAAATCCTTCCTCCTACAACGTGCACCCCCAAGCCGTGGTGGGGCATGTTGCAAATTACATGTACGAATACATGTTCCACGATCTCCCGATTTCCAGCTCCACCTTTGCGCCGATTGATTTTATCTTCCCCGAGAACAGCATCGTCTACCCAGACAAAACGGCGGCGACAAGCTGTTGCGTCTACATCGCCATGCAGGCGCGGAACGCGACGCAGAATAACTTCGCCAAGATGACCTTCTCGAACTCGCGCCTTTGGCATCAGGTGGCCGCTCCGCCGGGAAGCCAGCACACGTCACAGATCTGTGCGGGCCTCTCGCAGTGGAATTTGGCTGTGTCGGATGTGCTGTCTTTCGCACTGAACACCATGGGGCAGGGCGGCCGAGCTGCCATGGATGGAATGGACGCCTATGGTTTTGCGTGGTGCGCATTCGGCCGAGCGCCCGATTCCGAGCAGGTCGAAAGCGAACTGCCGGTAACGGTGACGATCTCCCAGCACTGGAAGGATTCCTCGGGTCCCGGCCTTCATCGCGGCGGCTCGGGCGGGGTTCAGCAATGGATGATTCACAAAGTGCCAGCTCTGTTTTCCATGTGCATGGGGAACGGTAGCAAAGTGCCACTGGGCCAGCCGCTGTTCGGGGGATATGCGTCTTCGCCTGTGCCTGGAATCAGCGTCCGCAAAGCGGATCTGCTTGCGCAAATGAAGCAAGGTTCCGATCTAGCGCTGGATCACCACACGATCCTAGAGAAGACTACCGTTCACGGCGAGTGGAACTATGAACTCGTGGCGCGCCCGCCACAATTGTACTCAGAGGGCGACCTGCTTTTCGGCTTTAGCGGCGGCGGCCCCGGATACGGCGATCCGCTCGAGCGCGATCCGGCGACGATTCTGGAAGACCTTCGAAAGGGCATCATCTCAGACTGGACGGCGCAAACTGTCTACCGAGTGGCCTACAGCGCCGACCTGCGTAGGTACGACCCGGAAAAGACCCGGGAGCTCCGCGATCTCGAAAAGCGTGCGCGCCTGGCTCGCGGGAAGCCTTACCACGAGTTTTTGAAAGAATGGGACGAGATGAGTCCTCCGGAAGAAATCCTGCAGTGGTACGGATCGTGGCCCGACGCGAAACCCACCGGAACGATCATTCGTTCGTAAGACATGGTCGAAAACGCCGCGCCCGAGGAGATTGTCAAAGGGCTCTTAGAGGGAGTCGCTCCACCTCGGCCGTTGTTCTTGCCCATCGTTTTTTCCCATGCGGCCCGCATTGAAAATATTCCGCTCGGTAGTTTTCTCACAAATCCTACGAAAATTTCGAACGCGCTAAGGCAAGTACGGGCTCGGCTCCGCTCAGACGGCGTCACTTGCTATTTCGATCCCTTCTTAGAGAGCGAAGCCCTTGGCGCCAAGGTGGAATGGCCTGTCAATGACCGCCCGCCATCATTCGTGTGGCCCGAGGGCCCTGTTGCGGGCGAGTCGTTTAAATCCGGATCCACCACTCCACCCGAGAAAGGAGGTCGTGTCCCGGTGGCCGTGGAAGTAATCCGAAGGCTGAAGACGATGCTGCGCGCCGGTGGCCTGCTGATGGCGGCCGTCACCGGTCCGCTAACAGAGGCCGCCTCGCTCGCTCAGCTTGACACCAAGGACGCGCCCGACCACCTGCAACTTCCCGAATCAGCTCTCGATCTGGCGACGACCGCGGTTACCGGAATCGCGAGGGCGTTCCTCGAGGCCGGCGCGAGCGCCATTCTCATTCGCGAGGATTTCCTGCCCGCGATGTCCGAGGACGGTTTCGCGGACTGGTGCTCGCGTCTTCGACCCATTGTCAATATCGTTCGATTCTACCGAGCGCTTCCCATCCTCGTGCTTGGGCGCGCGGAGGGGGTCATGGCAAACCGCGACCAGATTCTGCGTGCGGAGTGGGATTGCGTCGTATGTCCTATTGTGAACCGGAAGACCGCAACCCTGCTCTCGGAACTCGGCCCCTCCGTCTGCGGACTCGCCCTGGCTCCCGATATGTTTTCTCCCAGCCCCACCCCTGACTTTGAAGGGTGGGTGAGCCAGATTGTCTCCGAAGTGCGGCCGGCAGTTATCACGACGGCAGGCGACCTTCCTGCTTCTGTGGACATAGAGCGCCTGAATAAACTGTGGGAAAATCTTCCGCGCCGATGACGCAGAAAAGCCATACCAAACAGGGTTTCTCCTCTAGTACGGGAGTCCGCAAGGTTCGGATGCGTACTTCCGGCGCTTCGATGCGGCCTCTGCCGGGTGGCGGCTTTCTGATTCGACCGGAGGAAGCGCTTCGGCCCTATCCCAAAGTTCTGACCGACCGTCTTAAGCAGTGGGCCGACGCGACACCAGAAAGAATCTGCATCGCGAAGCGCGGGGCGGATGACCGATGGCGCTCGCTCACCTACGAGCAGGTGTGGAACTCCGCACGCAGTATTGGCCAGGCGCTGCTCGATCGCGGTCTATCGGCTGAGCGACCGGTTGCGATTCTTTCGGAAAACGATCTCGAGCATTTTCTTTTGACACTCGCGGGGCAGCACGTCGGCGTTCCGACCGCGCCCATCTCTCCCCCGTATTCTCTCGTTTCGAAGGATTTCGGAAAGTTGCGGCACACGCTTAAAACCCTCACGCCAGGAATGATATTTATCTCTGACGGAACGCGCTACGCTCCCGCCATTGAGTCGGTCGCGGACGAGCACATTGAGGTTGTCGCCACTACGGCGCCGCCCGATCGGCGCAAAGCGAGCAGCTTCGCGGACCTGCTCGAAACGACTCCCACCGCCGCCGTTGACCTTGCTCACGACAGGATCGATCCCGATGGCGTGGCGAAATTTCTTTTCACCTCAGGATCGACGGGTATTCCGAAGGCCGTCATCAACACACATCGGATGCTCTGCAGCAATCAGCAGATGATTGTCCAGATATTTGGCTTCCTCGAAGACGATCCTCCGGTGATTCTCGACTGGCTTCCTTGGAACCACACGTTCGGCGGCAACCACGACGTCGGCATTGCGCTTTACAACGGCGGCACGTTTTACATCGACGATGGCAAGCCCGGCCCTGGTTGGATCGAAAAAAGCGTCCGGAATCTTCGTGAGATTGCGACGACTGTTTTTTTCAATGTCCCAAAGGGGTACGAAGATCTACTGCCCTTTTTGCGCGCTGACCGCGAACTGCGGGAGACATTTTTCCGGCGGCTGGGCCTGATGTTCTACGCAGGAGCAGGTCTTTCTCAGCCGGTGTGGGATGCTTATCGTGACCTCGCTTTCAAAACCTGCGGCGAGCGCATCATCATGGCGACAGGCTTAGGTTCCACCGAAACTGCACCGATGGCGATCCAAACGACGTGGGAGACAGACCGGGCGGGTACCATCGGAATCCCCGTACCCGGGGTGGAAGTAAAACTGGTCCCGCGGGATGAAAAACTGGAAGCACGCGTGCGGGGACCGAATGTGACGCCCGGTTATTGGCGTGAACCCGAATTGACGCAAAAGGCTTTCGATGAGGAGGGTTTTTACTCGTTTGGCGATGCCGTGCGGTTGATCGACCCCCAAGATCTGAATAAAGGACTGCTGTTTGACGGCCGCCTAAACGAAGACTTCAAGCTTGCCAATGGCACGTGGGTCAGCGTGGGGCCGCTTCGCGCCAAGATGATCGGCCATTTTGCACCTTTTGTGCGCGACGTCGTGATAGCAGGCTTGGACCGCGATTTCGTCGCTGTCATTTTCTTTGCCGACCCGGACACGTGCCGGTCGCTTGCCCCGGACCTGCCCGAGCAGGCTCCTCTTCAAGAGGTCGTCCAACATCCGGCGGTGCGGGCACGATTTCACTCGCTGCTGAAAAGCCTCGCCCAGCAATCAACGGGGAGCTCGAACCGCATCGTACGTGCCATTCTGGCGGAGGAGCAACCATCGCTCGATGCAGGCGAAATCACTGACAAAGGCTCCTTCAATCAACGGGTGGTGCTGGAGCGTCGAGCCGGTCTGATCGAGGACCTGTACGCGATAACGCCCGGGCCGCACATTTTGAGTATCCAGCATTCGTAGCCCCCTCGCCCGTCAGGAACACTCATGTAGGGAGATTTCGAAATGGATGAGTCGATCAAGTCAGTCCTTGCCGAGTACGACAGACGCGGCGCCGAAGAGTGGAAGCTTCGCAACCATATGTCTGAAGACGAGTGGATGAGCCATCGCGACGAGTTCCTCATCTCGATCGGTCGGCACGCGGGCCGACTTCTCAACATCCTCATCAAGGGCGCCAAGGCGCAGAACATTCTGGAAATTGGGACGTCGTATGGCCATTCCACAGTGTGGCTCGCCGAAGCCGCGGCTGCCACCGGAGGCCGCGTGGTGACGATCGACTGCGCAGCAAAGAAGCACGAATATGCCCGGGCCATGAACAAGAAAGCAGGCCTTGCCGCTCAAGTGGATTTCCAATTGGGCGACGCGCGAGACGTGATTGGGTCGCTCCCGGGTCCCTTTGACTTCGTTCTCGTCGATCTGTGGAAGGACCTCTACATCCCTTGTTTCGATCTTTTTTATCCGAAGCTGAACTCCGGCGCTCTCGTGGCTGCCGACAACATGATCAATCCTCAGTCAGCCCGGCCCGATGCCTTGGCTTATCGTAAGCATGTGCGAGCCAAGCCGCACATCAATTCTGTTCTGCTCACCGTCGGAAGTGGTATCGAGCTTAGCCGTTACGGTGATTCGCTCACCACAGACTAGCTCGTGCTGTTCACTCGTGAGGTGTTCGCGGGAACTAGCCTCGCTGTGTGAATAACTCGCGGCGACAGCGCGCCGGGCTGAGGAGCCGTACGACGGCGCGCAGCGCCGCGATTCAAACAGTGGTTAATTCTGTTAGCACAGACCCCCTGTGGCATGCTGTGACGGTGGTCACGCGGGAATTTCGGACACCCAAGGGCGCGGCTAAGGAAAAAGGTCTCCATCCACGAATCCTTAGCGACGAAAATTACCGAGCGAGTGGGCGATTTTAGATAGTTTTCGGATTCCTTCTCCGCTATTCTGCTCGCGCTTCGTCGGGTTGAATCGACTGCGCCAAAGGCTGCGTCACTGATAGACGTGACTTGCTTCAGCCCGACAATCACTGTGCGTGAGTCGGAACAAGTTCCAGTGACGACAGCAAAAAACCGCTTCGCGCTGCTTGTCGTCTTCGCATCAAACCGTCGGCAGTGTGCTAACTCGATGCCATGCGGGATGTCGACTCTCTCGATCGTCATGACGTTCACTGCCCGCGGAAACACCGCCATCTCTCCTTTGTTTGGCGGGCGCCTCCAGCGAAGAGCGCCCGCCTTTCCCTAGCGACCTCGCAGCGGCGGCGCGCCGGCCGACTGAGAGGGAGAAGAAAGGGCGCGCCGTCCCGCAACAGTTGCTCGAGCCTTACCCCTTCGCGCTCCGTCAAGCTGTGACTGGGGGCCGACGCGCCGTGATGGCAGTCACGTAGGGCGAGTTCGCAGCAGGGGGTCCTTGTGTCATAGAATGCCCCCATTCATGGCCTACCGAAAGGCTCTCGTGATTGTGTGGATCGTAGATATGGTCGCATTGGTTTGCTTGCTAGGCTACATGCGGCTGTACGGAAGCACGCCTGCCGACGAGCGCTTGGCACGCGATCTAGCGGTTGTGTTTGGTGTACTCGGCGTGGTCTTGCTCGTTTGGAAGAAGAAGGTGAACCCAGATGCCACAAACAAGCGATGATGTTGTCCGTCAAGCCAGAGAACAGCGCCGACGGCAGGTCGAAGATTGCGCGCGGCGGGCGGCCAAGAAGATCCTGTCGAAGCTGAAGGGCTCCCGCCCGTCGGCAGAGACCCTGGCCCAGTTGATTGCCGGTGAGTTTGAGGAACTGACGCGCTAGGAGTTGGAATGCTTATCCTTCGATGACTTTGCGCCCGCCGCTCCAAGCGACCGAATCTGTTGTTAAGTGAACGTTAAGTGGATCAACCAAAGCTGAGCTGTCGCACGGAAAACCATCGGTTTGGGGGGGAAAAGCGCGCCCGGAGAGATTTGAACTCCCGACCTTGTGCTCCGGAGGCACACGCTCTATCCAACTGAGCTACGGGCGCGTATTCGACTTCTCTAATCCTATCACTGAGTTAACCGCCGTTGCACCGGCGCAACCGGAAGCGGCGTTTCACCGTTGTGCCCAAAATTGTGCCCACCCAGCCGGGACATGGCCGCGAGAACGGCATCGTCGGAAGGATGGACGTAGCGTGACGACATGCTTATCGAGCTGTGCCCAGCGATGCGGGCAAGCGTCCATGCGTCGCACCCAGATTCCCCCAGCCGAGTCAAGAACGTGTGTCGCAAACTGTAGAGCACAAACGCAGGCACGGGTCTCAGGTTATTCCTCGAAGCTCAAAGCGCAAGTCCATGTTCCGCACGCGAGCTTTTGCCTGCTTAAAGGCGTTTGCAAATTGAGGATCTGCCGATAACGCAATTCTTGAACCCTCGGCAGCATATGCCGCCGTCAGCCGACCAGTCATTTCGCGTGCGAGGCGAAAAGCAAACACCGCTTGATTGTGTTGTGCCCCCGCGACAGAGTGCTGGCGTAACCTATTCCTGAGTCGGCGCGTTCGACCTACGTACAAGTGATTCTCTCCTTCGCTTAGGAGGTAGATACATTTCTCAGGAAGCCTTTTCGGAAGGGCCGACATTTTCAACGGGGACATTTGCATTAAGCGGAGGAATGAAGGGTGCAACGTTTCTACGAATTGCTTAAATGCGTCATCCACAACTGCCCTCGGCTAACGAACAGGATCCGCCTGACTGTCTTATACAGAGTCACTCTAGATAAATCAGCTTGGTACGTAACACACGTCGTATATACTACGCGGATTCCGATTCCAGTTGGCAGGGATCCATGCCCATTCAGTCCGGCACCCACTTGGGCCCCTATGAAATTCTCTCCGCTATTGGTGCGGGCGGAATGGGCGAGGTATACCGTGCCCGTGATCCCAAGCTGGGCCGTGACGTAGCCATTAAGGTCCTGCCCGAAGCGTTCGCACGTGATGCCGAACGCATGGCTCGGTTCCAACGGGAAGCTAAGGTTCTCGCCTCTCTCGATCACCCCAACATTGCTTCAATCTACGGTTTGGAGGATTCCCGGGGCACTCGCGCTCTGGTAATGCAGTTAGTGGAAGGGCCGACGCTGGCTGACCGCATCAAGGCCGGCTCGATTCCGGTCGATGAGGCTGTGCGCATCGCAAGGCAAATCGCAGATGCACTCGAATACGCGCATGAGCACGGAATCATTCACCGCGACCTAAAACCCGCGAACGTGAAAGTCACGAACGATGATGTGGTGAAGGTGCTCGATTTTGGCTTAGCCAAGGCGCTCGAAGGCGGTCCGTCCTCAATCGACATTTCCACTTCTCCGACAATCAGTCGAATGGCAACCCAGCAGGGAGTTTTGCTGGGCACGGCCGCGTACATGTCGCCTGAGCAGGCAAAGGCCAAACCCGTCGATCGTCGAGCGGACATCTGGGCGTTTGGCTGCGTGCTGTACGAAATGCTCACGGGCAAGACAGCATTTCGCGGCGAGACGGTTACGGACACGCTGGCTTCGGTCATAAAGGAAGAGCCGGATTGGTCGCGGCTGCCAGCGGCTACACCGATTCGGGTTCGTGTGCTGCTGCAACGTTGTTTGCAGAAGGACCCGAAGCAGCGGCTTCGTGATATCGGCGACGCTCGAATCTCGCTCGATGAAGTGATTGCAGGAGCGCCGGAAGATGCGGCATCACTTGCAGGAGTCGGGCGCCCAGCCAAGAAAACCTGGCGGATGTGGGTCGAACGGGGAGTTGCGGGCGCTTCGATTCTGGCCGCAGCTTTGCTGGCGTTTCTCTACTTTCATCAGAAGCCTCCCGTGGGCCAGGCCATGCGCTTTGAAATCCCTGTGCCCGAGAGACTAACCTTGGGAGGCAATTTCGCGTTGTCTCCCGATGGCCGAAAGCTGGCGTTCATCGGCGCTGGAGCGGACGGTCAGACGCGCCTGTGGATCCGGTCACTCGAAACGGTCGAAGCGCGGCCTCTCGACGGTACGGAAGGCGCGGTTAGTTGGCCGATTTGGTCGCCCGATGGCCGCTATATTGCGTTCTTCTCTCGAGGCAAGGTGAAGTCCATTGAGTCTGGGGGCGGCCCTGCCGTGACACTTTGCGACGCTCCGTTAATGTTGGGAGGAACGTGGAACCGCGAGGATAAGATCATTTTTGGATCTACAGCTGGCACCTTTGAAGTAACCGCGTCGGGCGGGCCCGCTTTGCCGGTCACCACGGGCAATTCTTCCGTCTCTCCCTCGTTCTTGCCCGATGGGCATCATTTCCTGTATGAGCGTTCATTGACGCAGGCCGGTGGCATTTACGTTGCTTCAATCGATGCCAAGCCCCAGGAACAGCCTTCGACGAAGCTGCTGTCCGACTCTTCCCCCGTTGCCTATGTGCCGTTTTCGGACCGAACTCGCGGATACTTGCTCTTTGTCCGAGGCGCACAAGCGGGAGGGGTCGGCACCTTGATGGCGCAACCCTTCGACGCCAAACGCCTCGAACTGGTGGGAGAGGCCGTTCCCATTGCCGAACAGGTCGCACCAACGAGTTTTTCGGCATCTGCTACGGATGTTCTCGTCTATGTCAGGGGCTTGTCATCCGCAGTGCAAACGGCGGCTCGCGGTTTCATTCGAGGCCAGCTGACGTGGTTCGATCGTGAGGGAAAGGTTCTGGGAACCGTTGGGGATCCTGGTGTATATCGTACCCTTGCGCTCTCGCCCGATGAGAAGCGTGTTGCGTTCGAGCGAGCCGATCCGCAAAATTCTGGCACTAGAAACCTCTGGCTGTATGAGTTCGCACGAGGCGTGACAACGCGGTTCACGTTCAGTTCGGCCTGGGAATCCAATCCAGTTTGGTCTCCAGATGGCAGCCGCATCGCGTTCGTATCCAATAGAAGCGGGCGGTATGACCTGTACCAGAAGACCTCGAACTTGGCGGGCGAAGACGAACTCCTATTTAGTTCGAGTGACCTGAAAGCTCCTAGTAGTTGGTCGCCTGACGGACGCCGTTTGCTGTTTTTCAATCCCATTCCGCCCGACCGGCTATGGTTGCTTCCCCTCGGAGGCACGGCGGCGGATCGCAAACCCATCGTAGTGGAACGTTCCGAGTTTAACCAAGCGGCCGGCCGCTTTTCTCCGGATGGCCGCTGGATTGCCTATTCGTCGGATGAATCCGGCAGGGATCAAATCTACGTGAGGCCGTTCGATGTCTCCGCATCAGGCTCGCCCTCTACCGGAACCGCGCCCATGAGTGGTAAGTGGATGGTCTCCAAAGACGGCGGGACAACTGCCCTTTGGCGCCATGATGGCAAGGAGTTGTTCTATCTGTCCCTTGACGGAACGGCGATGGTGGTGGACGTCAACACTAGCGGCGTGTTTCAGGCTGGGGTTCCAAAGGCCCTGTTCAAGGTGCCCCGCGGCGTCCTCTTCTGGGACGTCTCTTCGGACGGCAAGCGTTTCCTGATGGCCGCTCCTTCGGCTGCGAGCGGTGCCACGCAGCCGCCGTTCACCGTCGTGCTGAACTGGCCCTCCCTGCTACTCAAGAAATGACGCCGGGAACAAAACTCGGCCCCTACGACATCTCCCGCCCCTTCCTCACAACAGGTGAACGTGCAAGGAGGCTATATGACACGCAATTCTATATTGGTGGCGATGGCGTTTCTCGTAGGACTCGCTGTCGGTGTTTTCACCCTCAGCTCTGTCATGGCCTCGTCTCAGCAAAACGACACGCACGCGGCCGACTTGGCCGCTATTGAAAAACTCCACAAAGCAGACGAAGAGTGTACGCTGACGCAGGATCCGGCCTGCTTGACGGCTCTTTGGTCGGACGATGGGATCAACCTAGGCTTCCCCGGTCCGCCCGTGGTGGGAATAAAAGCCATAGGAGAGGCATACGCGAAGGTCCACGCGCAGTATCCAGAATTCAAAGTGTTGAAATACGCGCCGGACTATAAAACGATGCAAACCGCAATCGTGGACGGGTGGGCGATCGAGGTGGGCCGTACCAACGCGATCATCAAGATGTCTGCGAACGCCGATCCGGTGACTGTTCCGAACAACGAGGGGATGCGTTTGCTGAAGCGACAGAGTGATGGTTCGTGGAAATTCGCTCTCGTTGGCCTGAAATAACTGAGGATTCTCGGTAATGACACCAGGGACAAGACTCGGCCCCTACGAAATCCTTTCCTCGCTCGGCGCAGGAGGAATGGGCGAAGTTTATCGGGCCCGAGACACGCGGTTGGAACGCATCGTCGCGCTGAAATTGCTGCCGAGTGAAGTCTCAAGGGACAAACAAGCACTGGAACGCTTTCTCCGTGAGGCGCGTGCTGCAGCCGCACTGAACCATCCCAATATCTGCACGATCTACGATATCGGGGAGCAGGACGGTCAGCGTTTCATCGCCATGGAGTTGCTCGAGGGACAAACCCTCAGACAGCGCATCGGCGGCAAGCCGCTGCCACTCGACGTCTTGCTCGATTTAGGCACGCAAATGGTGGACGCACTGGTCGCGGCACACGCCAAGGGCATCGTGCATCGAGACATTAAACCCGCGAACATTTTCATCACCGAGAGCGGCCACGTGAAGATTCTGGACTTCGGGCTAGCCAAGCAAGTGCCCCAGGAGCGTGCAGCAGCCGCAAGGACACAAGCGCCCACCGAGGATCAAGATCCGCACCTGACCAGTCCCGGAGTGGCGCTGGGAACAGTCGCCTACATGTCGCCGGAGCAGGTGCGAGGCGAAGAGCTGGATTCCCGAAGCGATCTGTTCTCCTTGGGGATCGTACTGTACGAGGCGGCCACGGGGCGGCAGGCGTTTTCGGGGGCCACATCGGGGATGATCTTCGATGGCATTTTGAACAAGGCGCCGGCATCGCCGGTACGGTTGAATCCCGATCTGCCCCACGAGCTGGAGCGCATCTTGAACAAGGCGCTCGAGAAGGATCGCACGCTGCGCTATCAATCGGCGGCCGAATTGCG
>CAYOXF010000008.1:0-19519 GCA_964407845.1 uncultured Acidobacteriaceae bacterium | reverse complement strand
AGGATCGTTTCCTGGTGTGCCGGTGCCGTGGGCGTTGATGTAGCCAATCGCCTCCGGTGCGAGCCCCGCTTCCCGGAGGGCCGCGCGCATGGCTCGAGCTGGCCCTTCCACGGTCGGCTGCGTGAGGTGGTGGGCATCTGCGGTCATTCCGCAGCCGCAAACCTCACCATAGATTTTTGCACCGCGCGCCTGAGCCCTCTCGATCGGCTCGAGAATCATCATGGCACCGCCTTCACCTAAAATCATACCCTTACGGTCCTTGCTGAAAGGCCGGCAGGTGTCCGGCGAAATCACCCGCATGGCTTCCCAGGCCTTGAGCATTCCCACATTAAAAAAGGCCTCGGCTCCCCCCGTCACGGCCATTTCCGCCTCTAGGTCGCGAACCATTCGGAAGGCCTGACCAATGGCGTGATTGGCCGACGAACAGGCTGTCGAGATCGTAAACGCGGGGCCGCTCAGGCCTAAATCCATGGCGATATGACTTGCGCCAGCATTCGCCATCGTTTTGGGTATCGTCAGAGGATGGACACGGCCGCGTCCGTTAACCCAAAGGTCCTCGAATCCGGCCTCAATCGCCGACTGGCCCCCCACCGCCGAGCCGCAAATGATGGCCGTTTGCTCGCGCAATTCTGGCGTCAGCTCGACACCGGAATCGTGAATTGCCTGGCGCGCGGCAACGACGGAGAACTGCGCGAAGCGGTCGAGTTGCGCGTCCTTGCCGCCTTCAAAATGCTTCAGCGGATCGAAGCCATGGACCTGCGCGGCGTTTTGGATCTTGAGACCGACGCGAGAGCCGTCGACACCCTCGAGCGGTCGGATGGCGGGGCGTCCCTGACAGAGCGCGTCCCAATTTGCCGCCAGATCCAGACCGAGGGCGGAAATGACTCCGAGGCCCGTAATAACGACCCGCCGCGGTGCCATCAGCTGGCCGGGCTGGCCGAACCCATGGAAGTTTCCGGCGGCGCAGCGGCGAGGAGTTTCTTGACGCCTTCGACGATGTCGTTGACGGTCTTGATCGAGCGGACGTCGTCATCAGGGATCGAAATCTTGAAGGCGTTTTCAAGCTCGAAGAGAAGACTGAACACGTCGAGGGAGTCGATGCCCATTTCCTGCAGATTCGTGTCTAACGTGATCGTGTCGGCCGGAATGCGCTTTACGGATGCGAGCGTCGCGATCACTTTTTCTGCGACAGGATCAGGCATCAGGCCCACCCCCGCGCGAGAAAGGCTGAATGATCGTTCACGTTTTCACCTCGAAATTTCCGCAAAAGGCGTCCACACACCTTAGCCGTAGTCTAAACCAAATGGAAAAAGAAATTCTAGCAGGACTGGCTGGCCAAAGGATTGATCTTTTTCAGATTCCTTCCGCTAGAAAAGTCCTTGTTGCCGCTTTCAACTGAGCTCCTGAAACGATCAGAAATTGTCGTCGACCTCGTTCGGCACCTCCCGTCTCGAGGTTGACAAGCTAGCAAGGATCGCGCCAGAGGGTGCACGTCGCTATGGCATAATAAACCACCGGCGAGATCTGTGACCGTTCGACGCAAACTCCGCAGGAGTCTGCGCGCTCTACACCGCAGGTTGCGGGAGGCGCGCATGTTGGCCAAGGGGCTGGTGTCCACGCGCCATCCCCTACTGGTGCACATTATTCCCACCCGGCGCTGCAATCTTTCCTGCACGTATTGCAACGAGTTTGACGATTTTTCGAAACCCGTGCCGACGGAAGAAATGTTCCGTCGAATCGACCGGCTGGGTGCGATGGGGACTGCCATCATTACGATCAGCGGCGGCGAACCGCTTCTGCACCCCGATCTGGACGCGATCATCCAACGCATCCGAAGCCACGGGACCATGGCCGGCCTGATCACCAATGGATATCTGCTCGTTGCCGAGCGCATCGAGCGGCTGAACCGCGCCGGACTCGAATATCTCCAGATCAGCATCGACAATGTCGCACCGGACGAGGTCTCGAAAAAGAGCCTCAAGGTGCTCGACCAAAAGCTGGTGCTACTGGCCGAGCACGCCGAATTTCAGGTGAACATCAATTCGGTGCTCGGCAGCGGCGTACAGAACCCGGAGGATGCGCTCGCCGTGGCTCACCGAGCACAGCAACTCGGATTTACATCCACGGTGGGAATCATCCACGACGGCAGCGGGCAACTGCGGCCCTTGGGAGAGCGAGAGCGAGAGATTTTCGAAGAGATTATGTCGCTCGGGAAACGTTCGTTTTCGCGCGTGAATGGATTTCAGCATAACATCGCCGCGGGCCGCGAAAACGACTGGCGATGCCGTGCCGGCTCACGCTATCTCTATGTGTGCGAGGATGGTTTGGTGCACTATTGCTCGCAGCAGCGTGGCTATCCCGGCATTCCGCTCGAACTGTACACGGAGGCTCAGCGGCGCCGCGAATTTCTTACAAAAAAGGGCTGTGCACCGAGATGCACGGTTTCCTGCGTACACCAGATTGCCGTCGTGGATCGATGGCGTGCGCCTCAAACTTTCCAGGCAAGCCCGCCGGAGCCTTCCGAGCCGCTGGTCGAGCTCACCGGGCCTGGCGCGCGCAGCTAGACTTCCCGTAACAGGTATTTGGTTCGCCCGCGCGCAGCGACTGCGAGACGGAGGATGCGGACGCACGGGAACGATTGCGCCTAATGAATGAGTGCCACTGCCGAATACGTCCGGCCGATGCCGCAAGTCAATCCGTGGCTCATTGCGGCCACGGTCATTTCGGCGACGTTCATGGAGGTGCTGGACACCAGTGTTGCCAACGTTTCGCTGCCCCATATCGCCGGCAGTCTCTCGGCCAGCGTGGACGAAAGTACCTGGGTTCTCACCTCCTATCTGGTATCCAATGCGATTGTCCTGCCGCTAACCGGATGGCTCTCGACGCTTTTCGGTCGCAAACGGTTTTTTCTCGCCTGCGTGGTGATCTTTACGATTAGCTCCCTGCTTTGCGGCACGGCTCCTTCGCTTGCCGCACTCGTGTTCTTCCGCGTGGTACAGGGAGCCGGTGGCGGAGGCATGCAGCCGATGTCGCAAGCGATTCTTGTCGACAGCTTCCCGCGCCAGAAGCAGGGAATGGCGATGGCCATCTACGGCATGGGCGTAGTTGTGGCACCGACCCTGGGACCGACGCTGGGAGGGTGGATTACCGACAATTACTCGTGGCGCTGGATTTTTTTGCTGAATGTGCCAGTGGGAATCATCTCCGTGATTATGATCCTGCTACTGATCACAGATCCACCTCACATGGTGCGCAAGACGTTCAAACAGGGCCTGCGAATCGATTTTCTTGGACTGGGGCTGCTGAGCGTGGGGCTCGGCTTCCTGCAAGTCATCCTCGACAAAGGCGAGCGGGACGATTGGTTCGGCTCGACCTTCATCACCTGGGCGACGATTGTTTCCGTCACAGCGCTGGCTGCGCTGGTGATCCGTGAACTTACCACGAACGATCCAGTGGTCGACTTGCATCTTTTTAAGGACCGGAACTTTGCCATTTCGACCTTCATGATGTACACGCTGGGCGTAGTGCTATACGGCACCACGCTGCTGCTCCCCATTTTGCTGCAGACGCTGATGGGCTACACGGCGATGGAAAGCGGCATGGTGCTGCTGCCGGGAGGTCTCGTGTTGCTGGCTGTTCTGCCGTTTGTCGGAGCGCTGCTCGACCGTTTCGAGCCGCGATGGATCGTCGCGATGGGCCTGCTCATCATGGCTACTGGCCTATTCCAGCTTTCCCATCTCGACCTCGACGCAGGACCGCGATCTCCCGTGAGCGACTGGATCGTTTCGCGCATGGGCACGGCCTTCTTATTCGTGCCGATCAATGTGATGGCTTTTTATTTCGTGCCGCGCGACAAAATGAACAATGCCTCAGGACTGATCAATTTGGCGCGGAACGTAGGAGCGAGTACGGGCATCTCGTTCGTCACGACCATGCTAGATCGGCGATCGCAATTTCACCAGAACGTTCTCGCTGAGAATCTGCAGGGCGGGAACGTTCGTTATCAGGCAGCGTTGCACCATCTAACCCACCTTTTCACCTCGCGCGGCGAAGACGCCGCACGCGCCTTGTCTGGTGCACAGGCCCTTGTCTATCAGCAAATGCAGCGGCAGGCTATGATGCTCTCATTTGTCGACAATTTCCGGCTGATGGGTACGATCTGCCTCGCTGTCCTGCCGCTTCTGTTTGTCATGAAGCACAGGAAGTGATGGCACCGCTTACGCTCCCCGCTCCGCGAGGATCCGTCGAAACGAGCCGCTCCCGAGGTCGGTCTGAGAAAGCGTTGTGCGCCGCTCGACCTCTTCCTGAGTGAGCGCTCCGCAATTGATCGCCTGTAGGAAATAGTTGACGAGACCCTGAGCCATCGCCGCATCGTCAAATACTTGGCCAACGCGCGTGGCTTGCGCGGCCCGCTTGATGAAGTTTGTGAGTCGCTCTGCCGACAGATCGAGATTTTCGAGGAAAAAGGAGTAGACCGCTGCATACCGCGCCGGAAGCTGCGCCGGGTGCAGGTCCCATCCTTGGTAGTAGCCTCTTTCAAGAGAGCGGCGGACGTTCTCGAAGTGAATCTTCCAGCCCCGATGGACCGCCGCGCGGTTCGCTTCAATCTGCTGGGGGCTCAGAGCAGCACCGTCTTTGGAGCTAGGGTAGGGAGGAATTGGCATGATGTTGGTTGGGCCGTCGGCGATGTGTATGCTGGTTCCTGCGAGCGCAACTTGGATGACGCCGCGGGCGAAATCGCACGCGAAATGTGAAATGGGCTGGTAGGTGGCGGCGATGTGGAGGGAAGCGGTGTAATCGTAAGGGCCGAAGTGAACGGCAGCGCAGCGCCCCCGCGCCGCCCCCACCAGTGCGAGCAGATTCGCCTCGCCCCGCTCGTTGAAAATGGCCTGGGGTGTTTCGATCATCACTTCGAGGCGGAGCGCGCCCGGATCGAATGCAAGCAGCGGCTCCAAATGCGAGCACACGTCGGCGAGCGCCGCGACTTCGTCTGGCAGCGTGACCTTTGGCAGCGTGACGTAAAACGGTTTCGGAAGTTCGCCGCGCGATTGGGCTGCGAGCTCGGTGAGAAAGATATCCAGGGTGCGAATGCTCCGCTCGCGCAGCTCTTCGTTGAAAGGCTTGATACGGATGCCGATCGACGGCGGCAGCTCGCCGGAATTCATGCCCGCGCGGACCTGGCTTGCAGCCTCCTTTGCATGGCGGTCCTCTTCCTCGTCGGAACGATTGCCGTAACCATCCTCGAAATCGATGCGCAAGTCTTCGACAGGCTCACGGCGGAGCTTTTCGCGGATCCGGCTGTAGAGCGTGTGCGCTAGGAAAGCGGGCGGGTTTTCTTGCCGGGCGGCTTCCGGGCTCAGGTTAATCGATCGCGCCATAGCGGCCAGTTGATCGGGTGAGTCCGGAAGGCTACTCGCGCCGGGCAGGCCCACTGCCTTGGCAAATACCGCAAAATTCTCGGCGTATTCATCGAGCGACTTCAGTGCCAGCTCCCCGAGCCGCCGCGCGATGCCCGACCGAAACAGATGCGCCCCTCCGTACACTACGTGGATGGGCTGCCGCTCCCCAGCCAGGCCAGGATAGCGGCCGAGAAGCGAGCTGTGAGCTCGCGCAAGCTGTCTATGGATTTCCTCAAGCGATTTCGATGGCAGAGTCCTTTTCATGAGCTCGCGCGATCTGCCCGTTGTTCGAACGGACTGAACAGGATACATTTGATGCCCGCGCCGGGGAAGGTCAAGAGCCTCTCGGCGACCAACCGGGCGCTGCTTTCGAGCATCTCCTCACGCTGCGAGCGCCCGCCGACAGTCGGGAGCAGCAGACCCAACCGATGTCTGGAAGAATCCTAATCGTCGACGACGAATCGGCAGCGCGAATCGCGCTGGCCACGCTGCTGCGCCGGGAAGGCTTCGAAGTGGATGATGTACGCGATGGCGCGGCGGCGCTCGAGCGTTGCGCCTCCTTTCGGCCGGACCTGGTCTTGTTGGACATTCTGATGCCTGGCGTGAGCGGCTTCGAGGTGTGCCGCCAGATCAAGGCCACTCCCGAAACGCGGCTGACGCCGGTGGTTTTGATTACCGGCCTCAGTGCCACAGAGGACCGCATCGAGGGCATCAATGCCGGTGCCGATGATTTTCTGAGCAAGCCCATCGATTTTAACGAACTGCTCGCGCGCACCCGCTCGCTGCTCCGTCTCAAGCAATTCACGGACGAACTCGAGCATGCCGAAGGCGTGGTCTTCAGTCTCGCCAAGAGCATCGAGGCGCGCGATCCATACACGCACGGGCATTGCGAACGGCTCGCAGATATGTCGGCATGCCTCGGAGAAAAGATGGGACTCCCGGAGGAGGATATCAAGGCCCTTCGGCGCGCTGGCATCGTGCACGATGTCGGCAAGGTGGCGGTGCCGGATGCGATCCTGTTGAAGCCGGGGCCACTTTCTCCCGAGGAGACGGAAATCATGCGGCGCCATCCAGTGGTGGGAGAGCAGATCTGTGCGCCGTTGAGGACATTCCGATTGGTCCTGCCGATCATTCGTCACCATCACGAACGTCACGACGGTTCGGGCTATCCGGATGGGTTGCGTGGCTCCGAGATTCCGGTAACCGCCTCCATCCTTCAGCTTGCCGACGTCTATGACGCGTTGACGACGGATCGGCCGTATCGCAGGGCCTCTCCGCCTGCCGTGGGGCTCGAGATCATGCGGCAGGAGTGTGCGCGAGGATGGTGGAACCGCGACCTGCTCGACGCCTTTACCGAAATAGTTGGCAGGGGGAGTCGGAAAGCCATCCCGTAGCTACGATCGGCCTTGCTCAGAGCTTTGGATACGTTCTTCGCCCGCGTAGATCACAAATCGTCGCCCACGCAAGAAACCGATCAGTGTCTGCCGCATTTCGCGCGCAAGCTGCACGGCCAGGCTGGAGGGCGCCGAGACGGACGCGACCACGGGCAGGCCCGCGACGATTGCCTTCTGAACGATTTCAAATCCGCCGCGCCCGCTTACGAGCAGGACCGAGTCACGGAGCGGGACGCGATCAGCCAGCAAGGCCCATCCGATCACCTTGTCGACCGCGTTGTGCCGGCCAATGTCCTCGCGCAGGATCAGCAATGCACCCTTGGCGTCGAATAGCGCCGCGGCATGCAGGCCGCCCGTCCGTCCGAAAACAGCCTGGGATGCACGGAGCGATTCGGGAAGCCGAAGAAGAACTTCCGTGTCGAGGCGAAAATCCGAATTGGGTGGCTCGAGCGCCCGCGCACGCACCGAATCAATGGAAGCCTTACCGCAGATGCCACAGCTGGATGCCGCGAAAAAGTGCCTTCGCATCTTCTCGAAGTCGGGCTCTGATTCAGGTCGAAGAACTGCTCGAACCACATTGCCGCGATGCTCTCCTTTATCGGGAATTTCGCTATCGAGCGAAACGATCTGAGCGCGTTGGGTGACGAGACCTTCGGTGAACAGGAACCCAGCAGCCAGTTCGAGATCATCGCCTGGCGTCCGCATGGTCACGCTGAGCGGGTCATTCCCCACACGAATTTCAAGTGGCTCCTCCGCTGCCAGATAGTCCTGTTTGCGGCCAATCTTGCCATCGTCCCATTCTGAGACCTGCGTCAGATCAAGGCTGCGCCGTGTGCGGGCCATCGGAATCCCCGAGCGCCGGTTTGGTGCCTGGCGCCTATGCCACAGCATACATCCGAAGGGCCACAAAAACGGACTGGCTCGTCCCGGAGGATTGCGGGACGAGCCAGGGGGGCGTTGCTTGGTGTGAGGGACTACGGAGAGTTCTGCCAATAATTCACAAGAAGGGTTCCCCTGTGTTCGGATCGAGGAAAAGCTGCTGGTTGGAAAATTTCTTGTTGAAGTCAAACATGCCGTTGAGCGTCCCGGCCTTGTAGTCGCTGGAGGCGCCGCCGACGCGGCCCAGGCTCCAGTTGTCTTCGATGAAGCGGAGAATCGAGGACTGATCAGTAATACTGTGGTCCACGTAGTTCACCCGGGCCCACGGCGAAATCACCAACAAGGGCTGACGCTGGCCGTACCCGCACAGACCCCCGATATTTGCCGTGGGGCCAGTTGTCGGGGTGACTCCGCAAGCGCCCTCGAAATTGGGCGGAGGAGTCGGGTTGGGTGGCGGGTTGGCCGGATTCGGAACTTGGCTCGACAGGGCGTCGTCAAAGTCGACCGGCACTTCCGACGTCGGCCCCGACTGATTGACCACCGGGTCCATCGTGTGGTCGTACCAGCCATCGGAGTCGTCATACGCGAGGATGATCGCTGTGTCCGCCCAGTAGGGGCTGGCCATGATGGCATTGATCGTCGTCACGACGAAGTATTGTTCATCGAGCGGATCGGAATAGCCGGGGTGTGCATCCTGATATGCAGCGGCCTTGAGGAAGCTCACGGCGGGCAAGTTCCCACCTTTCAAGACCACGAAAAACAGCGACAAATCATATTGATGGTTTGCTTGATCGGTCTTGCCGATCATGCGCGGGCTGCTGGGCGGCAGGTGGTGCGGGTTGGATGTAGATTGGTAGAATTCAAACGGCTCGTGGTGCGGGATGTAGTCGCCGACCGTGGTGATGTTGTCGGGCAGCGGCCCATTGCCGAACCCGGCAAGTCCTGTTCCTGCCGATCCGCAAACGGCGTAAGGGACTGCAGGGGGATTGTAAGGCGTCGTCGGAGCAAAGCCGCCCATGAACCAACCCCAGGTGATCCCCTTGCCGGGATTGGTCAAATCGCCCATCAAATCGCCCACGTTGAGGCCGCTCATGGAAGCTTGGTTCGTATTCGCGAGCTGGCCATTCGAGTTTACACAGTCATCGTAAGCGGGTCGCGCATCCCCGATCAGGGCGCCCGCCGCCTGCCCCGCCTGTCCTCCCCAGATCAAGCCAGAGGGACTGGAGGCTTTGCCATTGGGGCGTTTCGGCACCATGCTGGCACCAGCGGTCGTTCCCGCGACAAGGTTGATTGCGCCCACGGAGGACGGCCCAAAGGATGTGCTCCAGGAGTTGTCGCTCAATGCAAAGTTCTGGGCGTAGTTCCACATGGCCGTCACCGTGTTGCCATCGTAATACGCCATCACGATGCCGTCGTTCGGCATCGTCCCGTTTCCGGCGTCAAAGCAGTAGCCAGAATAGGAATATGTCCCTCCCGTCACCGCGTTCTTGTTGTACTGACCGGGCTGCAGGATCGCCTCCACGGAAATAGGAGGGGCGGTGCCCGGGCCGTAGAACAGTGTGCTCGCCGTCTGCAGGGTAGTGTTCCCGCTGCCGGTCGCAGTCACATACTTGTCTACCAGACCATGATCGACGGCTTCCTGTTCGGGCAGGTAATTATGGTTCTGGTCACACGTCACCGCTTCGTTCGGCCCGAGACGGAAAGGCTGAACCGTATTCGGATTGTTGGTGAGCAGGCCGGCACTCAGAAGATTATTGACCGCCGGCGTATTCGCCTTCGCTGGGAATGAGGGGTCTGTCGCGTATGGATAGGTCGCAAAGTAATGGTCAAACGAAATGTTTTCTCCGAAAATGACGACGACGTGCTTGATCGGCGTCGTCGTCGCATAGCCGGCGGCATCGTCCGGTGTCCCTGCAGCGAACAGAACACATGGGCTCGCAAGAGCGAGGTTGACCACCACTATCAAGGCTACCCAGCGAAGTTTCTTATCGGTCATGGGCTCTCCAGTTCCTGATGCGCTTCCGCCCCACGCAGATCCACACGCTTGTAGGCTCCGCGCCGGGCGTCTTCGCAATCTAAGTCGTGAGTGCAATGGATACTCGCTGCTTGTTATTGGCAGATGAGAGAGGTGTTAAAAACCGAGTGGAGTAAGACTACCGTGTGGCACATTTGCCGGCGATGGTCTCCGACCCGGTGCCGCGTGTGTGGGTTGTGTAGAGTACCCACAGAGGGGCCCTTGTCGCGGAACCCTCCGCCGGTTTCCGGCGGTCGCATCCCCTTTCGGCACCACTCGCACAAGAGCCATCATTCCGCCATCCTCATGCTCGAGCAGGTGGCAATGGTAGACGAATGTCCCCACCACGTTCGGGTCGCGGAAATCCATACGCAGCTTCACGCTGGGATAGGATCGGCTCTTGCCGTCCCAGTACGCCACATTGATTGTGTCGCGGAGAAAGGGTTCATCGATCGGTACGCCGTTCCAGGCCTTCAACATAAAGTGGATCTGGTGAATGTGAAAGGCGTGCAGTTCGCGGGTTCGGTTCTCAATGATCCACTCCTCCACATCCCCGTGCTGCACGACAATATCGGGAGTTTTCGCGTTCGGATCAAACAGCTTCGGCTCGTGCCCATCGACCGTGATGTAGAAGTCGGTCGGGCTGTTCGGATTGTTGGGGTCCCGCGCCTTCTCAGAGAAGTAGAGTTTCCTTGTCCTGACGGGTGTTACGTCTCCGAGCCAAGCGGTTTTTGGCGGGCCGAGCGGCGATGAGGAGGCCGACAGCCTCACGCGGGGTTCCGGAGCATCGGGCGAGGCCACGATCGTCGCCAGTGGCCGCGTGGGATCGTTTTCGCCGGCCGGTCCTGTGTCCACGGTTCGCGTGACGAAGCTGGCACGCGCGCCCGCTGGCAGTCCTCTGACGATGAACTCCACGCGTCCGGCGGGCGGCAACAGAATGTGGCTCTCCCAGAGAACGCGGTTTCCGGCCAGCCCATTTTCATTAATGGGAATGCCGTCGAGCGCCACGACGCCGAGGAGCTGCGGACTGTTATGGATTAAAAACTGCAGATCCAGATAGGTGATGGCGCAAGAATTCAGAACCCGCCAGAACTGTCTTTCCCCCGGTCTCACGGAAATCACGCCCGGCACATACTGGGGAAACGGGACCGGGACAAAATTGATTGAGAGATCCTTCGCCGGTTTGCCTCCACCGGTTCCCGTGTTCAAGATGTCGCCCTCGGCGTCCCGAAGAACGATAGGTGGGGGAACGTTGTCCGATGGAGCTGGCGGGGCGCCCGGATTCTCCAGTTCTTCATCCCGAATCACGACGACGCGCTCAGGCAACCCTGCGAGCAGACGATTCGCCCGCTCGATGCCCTCAACGATCAGCGCTCCCGAGGCTCCTCCCAGCACCTGCGCCTTCGTAAGGCCGTGAACGTGAGGGTGATACCAGTAAAGCCCCGGCGGCTCATCGTTGGGAATCCGAAATCGGTATTCGAACGAGTGTCCACCCGGTTCGATCAACGTATGGAGCACGTCGTCCTCATGACAGACCGGAGGCACGTCGAGCCCGTGGAAGTGGATGTTCGTGGCCGCCGCATTCATCTGCGCCCCAGCGCATTGGCCCGGCATCGAGTGCATGTCGAGCATCTGATCTTGGGCATTCGAGGGCAGGCTCACGTCGTTCTTCAAGCGGAGTATCAAAAGATCGCCCGGCTTCAGACGTAGCGTAGGAGCCTCGCTGCCGTCTTTGTAGACATAGCAGTAGCGGCGCTTGCCGTTTGGCTCAAGAGAGCTACGGTAAGTCAGATCGACCTTCAGCACGCCGTTTTCGCTGCGCAGACCGTCTGGCTCGGGTACGGTTGCGCCCATCGAGGGACGCTGACAAGCGTCGCGAAGCGCACTCTGCCCCGGTGCGCCAACTGCGCCGAAAGAGGATGTGGCTGCCAGGAGCAGCAGGACCCGCAACGTCTGCATGTGCACGGAAGCCCGGGTGAAAGCGCCAACGGTCGGCCTGTGCTGTTATACCGCTCGGTGAGGGCGCGCAGAGCTCTATCCGGACAACTTCTAGTTTGGCGATTCGCTCCGCCTAGTTGCATGAATCCCCTGTGAAAGTTTGTTTACAAGAGCTCCTTCGGCGCGATTGATTTGTGAACGCCTCTTCATCTAGTTACAACAGAACAAGGATTAAAAGCGAAATTGGGGCGCCCCCAACATTTGAAGGGCCACTACACGGAAATATCGTCAGCGCAAGACGCACGGGCGGCTCGGAGCCTTGCCCGTACCTAAATTGGCTGCTACACTGTGGCGGCAAGAGCTTTATTGCCGCTCCTGCCCGACTTCCCATAAAAGGTTTGCTCCATGTCTGGACACTCGAAATGGGCCACCATTAAGCACAAAAAGGCGGCGACCGACGCCCGTCGCGGCAAGATTTTCACCAAGCTCATTCGAGAATTGACGATCGCAGCTCGGGTGGGTGGCTCTGACCCCAACTCAAATCCCCGCCTCCGGACGGCCATCCTCGCTGCCAAGGGCGAAAACATGCCCAATGACAATATCGAGAGGGCCATTCAGCGCGGGACGGGACAGCTGGAAGGCGAAACACTTGATGAGGTGATGTTCGAGGGCTACGGACCGGGCGGTGTGGGCGTTTTGATCCAGGTTGTGACCGGTAACCGCAACCGGATCGTCAGCGAGATTCGTCATCTGATGTCGAAGAACGGTGGCAATTTGGCCGAAACGGGCGCGGTCAATTGGATGTTCCATCGCAAGGGCGACATTGTGGTTCCGAAAGAACAGGCGGACGAGGAAAAAATGATGAGCATCGTTTTGGATGCAGGCGCGGAAGACCTGCGCGACGATGGTTCGTCGTGGGAAGTGATTACGCCGTCGGAAGCGATGGAGAAGGTTCGCGAAGCGCTGACCACCGCGGGAATCAAGCCCGCTTCGGCCGAAGTGGGGTGGCTGCCCCAGAATTACGTCAAGTTGACTGGCGCCCAGGCGCAGCAGATGTTGCGGTTAGTCGAATCGCTCGAAGATCACGACGACGTGCAGCACGTCTACGCGAATTTCGACATCGACGAAAAAGAGATCCAGGCCGCTGTTGCCGGATAGGTTCCGAGCTCGCCGCCCCGCATCGAAAAAACACTTTCCTCCCCTTCCGTCACGCACGTACACTTGTGTCCACTCCAATGGCCGTTCGCCCCGCACATTCCGATTCGCTGCCGCGCAAACTACGCATCCTGGGTGTGGATCCGGCCGTTGCCGGCGCGACAGGATATGGAGTCATCGAAGTCGAAGGGTCGACTGCAAGACCCATGCGCTTCGGAGCACTCCGATTTCCCGAAAGCATCACGTTTGCCGTTCGCCTGCGCGAAATCCATTTTCTGATCTCTGGGCTGGTCGAACAGTTTTCGCCCCATGCGGTTGCCGTAGAGTCTGTCTTCGCAGCTCTGAATGTCCGAACCGCTCTCAAGCTCGCAGAGATGCGCGGCGTGGTCCTGCTTGCCGCAGCACAGGCACAGATTCCAGCGCACAGCTATTCCCCGCGCGAGGTGAAGGAGAGCGTGGCCGGTTTCGGTGGTGCGTCCAAACAGCAGATCCAACACATGGTACGGTCGCTCCTCGGGCTGCCGGACGCCCCGCAACCAGCCGACGCAGCCGATGCCCTTGCCGTAGCCTTGTGCCACGCATGGGCGTCGCGGGCGCGCGAGCGCATGGCGATTCAGAGTCAGACGAGATGGGCCTCTCAAGCAGGCGCGGGGACCACTCGCGCAGTGGGCACTTCCCAGTCACGCGGGCGGTGAGTTCGTGAACGCTGGCCGCCGGCTTCTCGCATTTGCTCTACTCGTGCTGCCGGTTTGCCGAGCAAGCCCAGCCGTGGGTGGTGCGACCATCACCTTCCGCAAGGTCTTTAAGTCTAGCTACCCTGAGTTTGTCGAGATCAAGCTGGACGAATCCGGCACGGGCAGCTACGACATTCGCCAGCTTGCCGACGACCCCAGCCCGCAGCCGATGAAGGTCGGTGCCGTGCTGGCGCAGAAAATTTTCGATTTGGCCGCCAAACTTCACAATTTCAATGGAGTCGACCTCGAAATGCATCGGCGCATTGCCAACCTCGGTGAAAAGACCTTTCGCTACGATCGTGGCGGGGAAACACATTCTGTCACTTTCAACTACACGACGGATCGTTCCGCCGAACAGTTGCTTGACATCTTCGAAGGGCTCTCGCGCCAGCAGACCGATCTCTCCGATCTCACGCGCACCATGCGCTACGACCGGCTGGGTGTGAACGATGTCCTCCTGCAGATTGAAAGGGATTACGACCACAAGTTGCTTCCCGAGCCCCAGGAGCTTCTGCCATCCCTCGATCAGCTGGCCTCCGACAGTCATTACATCGATATCGCCCGTGAACGGGCACGCACACTCGCCGTCCAAATTCGCTCCCAGCACTGACGGCTCGGGCCGGCGCCTCGTTATCTGCCTTGCCTGCTAGCCATTCGCCAGGGGTCCGATTTTTTGGAACTCTTCGAGCACTTGACGGGAATCAAATAAGATTATGCCCGCCAATCCTGCGTGTCGGTTTTTCGTTCGATCGTCCACAAGGCCAGGACCCTGTCCCAAAGGACAAATCTGTTACAACTTTGGCGACATGCTCATCCATCCCGATGGGCTCCTGCTAGCATCTCATCTGTCCGTTACGTACTCATACTGAAGAGTGAAAGGTTTCTGAACCATGCGCATAGGTACTAACTCGATAGGCAAGCTCGCGTTGCTTTCCGCCGTTTTTCTGTGGACGGCTCTTCCCTCGTGGTCGCAGGCGAATGCTCAACCGCTGATCACGCAGCCGGTCGATGAAACGAAACTCACCGTACTTCGCGGCAATACGCACCCGCTCGCGCGCCCGCAATTTGATAAGGGAGCCGCTCCTGCGGCCCTCCTGATGAATCACATGGAGCTCGTGCTCAGGCGGAGCCCCGAACAAGAAGCCGCGCTCGATCAGTGGATGGCCGAGCAGCAGGATAAGTCCTCGCCCAATTACCACAAATGGCTGACGCCGGCTGAATTCGGCGAACGGTTCGGCCCCTCCGATCAGGATATCTTGGCTGCGACGGCATGGCTGCAGTCGCATGGCTTCGCGATCGGAGCTCCCTCGAAGGGCAAGATGATGATCGACTTTTCCGGCAGCGCAAGCCAGGTCGAGCAAGCGTTTCACACGGCCATTCACAAGTTTGTTGTCCACGGGGAGGAGCACTGGGCGAATGTGTCCGACCCATCGATTCCAACCGCTCTGATCCCCGCGGTCGTCGGTGTGGCCTCTCTCCACAATTTCTTCCCCAAGCCCCAGAGTACGGTGAGAGCCGCGAGCCAAATGCGTCGACCCCTGTACACCTTGCCCACAGGCTGCAGTCAATCGACCTCGTCCTCCAACACGAACCCCTGTTTCTATGGTGTTTCGCCGGCCGATTTCGACAAGATCTACAACGTGCCGGCTTCGCTGACCGGGTCTGGTGAAACAATCGCAATCGTAAGCGACAGCGATATCGCCCTGTCGAACAATAACCCCACCCAACCAAGTGATGTGAACGCCTTCCGATCGATCTTTGGTTTGCCCGCCATCAACTTCCAAGAGATTGAGACGGACCCCGCCAACGATCCCGGCATTTCTGGACCGAGTGGGGATGAGGTCGAAGCAGTCCTCGACGTTGAATGGTCCGGTGCGATCGCGCCCAGCGCCAAGATCGACTTGGTGGTTTCACCGAACACCGCCACGACTTCGGGCATCGACACTGCGGCTTCCTACATTATCAACACCCTTACGCCCACGCCGCCCATTCTGAGCGTTAGCTACGGCCTGTGCGAGCTGGAGCTGGGCACGGCCGGAAATCAGATGCACAACACTATGTGGCAGCAGGCAGCCGCCGAAGGCATTACGGTGCTGGTTGCCTCGGGAGACAATGGCTCGGCGGGCTGCGACATCGATGAGGTTCCTGCCTTGTCTCAGGTTCAGCCGGCAAAGTTTGGACTCGAGGTGAACGGCATCGCGTCCACACCCTACGACACGGCTGTGGGCGGAACGGATTTCAACGACCTCTCCAATCCAGCCACGTATTGGGGCACCGTCAACGGCACCACCGGGCAATCCGTGTTGGGCTATGTTCCCGAGACGACTTGGAATGACACCTGCACCAATTCTGTTGTCATCCAGGCCTTTCAAGGGGACGGATTCGATACGGGAACTGCAGCGTCAACCTGCAACGATCCGCAGGTAGAAAACGCCACGGATGCGAACGGCACCCCCTTTAACCTCGTTGCCACGAACGGGGCCTCAGGCGGGATCAGCAGCTGCACTACTTCGAACCAATCCACTCCATCCAGCTGCTCGGGTGGCTACCCCAAGCCCACCTGGCAGGTGGGTCAAGGCGTTCCGAATGACGGAGTGCGGGACCTTCCCGACGTCTCTTTGTTTGCTGCCGACGGCGTGATTTCGGGCAGCTCCTACATTGACTGCGAGGAAGATTTCGTGCAGGCCCCGTGCAGTTTGAGCACCGAGGAGTTTGTCAGTGTCGGAGGAACCTCGGTCTCGACTCAGGTGATGGCAGGTATTGTGGCCTTGCTGGACCAAAAGATGGGCGCGACCCAGGGCAATCTCAACCCGACGCTCTACGCGCTGGCGACACAGCAATCTGCGGCAAACTGCAATGCCTCTACGCCCGCAGCTTCCTGCGTGTTCAACAACGTAACCGTCGGGACGATCGTGATGCCGTGCGTGAGCGGTTCTCCGAATTGCACGGTGACCGGCAATGATTTGGTCGGTGTGCTGACGGGATACAACGCGGGAACCGGCTATAACCTTGCCACCGGCCTTGGGTCCCTTAACGTAACAAACCTGACGAAGTCCTGGGGGCCGACCTTCTCCATGTCTTCGTCGAATCCAGCCGTGACGGTATCCAGCGCCGGGGGCTCTGGCAGTTTCTCCGTGACGGTCACTTCTGTGAATGGATTCGCGGGCAACGTCAGCTTGGCGTGTAGCGGTTTGCCTTCCGGAGACACCTGCACGTTCTCCCCTGTGTCGCCAGTTGCACTAGCGAGCAACGGCAGCGTTTCCGTCATGGTAACGGTTCAGACCGCAATGGCCGAACTGAGGCCGGCGAAACGTCACTGGCGGATTGGGCCGACACTTACTGCACCCGCCGCTAGCACGATGACTTTTGTTCTCTTGCTTTCCGTGGGGCTGTTGTTGGTTCTGTGCGCGTCCGGCTCGGATAAGCGCTGGATCAAGACCGCGTTGGCCGTGGCTACACTCTCGACCTGGATGGCCCTCGCAGGCTGCGGTGGCGGCTCGGGGGGAAGCGGCGGCGGTGGCGGTGGTGGGACCTTCACAGCAAACGCGAACGTCACCGGAGCCAGCGGCAACGTCACGTCTTCGGTGCCATTCGTATTAACGGTGGACTAAGGCACGGCCGTTAAACGACCACCATCCCGGCGTAGCCGACCACGCGGTCAAGCTCGCCCGTGACATCCCCGGAAGTGGCGTAGCAAACCAGCGCCGCTTCTCTCGCACCCAGTTCACACGCGGCGATGAGCATCGCTACCGTCGCCGCGTAGCCGCACATGGTGATGCCTTCCAGACGGACCGTGTCATAGAGACCGCGCGGATCAAGTGCTAGGACCCGCGCAATCGCCCGACGGTCTTTTGCACGCGTAATTGCGTCGCTCTCGTAATGATTCATATCCGAGCTGGCGATCATGAGCACCGGCTCGTCCTCAGCCTTCACCACCCGCGCGACGGCGTGCCCGAGTTCTTCCATCGCGCCGTATCGGTCCGTGCCTAGCACGACCGGCACCATGCACAGATCGGCTCGGAGTATCTGTAAGAACGGAAGCTGTACCTCGAGCGAATGTTCCCGGGCATGCGCCACTCGGTCCTCGCGAAGCAGTGGACAGGCGCGCGCCAGCTCCGCTGCCAGTGTCTTGTCGATGGCCGCCTCGCCCAGTGGAGTGGCGAAGGCTCCGTCGGTAAGAATCGCGAGCGGCTGGCCCTGCGGGAAATGTCGCGGCCCGAGCAAGATACACTTTCGCGGGATTTCGATCGAAGAGTACACGGCTCCCGCGACCGTTCCGGAATATGGATAGCCAGCGTGAGGAACCAAACAGGCCAAAGCGCGTGATTTCGCCTTGCCGGGAGCGCAAAAGGCGCCTACCTGGCGTGCGAGTTCGCGCGGCTCGGAAGGATAGAAGAGTCCGGCAACTGCAGGAGGGCGAACCATCACCGCAGTTGTATCACGCCAGAAACGCAATGAGGAAACTTCAGTTCGGCTTGGACGGTTTGCCAGAAATCTTGAGCGCGACAGTTTGTCCGCGCTCGTGCAGGATCTTCACCTTATCGCCGTATTGATATCCGCCGCGGTCCACAATCGTCTGCATTTGGTCCTTCAGCGTCGGCGAAATCGTAAACGTATGGATCATTCTTTCGTTGGCTGGCTCGGAAACGATGATGGACTGCGCGTCGGCATGAATCACTTCGCCCTTAAGCCATTCGCCCTTAATATTTGCGTTTCGTTTCGATGCGATCGTGTCGATCGTTTTCACGATGATGGGGGCAGCGATGATCGGGCCGGGTGCCTGCGCACGCGTCGGCGTAGCGGAAAGCGCCAGAGCCAAGGCAAGCGCGGCAAACGTCGAAGTGATGTTATAGCTCTTCATCGAAGGAAATCTTCAGCGACTTCAGGAATTTGATATCTTGCGGAGTGATCTCTACTTTCGGCTCTGCGCTGTCTTCTTCCAGCACTTCATCATCGACACGAATGTGCAGCGATTCTAGGAAACGTCGGTCCTGCGAAGTCATCCTCGAATCATGTGACGGCCTTCGTGCCAACCCGATTGTGGCGTCGAGTTTTAACACGATGTCGAAGCCGGCCGCGCGAACGCCTGAAATCGCCTCGGCGATCCGCTCGGAATCGGAAACGCTATCGTTGATCGCATGTCCCAGTTCACGCAGCAACTGCTTCATGTGGTCGTCGAGTTGCAATGGCGTCTGACCTCCTGAGACGTTCCTACCGTAATTCTAGGGCTGTGGCAAGTCCGAAACAAGCTCTCTCGCGGGGCACGATTCTCGGAGGTAACCGGTCCGCCCCCCGGGATGGTGGCCGAATATCCAGCCCAGGCGAACCACAGCGCCCTGTAATAGAATCCAGGCATGCCCTCGAACCTGCTTCCAGCGCTTTGGCGTTCGATCGCGGTGACCCTGCGTACGCTTTGGCGTGTCACGCGCCAGCTTTTCCATGAAGCCACCGGCGCCCTGTTTGGACTGTTCGCCGCCTGGGCCGCGTTCGCTGTATGGAAGCAATGGAGGCAGCGCCCAGCGCTGTGGCTCATGGCATTCGCGATCGCGTATGCCGTCACGATGGCAGCGTTCGCACTGGCGTCGTTTCGCCGTGCCCGGCGTGTCCGCTAAATGACTGAGACTGGCAAGAAACCGCCCGCTACGGATAGCCGCCCAGAGGCAACCTCGCGCCTCCCGGTGAAGCCTGTCATTTCGCCGGAGGATCTCGCGGGCTGGGACGCGGAGCGTGATCTCGGCTACCCCGGCCAGTTTCCCTTCACGCGCGGCATTTATCCCACGATGTATCGGGGCCGCCTCTGGACCATGCGGCAATACGCTGGCTTCGGCACTGCCGTGGAATCCAACCGTCGCTATCGCTATCTGCTCGAGCAGGGTCAGACCGGGCTCTCCGTGGCCTTTGACCTGCCCACACAGATCGGCATGGACTCCGACCACGCGCTCGCGCTGGGTGAAGTCGGCAAAGTCGGTGTCGCAATCGATTCGCTCGAAGACATGCAAACTCTTT
>CAYOXF010000007.1:0-40873 GCA_964407845.1 uncultured Acidobacteriaceae bacterium | reverse complement strand
GCGCGCGCTCATCCATCGTCCGATTCATGACTTATTTGTCGAGCGCTTGCTCGCGCTGGCGAAAACCGCGCGCATGGGCAACCCGCTGGATGCAGCAACACAGGTGGGTCCTATTACGACGCAGCCGCAGTACCAGAAGGTCCTTGATTACATTCGCATCGCAAAGCAAGAAGGAGCCATTTGCCGTTTGGGAGGCGCACCCGCCGAGCGCCCAGAATGTGGCTCTGGCTGGTTCGTTGAGCCGACCATTTTCACGGGCGTCAACCCTTCTATGCGCATCGCACAGGAAGAAGTGTTTGGTCCCATCCTCTCCATCCTTCCATTCGACACAGAAGAAGAAGCGATTCAGATTGCCAACGGCACCGTGTATGGCCTCGCCGCGGGCGTTTGGACCCAGAGCATTCGCCGTGCGCTGACGATGTCTGAACAGCTTGAAGCCGGAACCGTTTGGGTAAACACCTATCGTGCGGTCAGCTATATGTCCCCATTCGGCGGCTATAAGCGCTCCGGGTTCGGCCGCGAGAGCGGGATCGAGGCCATCCGCGAATATCTTCAGACGAAGAGCGTCTGGATCGATACCGTCGGAAACGCTCCCAACCCGTTCGTGCTGAGGTAAGCGGGAGACTTAGACCGGGGCAGTGCCCACCCGGTGGCCCGCGCGCTTAATCCACCACGAGAGCCGCAAATAAGACATAGAGACTTACCGGACGCGGGTTTTCACGGACGTAGCGATCGGCGACCCAGCCAAAGAAGTAATAGCCAAATTCCCAGCAGACTAAAGGGATCCAGAGAACTCATCCGAGGTGCGCCTACGTCATGCCGAAAACGCGGCCCAAGCAGCGGAGTCTACCCGCATGCCGGGGGCCGAGCCGAGGCATGATATGGTGCGGTTAGGGTGAACGATTTCTAGCCGCTGCTGGCCCTACACAAAGCGCAGGAAAATGAATATCGCTGAACTCGAGAAGTGGGTTGGAAGGACCGAAACAATTTCAGACGAGATTACGCCGGTGCCGATGGCCGCGCTTGCGGCGACACTCGATCTTGAGGCTCGGGTTCCGAAACCTGGCGATTCGCTGCCGCCCCTTTGGCACTGGCTGTATTTTCTTTCCATCCACCGGCAATCCGCGCTGGGCCCTGAGGGGCATGCCATCCGCGGCGGTTTTTTGCCGCCCGTGCCGCTGCCGCGCCGGATGTGGGCGGGCGGACGATTTCTGTTTCACCGCGCGCTCGTTGTCGGCGCGCGCTATACGCGCACATCTCGAATTCAGGATGTGCGGCAGAAGGAGGGCCGCACCGGTCCGCTCGTCTTTGTCGTGGTGCGCCATGAGATCGGCAATGCCGAAGGGCTGGCGCTTATCGAGGAGCAGGACATCGTCTATCGCGAGCATCCCAAGGTGGGCGGCGATTTGGTTCCGGCGCCGCAGCCTGCCCCCAAAGACGAGAAGTGGGAACGCATCATCCGGCCCAACAGCGTACTGTTGTTTCGCTATTCCGCACTGACGTTCAACGCGCACCGGATCCACTATGACTATCGCTACGCCACTGAGATCGAAGGCTATCCCGGGCTGGTCGTGCACGGCTCGCTGATCGCAACGCTTTTGATCGATGTCGTCCGGTGCCAAATGCCTCAGGCAAGGATTGCGGAATTCAGATTCCGCGCCGTCAGCGCACTGTTCGACACAGGACCCTTCTCCGTTTGCGGGAGGCCCGAGCGCGACGCGAAGACGATTTCGCTTTGGGCAAGAGACAAGTCAGGTGGCCTGGCAACGACCGCGACCGCCACCATCGGATAAGCTAGTCGTAATACTGAGGCGATTTTTTGAGCTTCGAGTTACCTACGAAGTCGTGTTCGATCCAGAGCTGTGTGTTTGTGCGCTTGACGTATTCTTCAATCATCGCCCGGCTTGCGAGCGATTCATCCTTGTTGAACTCAAAAGTCGGAATCCGGTTGAGCTTGCGCTCCTCCGGATAATGGTAGAGATCGCCCGCCAACATGACGTTTCCGGTCTTTGCCAGCTTTAGGATAAGCACCTGATGCCCGGGGGTATGGCCGGGCGCGAATTTAATGATCACTTTGCCGTCGCCGAACACATCGTATTCGTCGGTGGTGAGAATCACGGTTTTGCTATCTTTCAGCAGGCTGTAGTTATGGGGATCGGAAAGCGCCGGAGGTTTGTCGGCAAACATCGCGTCCCGCTCAACCTGCCGCACGAGCCACGTAGAGCTGGCAAACTCATTGGAATTGGCGACGTGATCGCCGTGATAGTGCGAAAGGCCGAGATAGGTGATGTCGGCGGGAGCGTAGCCGATTTCCGCGAGTTGAGATTTCAGAGTGCGTGTTGCGGTGAAATAGCTCTGCGTAACAGGCGTTTGGTCGTCCTTAAATGCTGTGTCCGGTATGGCGCCGACATCCCACATCAGCGTTCCCTTGGGATCGACCACTAGATAGCAGGGAACCGCAAGTTCGGTCTCCGCGAGCTCGTCTTTCTGGAAGTTGAAAAGTCCCGGATCCAAACCCTTGATGACGCCGCAATCAAAGACGTACAGCCTCAAGGTTTTGGGCCGCTGCGCCAGGTGGTGCTGGGCCAGTGCGGATCCCACTACGGCAATGGCGATCAAACCCATGACCAGGGACGGACTTGCTCGCCTCGCTTGCATGCGATCTGTCATGGCACGCTCCTGTGCGTTACGGGGGCCTCATCATACTCAGAATCTGGGGAAGGTCCAGGGTTTTTCGCCTCGAGCCGATCTCCTCGGGCCTTGGCCTCCAGCCTCAACAAACAGCGTATAATGCGCGGCGGTCTGGGTAGCGGCGCTCGCCGATCGCGTGACTTCGCCCTGGTGATTTCGGAGGAACTCATGTCAGACGTGGAAAAGCGCAACGAGCAAATCGTAAGAAACTTCTTTGACCAAAGCAGTGGAGATCTGGAAAAGTTGCGACTGTTGTTGCATGAGGACGCGACCTGGACCGTCATGGCCACGGGGATTCCGGGCGCCGGGGAAAAAAAAGGCCACAAGGGGATCATTGACGAATTTCTCGGGCCGATTCGTGGAATGTTTGTGCCCGGCGACCCCAAGATCCATGTCGACCGCATCATCGCGCAGGGCCCCTTCGTAGCGGCAGAAGCCCGGGGACTGGGACGCTTCAAGAATGGGAAGGAATACTCAAACCGCTATGCTTTCGTGCTCGAAATCAAGGATGACAAGGTCTTCGCTCTGCGCGAGTACATGGACAGCTATTACGTGAGCACGATTGTGTAAAGGCGCACGGCGCTACGACTTGCGGAACAAGAACGTGAGAAGAAAAGTTACCAATTTGAGATTCAGAAGCTTCAGCGCGTTTCGTGCCTGCTCAGGCGTGAGCTTAGCCGTCATCGGCATCGAGCCGAAGACTTTCCCTTTGATGAGTAGGGTATCCCCTTCCCGCTCGAGGGAATGGATTTCCATCAACTCGCTGTTGTCCTGACCAAAGATTGTCATCATCGCTGCTGGCCGATTTTGTCGAAGTTGATTTTCAGATCCTCGCACATCTTCATCGCGGTTGCGCGCCCGGCCCCGAACACGCCGCCACCGGGGTGCTGAAAAGGTCCCACCAGATAAAGGCGCTCAACTCCGGGTACGGTGTTGTGACCGAGATCCGGCGTCGGACGGTGCGAGCCAGATTGATAAAGATAGGGCGCAACGCCGTGCACGTCGCCCTTCTGGAAGCTCGCCGAGGCGCGCTCGATGTCAACCGGGCTATCCGCCACATACTCGATGATATTCTCCGGCGTGATGTTATCGACATAAGGCGCCATGCGGGAGAGCATCGTTTTTGCGAACTCGTCCTTGGCGTGGTCCCAATGCTGCGGACCGCCGTTGGGATGGGCGTAAGGGACATAATCCCACACGTGCAAGGTTGCCTTGCCCGGCGGACAGCGGGTCTGGTCAAAGGTCGAAGGCGACACCAGTCCCAAAAGCGATGTGCGCGGCATTCGGCCGTAACGCAGGGCGTCAAAGTACTCGCGCAAAGTGTCCATTCGCGCTGGCATCAGCTCGGTGAAATACGCCTGATTGACAGCCGGCCCGGCCTTGAACCGTAGCGGCTGATTCAGCGCCGCGTGGACCGTGAAACAGGAGTTGGCCGAAAGCTCCACACGCTCAGCTGCGCGCAGTACCGGCGCACCGACTTCAGGAACCAGCCGGCTGAGCAGATGCGGGTGAATCGCGCCAATCACGGCGTCTTTTGCGCTGTATTCGGCGCCATCGGCTGTTCGCACGCCCACGGCGCGGCCAGTCTTCACCAGCACGCTTTCGACGGCCGTGTTGTTCACAACCTTTCCGCCATGATCCTCGATCGAGCGGATGAGCGAAGCCGTCAGCGAACCGCTACCGCCAACGGCACAGCCGATTCCGTACTGCTCCATGAAGCCAAGAAAAACAAAAATGCCGATGCCGGTGCCCTTTTCCTCCGGTCCAGTCAAATTCTCCGATACCATGCGGGTAAAAAACATTCGCACTTTTTCGTTTTCGAACTTTTCGACGATGATGTCGTAGGGGCTCTTCTGCATGAGGGCAAACATCTCGCGGCCTTCCGCACTCTGGTCCAGCAATGCCAGGCTCCTACCGAGCGGGAGCGGCGGAGTGTAGAACGACGCCGAGATCATCGGCAGGTAGCGCATAGCCGTGTCGGCAAATTTCAGAAACGACTCCGCATCCTTCGGGGAGAATTTCGCAATCTCCTGATAGGTTTTGTTTCGGTCACGATAGAGCGCGATCGTCGATTTGTCTTCGAAAACGCAGATGAAAGGAACTTCTGGATAAACGTATTTCAGCCCATAACGAGATAGCAGTTTGAGCTCGTCGTTCTTGATGAGAGGGTTCGCTTGAATGAAAATGTGCCCTGTGCTGAACCGGTCATGGAGGAAGTCTGGCCCGGTTAGCTTTGCCGTCACAACCCCGCCGCCGAACCACGAGTTTCGCTCCAGCACGAGCACGCTCTTCCCCGCCGTGGCCAGGTAGGCGGCCGCCACCAGTCCGTTATGTCCCGAGCCCATTGCGACAATGTCATAACTGGTAGCCATTGGTTCCTGTTTTCCCGCGCCGCCATGGAGAATCGGAGCGGAGCTAGCTCAAATCGGTGCGCAGTCTGTTACAGGTTTCCCCGATCTTCAACCTTTTTTTCCTGCCAGGGCGGATTCAGCGAGCAGAATCACCGGCCATCGCCGCAGGATCGGACGGGGGCGCAACATGCTCGGATCCACTGGATGACGTGTGTAGCATCGCAGAGAGCGCTGCCGCTTGACTGCCTCGACGCACCAAGACCTCGAGTTTCCAGGCAGCAGAGGGCGCGAGCTGTGCGGTCGCTGAAGCCAATAGTTTGTTGACCGATTGTCGGTGAGTCGCGTGAGTCAGGTTCCCGTCCCCGCCGGACGGTTGAACGGCAATGTTTACGTCCGCATCCACAATCGGCTCCTCAGAATGGGCATCCTCGACCAGCACGGAAACGTCGCATGGACCGGATTCGATCGGGTCGGCCGGCGCAAAGATGCTCACGCGAAAAGGCCCCGATGTTTGCGTGAGCCGTACGGTCGCTTCATCAATATCTGTGGCATCGGGCACGAGCCAGCCATACGCCAGAGCCAGGACTGGAAGAACCAACGCCAATGCCCCTACCAAGGACCTTTTTGCTCCGACCTCACTGGGGACTGGCACGGATCGCGCCTCGGGTGGTCGAGGGGAGAGAAGTTTTACCGTGATGAGTACGGCGGGAATCAGAAACGCAAACGAGCCGAGGATCCACATGATGGCGCCGGCCGCCACTTGATCGTTCTGTGCAGAGATTCCCCAAAGTCGGGGGACCGTCAGATAGGATGGGTACAGGACGCGATCGGAGAAAACCAGAAACGCCGAAACAATAGAATTTACGAAATCGGCGAGCAGCAAGTAAATCGGCATCGTCCATCGCGGCCAGCGGGAGCGGGTCGGCCAAGGCTGAATGACGGGCCACCAAAAAAGCATTGACGCCACAAGGAAGCAGCTGTGCTCAAGTTCGTGCCATCCAGATGAGTGCAATGCCAGTTCATACGCTGCGGGCAAATGCCAGCCAATCATCGCGAGCGCCATGACGAGCCAGCACACGGCGGGATGCGCGAGGCCGTGCCCGATCCGGCGAATCGGCTTGGAAACAAGTATCGGACCCAGCACTCGCTGCGAAACCCACCGTGGCAGCCCTCGCAGTAGCGGAATTTCCGGGTCACCGAGCAACAGGAGCGGGGGGACGACCATCATCAGCAGCATGTGCTGAAGCATGTGGTCGGCCAGAAAGAACGGATCGAAAGTGTCGATGGGTGAAGCGAGCGCGATTTCCAAAATCGCCAGGCCGCCCAAGAACGAACCCAGCCTTCCGATGGTGAACCGGGTGGGCGCTGCCGCTCGCAGTGCCAGCCAACCGCGAACGTACAGAAGGGCGGTCAGTAAACCCAGCGCCGTTGCAATCGTTGGGAACGACCATGACGCGAGAACTGCTTGCGCGACGGGAGACATCCGATTGCCCTAGAGGCAGGCGAAAGAAATCGGTGTCACGGCCGGTTCTCCCCACCCTCTTCTTCCATCATTCCGGGAGCTTCCACGCCGGCTCGCGCTGCCAAGGGATACTGCCAGGTTGGGATCCGCACCTGCCGCAAAACGACAAATCCGGCCACCACTCCAAAAGCGACCTGCGAAGCCAGAAACCAGCCCCACTGAATTCGCTGATTCAGAATCGGGTCGATGATGTCGAGCACGTTGTACAGCAGTCCTGTCCAAACCAACGGCGCAAGAATTCCCCCGAGCAGAATCGGATGCCGGGGAAGCATGGGCAGGAGGGCACCGTAGAGGAGCCCCACCAATATCGAAGTTGTCAGATGCAGAGCTGTGGCGACGAGAAGGAGCTCGATGTGAAAGGCCTCGATCTGAGCCGTGCTCACCTGGATGCGTTCATACACCACCGCACCCAACAAGTTGATCGGATACCAAATGCTTCCGTGGCTCAGCAAACCGTAAAGCACCGCCAGAGCTGCCATAGCCACGCCGCCGGCAAGCCCGCCTTTCAGGCCCGCCGAAATCGGATAAATCTCTAAGGGCAGACGCGCGCGGTGGGGAAGTTCTGCTGCGGCCAGGCGTGCTACTTTGCGTCGGGATGTGGCGATGGGCACGGGCGTCGGCACCACGGGGACCTCTACGTGACGATCGCGCGGCAACACCTGCAAAAACCAGCCGACCGAACCCACCACTGCAAGAACTGCTCCCACCCAACTAACCTTATTGTTTGTCATCAACCCCGCCGCTAGGAGCGTGAGTCCCAGCGCCAACGCGATCGGCCAAACGGTCGGCCTCGGCAGATTCACGTGTTCAGATTGAGACGCCTTGGAAGTCGTCTTAGATGTCAACGCCATATCGCCTTCTTTGTGTTCGACTTACCGGCCCACGACATAGACGGTTGTAAAAACCACTACCCAAACCGCATCCACAAAGTGCCAGTAGAGCGAAAACACCTCGCAGCGCTCGGTATGCTCGCGCCTTACCTTGCCCAGCAGTGCCAAAACCATAACGATCGTTAGTCCGATCAGTCCCACAATCACGTGCGAAGCATGCAGGCCCACCAGCGAATAGTAGGTGGTCCCGAAGAGGTTTGTTTGGATCGTGAAGTCATCTTGGTAAATCAAATGACGCCACTCGACGGCGGTGCCGCCGATGAAAATCGCGCCCAGGGCGAGCGTCAAAAACCAAAGAAGGCGAAAGACACCGGTTTTATCCTTGCGCAGCGCGGCAATCGCCCAGTGCATCGTCAAGCTGCTCGACAGCAGGCAGATCGTCCCAACGATGGGTACTCTCAGCACCTCCCGAGGGGTTGGCCCGCTCAAACTCTTGCCGATGTAAAAAATGTATGCGGCGATGAAAATTGTGAAGATGGCGGACTCGGCGATGATTAGGCAGATCATCCCGATGCGGCCGCGCGAAGGAAGTTGCCACGCGCTTTCGCCTGCAGTCATGTTGATCCCAGTTGCGCTCATACCGTCTGTCCGATACCTCTCCTCATTCGTACTTTGAATCGGGGTCGTCTGGATGCTTGATGTCCCACAAGGGTCGGCGGCTATGCACTGTCGGCACCACTGCAAAATTGTATTCGGGCGGTGGCGACGTCGTCGCCCATTCAAGCGTCCAGGCATCCCACGGATCGTTTCCTGCCGGCGCGCCTTTGACGTAGGACTGAATCAGGTTGTAGACGAAAATCAAAACAGCTACGCCTTGAAAGATCACTCCGATGGACGCAATCATATTCCACGATTCCCATCCGCGACCCGCTTCGTAGGTGTACACGCGCCGCGGCATGCCGAGCAGACCGGGGATGTGCATAGGGTCGAACGTCAGGTGAAATCCAATCAGCAACAACCAGAAGTGCCATTTCCCCAACGTTTCGTCGAGCATCCTGCCAGTCATTTTCGGAAACCAATAGTAGAAAGCGGCAAAAATGCTGAATAGGATGGCGCCGACGATTACGTAGTGAAAATGCGCCACAACAAAATAGGAATTGCCGAGCTGCCAGTCGAAGGGTGCCGTCGCAAGCATAATGCCCGTCAGCCCACCAATCAAAAACTGAAACAGAAAGCCCACCGCGAACATCATCGGTGTGGCAAAGCGAATTTTTCCTCCCCACAGGGTCGCCAGCCAATTGAAAATCTTGATGCCGGTCGGCACCGCAACCACCATCGTAGTGAGAACGAAGAAGGCGTTTCCATACGAGGGCATTCCCACCGTAAACATGTGGTGCGCCCAAACACCGAGACTCACGAATCCTATGCTCGTCGTCGCCGCCACCATCGCGGGGTAACCGAAGATCGCTTTTCGCGAAAAAACCGGAATGATTTCTGAAATGAAAGCGAAGCAGGGAATGATGAGGACGTATACCTCGGGGTGGCCGAAGATCCAGAAAAAATGCATCCACATCACCACCGAGCCGCCTGCCTGGGTGTCAAAAAAGTGAGCACCGAGGTAGCGGTCGACCATGAGCATCACTTGCGCCGCGGTCAGCGGGCTGATCGTCACCAATACCAAACCGCCCATCACCAGGTTCATCCAGGCCAACAGAGGCATCTTGCCGAGCGTCATGCCCGGGCAGCGCATGCTCAGAATCGTGGCCACGAAATTGATGCCCCCCGAGATGCTGCCCACGCCCGCCAGCAGCAGTGACAAATTCCAGTAGTCGGTGCTGTGCCCTGGGGAAAACGCAGGAGCCGTGAGGGGCGCATAGGCGAACCAACCCACGTCCGGGGCGATGCCGCCCTGTGCGACCGAATCTCCGGCAAAAAAGCTTGCGTACAATAGCAAGCCCCCGAAAGCCGTCATCCAGAAGGCGAATGCGTTTAAGCGCGGGTAGGCCATGTCCCGTGCGCCAATCATCAGCGGCACGAGGTAATTACCGAAGCCGAACAAAATCGGCATGGCCACGAAGAAGACGCCGGTCGTGCCGTGCAAAGTAAACAGGCGATTGAAAAGTTGGGGCGAAAGAAAGGTGGAATTGGCGTGGGCTAACTGAATACGCATCAGCGCAGCCTCAATCCCCGTCACGACGAAGAAGAGCAGCGCGTACACGATGTACATCAGGCCAATCTTTTTGTGATCGCCCGTGCCCAGCCATTCGTACACGATGGCCAGTGGGCTCTTGCGAATCGGCAGGGGTAGGGCTTCAGAGACCATGCTTTCTCTCTCAGTTGAGCGTAATCAAGTAATCGACGATCAGTTTTAACTCCTCAGCGGTAAGGTCCGGCGCCGGCATCCGCGTCCCTGGCTTAAAGGTGTCGGGATTGTGAATCCATTGGAGCAGATTCTCCGGCGTGTTCGGCACCGCGCCGGAACCGAGCGTTTCCCGGCTCATCAAATGCGTGAGATCAGGCCCCGCTTGTCCTGCCGCCATCGTTCCGCGAATCGTGTGACACGCGAAACAGGCCTTCGAAACAAACAACGCACTGCCCGCCGCGGCGGCAGGATTCACATTTGCCTGCTGTTGTTGCCCATGCACCCAGCGATCAAAATCCTCGCGAGTCTCGACGTAGACCCGCAAGAGCATTTTCGCGTGCTGGGTGCCGCAATACTGTGCGCATTGGCCCAGAAACAGTCCGGTCTGGTGCGGATCGATCCACATGTTGTTCGGATGATTCGGAATCAAGTCGGTCTTCCCTGCCAGTCGCGGGACCCAGAAGCTGTGGTCGACGTCTGCCGAAAGGAGATGAAGGAACGTCGGCGTGGGGCGCGCCGGATCGCTCACCGGCACGTGCAATTCGTTCGAAGCCACAAACCCGAACTGCGGATAGCGATACTCCCACCAAAACTGATGGGCGACCGCTGTCACCTCGATCGTGCCTTCCGGTTCACGTGCGTCCTGCACTCTGTGGATCACTTGCGCCGCGGACAAGAACAGAACGATGACGATCAGCACCGGCAGCACGGTCCACGCCAACTCCATTTGGTTGCTGCCATAAATTTGTGGAGGCTCAGACTCACTTTCCTGCCTTCGCTCGCGGAATCGAATCACCGCGTATAGGAGAAGGCTAAAGACCACGATGAAAATCGTGCCCAGAACCTCAAGCTCGAATAGGGACAATCGGTAGATCGAGTGTGCGGGCGTCGAATTCGGCGCAAAGATATTCGTAGGGCTGATGGGATCGCCTGTCGCAGCCCAGGCGCTCGGGGCCGCGCTCGCGATGAAAACGAGGATCAAAGCCCGATACAGACTGCTCCGACCATGAAACCACTTGAACAAGGCGCGTCAGCCTAATCGTATCCGTGTTCGAACGATGTGACCTGGGTCACATCTGGCCAAACGACCGTCAACAGGAGACGTCTTATAGCAGGTTTTGCCGAGGAGCGGAATGGAATTTGCAACTGGCTCGCAGCGAAGCTTCGTAGCGATTGTCGTTGAGTCGGCCCGCCCTGAAGGGGCAGCGCTGAGGCGAAAGTCGTTGTCTACGGGGCAGTCGGAGCATTACGATGCGCGAGAGTAGGGTTCCCAGTCGCAAGCTCGCAGCTGTGTGAGCATCGGGCGTGAGGCAAGGCGATGTGCACGAAAATTCTGAGATGTACGGTGATCGGGGTTGCGTTGGTCATGGCGCTGGCGTTGGGGGCGGCAGGGCAGCAGCCGCGCTCGCGCGACGGCTCTCCAGTTGGGCCGAGAGCGCAGATTTTGACCTTTACGGCAACTCCTAGCTCGATTCAACCCGGGCAATCGGTGAAGTTGGAGTGGACCGTAATCAATGCAGACCGGATCCTGCTCGATCCGGGCATTGGGATCGTGGCCACGCGGGACAGCCGCACCGTAACGCCGACCGCGACGGCGACGTACACTCTGACGGCGCTGGGATACGGAGGCACAGGCAACGACACGCGTTCGGTGACGGTGACGGTTGAGGGCACGCCTCCTACTGCTGCCGCGGCAGTGGCCACGAGCGAAGCTCCGGCGACGAGGCCGGCACCGCGCATGGCCGACGGCAAGCCCGATCTCAACGGAATCTACATCGCGCCGTACCATTCCATCCGAGTCGTAGACAAGATCACGCTCAAGCCCGGAGCGGAAAAGTACCATGTGGGGCCCGAGTACACTTTCTCCCTGGGAGAGCAGTGCCTACCGCGGGGAGTTCCGGACACCATCGGAGAGCCTTATCCGATACAGATCGTGCAAACGCCCAGTCTGGTGGTGATTCTCTATGAAGCCGGCGAATACTTTCGGGTGATCCCGACCGACGGACGTCCGCACCCGAAGGAACTCGATCCCACATGGATGGGGAACTCCGTGGGCCATTGGGAAGGAGACACCTTGGTAGTGGATGTGACGGGCGTCAACGATAAAGTGTCCGTAGGGGAGTACAGGCATACGACGGCGTACCATGTGGTCGAGCGGTTCGAGCGCCCGACATACGACACGCTCAAGTACTCGGCGACCATCGAAGACCCGAACGTGTTCGCGGCGCCGTGGACGGAGGTGGGCACGTTCACGCTCCATCCCGAGTGGGACATCCAAGAATACATCTGCAACGAAAATAATCACGACTACAAGAAATTGTTTGAGCAGTACAAACAATAAGCAGCGTGCGCAACGACAGCCCTCGATTCGTCCCGATGGACTTCGTCAAAGGGAGTTCACGATCGACTTGACTCTAGGAGGATCGTTTGGGCCAAGCACTGGATAAACAGAAAGCCTTGTTCTACGGCCAGTTTGTGCAGGCCGCTTACTCCATGTACAAAAACCCGTGCAGCGCAGATCCACTCAGGCCCGAGCCTGTCGGCATTCCTCCCAGCTACGAGCTGGGAGCCTGGATTCATATGTCCGATTTCATCCTCGATATCGTAGAACCGAAATTCTACGGCCTCGTGGCCCACAGTGTGGCCGATCCCGATTCGCGGATCATCGCCATCCGCGGCACCGAAAGCGCCCTGGAGTGGATCGATGATGTAGCCGCGGTGCCGGTTCCCTTCCGACAGGTGCCTTTGGCTGGGCGCGTGGCCCAAGGCTTCGACAAGATCTACAGCACGATGAAGGTGGTGAAGCGGCCTGTTCCGCGACCGGCCGAGGGCGCTTTGGGAAAGGTCGCCGCGCCGGAAGAATTTACGGGCTCCTTTGCCGATCAACTGGAGCAGCTGGCGATCAGCCGGGAAGCAGAGCGAGGAGTGGCCCGACCTCTGGCCGAAGGGGCTGCGCGTCCTGTGCGATTCACGACGGTCGTAGGGCATAGCCTTGGCGCGGCGCTGGCGACGCTGTTCGTGATGGAGAATGGCCTAAAGCGCAGGTTCGACATCGTTTCGCTGTGCACATTCGCATCGCCGCGCGTGGGTAATATGGAGTTTGTGCAGCGGTTCAACAAGCTGCCCCTGGATTCCTGGAGGATTGTCAACACAAGCGATGTCGTGCCCAAGCTCCCACCGCATGTCCCAATCGTGCTCGATTACGGCCACGTCGATATGGAGTACCGGTTCAATTCATCCGATTTCGCCAAGAACAGCCTGCTGTGCTGGCATACACTCGAGACCTATCTGCACTGGCTCGATGCGGGATGGCCGCTTTTGCCGCAATGTTCGCTGACCTCGGACGGGACTAAGTGACCACATACTTCCGACGGGCCGCGCTTTTCGCCAAGGAGCTGTTCAAAGAGGGCCCCTGGAACCGCCCGTAAGGGAAAGAGACGAAGTGTTATTCTTGATAGGCTGCGTTGTCGTTGCGCTCGGGCTTTTCGTCTTCTTTATACAGCCGTTGGTGATCCTCGGTGTGCTCGAACGGCTCACTCCGAACATCCAGTATCGCGTACGAACCGATCTTCCGCTCGTTGCCCTTTCCTTCGATGATGGCCCCCACCCTGTCTACACACCCCAAGTTCTCGAGATTCTCCGTTGCCACGATGCCAAGGCCACCTTTTTTCTTATCGGCGATCGCGCTTTGCGCCGCCCGGAACTCGTCGCCCGGATCGAGGCTGCCGGACACGAAGTTGCGAACCACTACTTCATGAATGGGCCTACGCTCGCTCACTCCGACGCGGAATTCGTTGCCAATTTGAAAAGGACAGAGGATGCCATCGGCCTTTCAGACGGGCCGAAGCTCTTCCGCCCACCGGGTGGCGTGGCTCGGGCTCGGCATCTTCGGCTGGCGCGAGAGTCTGGGTATACGTGCGTGCTAGGATCTGCCTATCCCCACGACCCGATGCATCCTCCGGTGTGGTATATCCGGTGGCTGATTGAAAAGAATCTTGTTCCCGGGACGATCGTCATACTTCACGACGGTATCGCAGATCCGAAGCGCAGCATTGAGGCTCTACCGGACATCCTTCGCGCCGGGCGCCAAAGGGGATTGCGCTTCGTCCCCATCGGTGAGCTCAGAAAACTGAGTCGAAAGCAAAGCGAAGAGAAGCGATGGTCTCGGCCTTCGAAACTCTGATCCATCCCATAGATTTTTTCGTAGGGCCTGCCGAAATGCCTGTTGCTACAGTAAGGGACAATGGGAGCTGTTAGGACACAAATCGTGAGGCCCGGGCTATTCGAGGGCTACGACACGGGGGGCTTCTATGACGAAATGTTCCTAGCCCCCGGCCAGCCACGCCCGCCCTACGCCAAGCTGTTCCAGAAGCTTGCGTCGCTGGCCCCCAGTCACTTTGAGGAACGCTGCAAGCTCGCGGATCTCTCCTTCCTGATTCAAGGGATCACCTTCACCGTCTATAGCGATGGTCGCGGGACCGAGCGGTTGTTTCCCTTCGATCTGATTCCCCGCATTCTTCCGTATTCGGAATGGCAGCATATTGAGCGCGGGCTTACGCAGCGCGTGACGGCGCTAAACCTCTTCCTACATGACATCTACGGCCCGCAGCGCATCCTCAAGGACCGTCGGATTCCACGTTCGCTCGTCTACTCGTGTCCGCATTTCCGCCGTGAAGTGATCGGTGTGGAGGTACCGCGGGGAATTCACACCCACATTTGCGGGATCGATCTGGTGCGCGACTCAAAGACCGGCGAGTTCTGCGTCTTGGAAGACAATGTGCGGACGCCTAGCGGCATCTCCTACGTCCTTGAAAACCGCATCGTCATGACGCGCACCTTCCCCGACGCCTTCGAGGACCTGGAAGTGCTTCCCGTCAATCACTACCCCTCCGAACTTTCCAGGATTCTGCGCAGCCTTTCTCCGCGGGGGGAAGGCGAAGCACAGATCGTGGTGCTTACGCCCGGCATCTACAACAGCGCCTATTTCGAGCATAGCTTCCTGGCCCAGCAGATGGGCATCGAGCTGGTCGAGGGGCGCGACCTGATTGTCGACGGCGGCGTCGTTTATATGAAAACGATTCGCGGCTTGACCCGTGTCGATGTGATCTACCGCCGTGTGGACGATGAATTCCTTGATTCCCTCACGTTTCGCGCCGATTCGGTCCTCGGTGTCCCCGGCCTTATGGGCGCATACCGCGCCGGGAACGTAGCTCTGGCGAACGCGGTCGGCAACGGTGTAGCGGACGACAAGGCGATCTATGCCTACGTGCCGGAATTCATCCGCTACTACCTCGGCGAAGAGCCGGTTTTGCGCTCGGTCGAAACGTACATTTGCGCAAAGCCCGATGATCTCGCCTACGTGCTTGAGCATTTGCCGGAACTTGTCGTGAAGGCCGTCGGCGAGTCCGGTGGCTACGGTATGCTGATTGGACCGACCTCGGACCGAAAGCGCATCGAAGAATTCCGCGAGCGCATTCGCGCCAACCCCCGCAACTACATTGGCCAGCCCGTCGTTCCGCTCTCGCGCGTGCCTTCCTACGATTCGGCGGAGCATTCCATCGGCGGGCGCCACGTCGATCTGCGCCCGTATTGCCTGTATGACGGCGAAAAAGTCGCGATCGTGCCCGGTGGCCTCACGCGCGTCGCCTTGCAGAGGAATTCGCTGGTGGTCAACTCATCGCAAGGCGGCGGTAGCAAGGACACCTGGGTCCTGCGGGGAGAGGGCTGAGATGCTTTCGCGCATTGCAGAGTCGCTCTTCTGGCTCGCGCGCTACATCGAGCGCGCCGAAGGCACGGCTCGGATTCTCGACGTGAACTACCATATGCTGCTCGAGCAATCGCAGCATTCCTATCACTTGCGCTGGGAGCCATTGATCATCATGGCGGGTGAAGAGGACCGCTTTCGCAAGCTGTACGGCGAAGTGAATGCAGCGAATGTCTTCGAATTTCTCGCCTTCCGTTCCGACAACCCTAGCTCCATCCTGCAGTGCATCTCCAAGGCTCGCGAGAATGCTCGTACCATTCGCGATCGCATTTCACGAGAAATGTGGGAAGACATTAACGGCCTGTTCCACCTGGCCAACAGCTATGTGCCCAAGGATGAGATCGCCGCGGGCCCACATCGGTTTTGCGACAAGATCAAGTTTGGCGCGCATCGCTTTCACGGCGTTACCGACGCGACCCTACCCCGCGATGAAGGCTGGCACTTCCTGCGCGTAGGCTGGGCACTCGAGCGAGCGGAGATGACCGCGCGTCTGGTTGACGTTCAGTACCACAATCTGCTGGACGGTCCACCGGCCGCCAACGCCCTCGATAACCACCAGTGGATGGCCGTCCTCCGATCCGTCGGTGCCTATGAGGCCTATCACCGTCAGTATCATCCGCCGATCGAGCCGGAAAAGGTGGCCGAGATGCTCATTCTTCACTCCCAGCATCCGCACTCGATCCGCTTCAGTGCGACCGAGGTCCAAGCGGGCCTCCGCGCCGTCAGCGGTTCCAACTATGGCTCGTATGCGAATGAAGCGGAACGGCTGGCGGGGCGCCTGGTGGAGCGTCTCAGCTATGATCGGATCGTCGACATTTTCCAACAGGGCCTGCACGGTTATCTCAACGACATACTCCACATGTGCGGCTCGATCGGGGAAGACATCGCGCGAACTTATTTCTACTACGCGGTGGTGGCATGAATCGATATCGCTTGGTTCACACGACCGAGTTTGTCTACGACGCTCCCGTGTCGGAGAGCTACAACGAGGTTCGCTTGCGGCCGCTGCATGACGAACGGCAAAGCTGTCTGTCGTTTCGTCTGACAACGTCGCCTGGCTCGCGCGGTACGGCTTACCGCGATGCGCACGGAAACTGGGTGCACCAATTCAACGTGCTGCCCGAACATCGGCGGCTGAAGGTGGAAGCTGAGTCCGTCGTGCTCGCGCATGGCGTCTCCGAGTCTGCCGACGATCCAACGTCGCTGAACGAATTCGATTCGCGTCGCGATCAGCTGGACGAGGAACATTTTGACTTTCTCGCTCCGACCGGTTACGTGCCCCACCTTGCCGCGCTCAGGGAGATCATCCAGGCCGCGGAGCAGGCCAGTGACGCCACGGTTGCGGGGTTTGTGCAAGCTGTCTCCGATACTATTCATGCGCGCTTTCGCTACGTGAAGGGCGCAACGCACGTTCATTCTTCGATCGAGGATTCGCTTTCGATCGGCGCGGGCGTCTGCCAGGACTTTGCTCACCTGCTACTCGGCGTTGTGCGAATGCGCGGAATTCCCGGACGATACGTATCCGGCTACCTAGCTCCTGGGGGCCGAACGGCTCCCGAGGCCCGGCAGGAGGACGTGATCGGCGGCCAGGCTTCACATGCTTGGACCGAGATTCTGATGCCTAACAATGCCTGGGTGCCGCTCGACCCTACACTGGGTGAACCGGTCGGGCTACGCCATATCCGCGTCGCGTATGGACGGGACTACGGCGATGTAGCGCCCGTACGGGGGGTTTACAAGGGCAGCGCCGGCCAACGACTCTGTGTAGACGTGCGGGTGCGCCCCGCGCTGGATGACGCAGGCTGCGAGCAGCTCTCGGAAAGCGCTGCGCCCCTCGCCGCGCCCTCCAGTTTGGAGCGGCCGCAGCAACCGGCCCAGCAGCAGCAGTAGCCGCCATCCGGACGAAGTGGACTGGGTGGCCAGCTTCCGGCCACCCTCTTCGGTGGATGCTGCCGGCCTTGCCTCTCCCATTGCCTTCCTGCCGACGCTCGCTTTACTTCCATGCGTGCATTGGCTTAACGTAGACTCCGTCGCGGCTTCTAAGCGAAATGGGCACACTTTTAGAGGGTAAGGACCTCCTCTTCACCCTGGTTCTCAAGGTCGGCTGGGCGGCGGCTTTCGCCGCCTTGCTGGTTCGTTTTCAATCCTTTCGCAATTTGGTCTTCATTGAAAAACGCGACTCCGACCAAAAGGTCATGCTGCTGCTGTTTCTCGTGCCACCGTTGGCCATCGGCATCATGTTGCGCCTGATTGGCGAATATCGCTTTTTTGACCTAACCCTCGAAGGCTCTTTCCTGATGGGCCTGATCGGTGGCCGGATTGTGGGATTGCTAGGCGGTTCGCTCATTAGCCTGCTGCCGTTTGGATTTCACGAATGGCTATCGGCGCCGATGGCGGCGCTGGTGGGCCTGGTGGCGGGGATGATTCGAGACGTGATGCCTGAAAAGGAGGACGTCTGGCACTTCGGGCCTTTCCTTTTCTTAAGCATTCCGACGTGGCTGTGGCGTCTGGTGCGCTTTGGCAAAGCGAACTGGGCGATGCTCCCGCTGTTTGCCTGTGCGGCGTTAGAGGTGGGATTGATTATGCTCGGTAGAGCGGTCCGTCCCACATGGATTTTCTCGATTCAGACCAGCAACCCCGGTTATATGCTGCTCGTGGTTCTATCGTCGGTCATGTGTGTGGCTACGGCGATCAAGATCTGGAATAACACGCGCATCGAGATGAACCTTCAGCAGAACCAGCAACACCTGCTGAAGGCGCGCATGGACGCGCTGACCAGTCAGATCAACCCACATTTCCTGTTCAATACGCTGAACACGGTCTCTTCGCTCATCCGGTTTGACCCGGATATGGCACGCGGCGTGGTTCTCAAGCTCTCCAACATCCTGCGGCGGCTGCTGCGCAAGCACGATACCTTTGTCCCGCTGCGCGAGGAGCTGGACTTCATCGACGACTACCTCGACATTGAGGTGATCCGTTTCGGGCGCGACAAACTGCAAATATTCAAGGACATCGATGAGACGACACTGGACGTGTTCGTCCCCAGCATGCTGCTGCAGCCGATCATCGAGAACGCTATCAAACATGGCCTAGCCCCACGGCTCGAAGGCGGCGAGATCCATCTCCGCACACGTCATCGCGACGGCCGCCTGACGATCGAAATCAATGACAACGGTATGGGAATGTCGCCGGAACGGCTTCGGGAGGTCTACGGTGGCGGCATCGGCATCAGCAATGTCCACGAGCGCCTGCGGCTGCTGTATGGCGACCAATTCGACATGGACATTCGCAGCCAGCCGGGCGAGGGTACGCAGATTCGGATCGAGATTCCCGAGTTAGCAGCCGTTGAAGCCGCTGCAGTCTAGCTGTCTTTATAGTATCTTGTGAAACGAGCGCATTCTTCGCGTACCTGCCGGCCAAGGACTCATCGGCTTCATCCGGTGGAATCTGCGCGATGAATCGGTTTACCGAAACGGCGAGCAAACGCCACCACCACATCCATTTTTGGCAAGTTGGGTAGCCGTCGCACGTCTTTTAGCTCTGAGGAGTGTTACGAATTGTGCGGGATCGCAGGATTTACTCATAGAAACGGACCGCCGAATCCTGAGCGCATTCAAAGCGCTGTGGACACGCTGTTGCATCGCGGGCCTGACCAGCAGGGAGTGTTTCGCTCGAAGATTGTTTCGCTCGGCACGGCGCGTCTGAAAATCATCGATCTCACGTCCGGCGATCAGCCGATCATCGCCGATAGCGGCGACACTGTCATTGTTTTCAACGGCGAGGTCTACAACCATCTGGAATTGCGGGCCGAGCTGGAGAAGCTCGGTCACACGTTTCACTCGCGCTCCGATACGGAGACCGTGCTACATGCCTTCCTCGAATGGGACATGGGCTGCTTTTCGCGCATGCGCGGGATGTTCGGCGTTGCCCTCTGGACGGAGTCGGAGCGCCGACTGGTGCTGGCGCGTGATCGCATGGGCATCAAACCGCTGTATTTCGCGCGGCGGGCAAGCGATGTCTACTTCGGCTCCGAGCTGAAGGCCATATTGATTCACCCGGAAATCGAGCGCCATTTAAGCCTGGCCGGTCTGGACTGTTATTTGTCGCTAAACTACGTCCCTTGTCCGTGGACTCTTGTCGATGGAATCGAAAAGTTGCCTCCGGGCCACTGGCTGGAATGGCGCGATGGCAAAGTTCGGTCGGAGGCCTATTGGACCTTGCCCTTCCTACCGCCTGGCGAGCGAACGCTCGAGTCCGCCACCGAAGAGCTGGACCATCTGCTGCGCGAATCCGTGCGCGAGCACCTGCTCTCGGACGTTCCGCTGGGCGTATGGCTGAGCGGAGGAATCGACTCCTCTACGGTCCTGCACTACGCGGCGGAGACATCGAGTTCCCGTTTGAAAACGCTTTCCATTTCGTTCCGGGGCCGCAGCTTCGACGAATCGCCGTACATTCAGCGAGTGGTGGCACAGTATGCCACCGATCACGAACAGTTCGATCTTAACCCGGCTGAGGATCTTGCCGGCACCATAGAGCAATTTGCCTACTATTCCGACGAGCCTACCGCCGACGCCGGAGCGCTGCCCCTTTGGTTCCTTTCCAAGATGAGCAAGACGAAGGTGACGGTCACGCTGAGCGGGGAGGGTGGCGATGAAGTCTTCGGCGGGTACCTCACCTACCCGGCGAACCGCTTCGCACACCTCGCACGAAAATTTCCGCGCGGCCTATTACGCTTGGCCTTGCACGGCCTGCGGCTTTGGCCTGTCTCGGATGAAAAGATCAGCTTTGAATACAAGCTGAAGCGCTTCCTAGAGGGTTGTCTGCTTCCGCCGGATCAGGCGCATATCTATTGGAATGGCACGTTTTCTTGCTCGCAGAAGGCTCCGCTGGTTCGCTTGGCCCTTCCGAATGCCCTGAAAGGAATCCTCGGCGAACTGCAAGAGCATTTAAAGAGTCCAGAAGATCTCGCTGCGTATCTGTGGTTTGATCAGAAATACTATCTGGCGGACGACATTTTGATGAAAGTTGACCGTATGAGCATGGCCCATGCGGTCGAAGTGCGACCGCCATTGCTCGATCACCGGATCGTGGAATTTGCGGCCTCTCTCCCGGCATCTTTCAAGATTCGCGGCTCGCGCCAGAAATTCGTTCTCAAAGAGCTGATGAAGAACAAACTTCCCGCCGCGGTTCTGACGAAGGAGAAGACCGGTCTCGACATCCCCTCCCACGAATGGCTGCGGGGTCCGCTGCGGCCTTTGATGATGGAGGCGCTCGCTTATGGCACTTCCGAGCACGGCGGATTGTTCCGAAAGGACGCTATCGATGCTTTGGTCGACAGCCATCTCACCAGACGGGCCAATCTCGGCTATCACCTTTGGGGACTGATGATTCTGTTTCTTTGGATGAGGAAATGGCGGATCCCAACGTTGTCAACTTCCGCGCCCAATCAGAGGGCGGCGGAAGGCGTTCTTACGTCTACCTAGTTGTTCTGCTCTTTGCGGCCAGCATTTATCTCGGCACAGTGATTTCGCCGCCGTCCTTGATGGACGACGTCGATTCCGTACAGGCTCAGCTCGCGCGCAATATGCTCACGTCGGGCGATTGGGTGACGGGGCGTCTGGACGGCCTCCGCTATATCGAAAAGGCGCCGCTGCCGTATTGGATGATGGCCGTATCGTACCAAGTCTTCGGCCCCCACGATTGGGCTGCGCGCCTGCCTATAGCTCTGTCTGCCATCGCGCTCGCAGCGCTCACAACGGCCTTTGGCATCTGGGCGTTCGGCGAGCGCGCTGGCTTCTACGCAGGGCTGTCGATCGCGACCTCAACCGGCTTGTTTCTTTTCACGCGCGTCCTGATTCCGGACGTCACGCTGACCTGCGTCATCGCGCTGGCCCTGTGGTCGCTGCTTCGGGCGCTGGAGGAAGAAGAGCCCCATCCACGCGCTTGGTCGATCGTTTTGGCATGCTGTTTCGGGATCGGCATGCTCTTGAAGAGCTTGATCGCGGTTGCGATCCCGGTGGCCGTCGGGTTGATCTATCTCCTGCTCACAGGTCAGCTTCTTTCCGCCCGCACTTGGAAGCGGCTCCATCCGTTCACCGGCGCCTTGCTGGCTCTGCTGATCGCGGCGCCATGGCACATTCTTGCGACGCTTCGCAATCCGCCCTATTTCGATTTCACGCTGCACGCCGGTCCCGGCCAATACCACGGCTTTTTGTGGTTTTATTTTTTCAACGAGCAGGTGCTGCGCTTTCTGAATCTCCGATATCCGCGCGACTACGATACGGTTCCGCGGTTGTGGTTCTGGATGCTGCACCTGGTCTGGCTCTTTCCGTGGAGCGTCTATTTTCCCGCCGTGGCGAAGCTCTCCTTTAAACCAACGGATCGCGCGGGTCGGACGCGCCTTCTCGCGCTGGCCTGGATTGGCTTCGTCATGGTTTTCTTCACCTTTTCGACGACGCAAGAGTACTACTCGATGCCCATCTACCCGGCCCTTGCGCTACTGCTCGGCTCGGCAATGGCGATGGGAGGTGCCTGGGTGCGACGCGGCACGCGGGTGCTGGCAGGGGTTGCTGGCTGTGCAGCCATCGCCGCGATTGCAATCTTGATTCACGTGCGAGAGCTTCCGACGCCGGGCGACATCTCCGCGGCGCTCGTACCTCACCCAGGGGCCTATAAGCTTTCGCTGGGACACATGGAGGACCTGACCCTGGATTCGTTTGCATACCTGCGCCTGCCTCTAGTGGTTGCCGGCTGCGCCTTTCTGCTGGGTGCCCTCGGAAGCCTGCTGCTCGCGGGGCAGCGGGCATTCTTGGCAGCGGCGCTGATGATGGTTCTCTTTTTCCACGCAGCGCGCTTGGCCATGGTGGTTTTCGACCCTTTTCTTTCATCGCGCCCGCTCGCACAGGCGCTTGAAAACTCACCGCCTGGCACGCTGATTGCGGAGGGGTTTTACTATAAGTTTTCATCCGTTTTCTTCTACACCAACCGTACGGGGCTGCTGATCTCAGACAATCGCGCAAATCTGGAATACGGTTCAAACGCTCCGGGAGCGCCCAAGGTGTTCCTCGACAGTCAACAGTTTAAAGACCTGTGGCTTTCGCCCGGACGCGTCTATCTGCTGGCGGCCCAGTCAGACCTCCGGAAATACGAGGTGCTGGTCGGCGGCTCGCCGTTTGAAACAGTGGCCGCGAGCGGGGGAAAAGCGCTGTTGACGAACCACCCGTTGACGTCTGCTCCGTGACAACTAGGCGTTCTTTTCTTCTCCGAACTGGGTGGATGTATTAGAATGGTTTCGATTTCAGATGAAAACCGAGCAAAGCCGCGTCGCCTACTCCATCGTTGTGCCGTTCTACAACGAGCAGGAGAACGTTCCGCAGCTCTACGTCAAGATCATCGACACCATGGACGCTATCGGCGAGCCGTACGAGATGGTCTTCGTCGACGACAGCAGCAAGGACAGCACGTTTCGGCAACTCTCGGAAATCGCCGAGCACGATGACCGCGTGGTGGTCGTGCGTCTGCGTCGGAATTTCGGGCAGACCGCGGCTCTGAAAGCCGGCTTCGATCATTCGAACGGCGAGATTATTATCTCGATGGACGGCGATCTGCAGCATGATCCTGCAGAGATTCCTCGTTTCATCGAGAAAATGAAGGAAGGCTATGACATCGTAAGCGGATGGCGCGTCGAGCGTACCGATCACTGGTTGATGCGACAGCTTCCGAGCCGCGTGGCCAACGGCATCATGGCCAAGCTCTCGCGCGTCGATCTACATGATTTCGGAACCACGTTCAAAGCTTACCGTCGCGAAATTCTGTCTGAAATTCATCTGTACGGAGAACTGCACCGCTTCATTCCAGCGCTGGCAAGCTGGGCGGGCGCATCGATCGGCGAAGTGCCGATCACCAACATTCCACGGAAAAACGGCAAATCGAATTACGGCATCTCACGAACGATTCGAGTGCTCCTCGATCTCGTCAGCGTGAAGTTCTTGCTGGACTATTCCACCAAACCCCTGCAACTGTTCGGCCTGCCGGGGCTGCTGTGCCTGAGCGCAGGGTGCGGGATTGGCCTGTGGGTGTTCGGTCGCAAGGCCCTCTTCGATGAAGGTTTGCTCGCGAACCACGGGCCGTTGATCATTCTGGGCGTGGCCTTGGTGATGGGCGGCATCCAGTTTATGGCCATTGGCCTTGTTGGCGAGCTTCTGGCACGTACTTATTTTGAAGCGCAGGACAAGCCTGTCTACACGGTCCGCGAACTCCGCGGGCGCCGAGCCACCGGTCTTGGGCGTCGCGAGCCTCCTCGCACGGCCGGCGCGGGTCGTTAGCCTTCCCCGATTTGTGGCTTGCCTTTCCCGTTACGAACGCCCGAAGGGCCTTGCTCTTGGCCTAGAGTCGGGGTAAAAAGTTAATCGTGCATTTTTGCTGATCCAGAGGCTCGGGAGGGTTGATGAAGCCGACTCGCATTGCAGTGCTCGGTGGTGATGGTTACTGCGGCTGGGCTACGGCGCTGTATCTGTCGCAGAAGGGCCATGAGGTTGCGATCATTGACAGCTTCATCCGGCGCCAATGGGATTTCGAACTGGGCGTTCAGACGCTCACTCCAATCCGGCCACTTCCAGAGCGGCTTCGGGCCTGGAACGCACACACCGGAAAGACCATTGAGCTACTGATCGGCGATGTCACCGATTACGAATTCCTCTCCGAAGCCATTCGCGAATTTCGGCCCGATGCCGTTGTCCATTTTGCCGAACAGCGTTCGGCACCCTACTCCATGATCGACCGCCGCCACGCGGCATTTACTCAAGTAAACAACGTCGTCGGGACATTGAACCTTCTTTTTGCCCTGCGCGAATTTGCGCACGATTGCCATCTGGTGAAGCTCGGCACGATGGGCGAGTACGGCACGCCCAACATCGACATCGAAGAAGGCTATATCGAAATCGAGCACAATGGCCGCAAGGACGTGCTCCCCTATCCCAAGCAGGCCGGCTCGTTCTATCACCTGTCGAAGGTGCATGACAGCAACAACATAATGTTCTGCTGCAGGGCCTGGAAACTTCGCGCCACGGATCTAAATCAGGGCGTCGTGTATGGCACGGTAACGGACGAGACGTCGCTCGACGAAGCGCTCATCAACCGCTTCGACTACGATGAAGTTTTCGGTACGGTGCTCAACCGATTCTGCGCCCAGGCCGCTGTGGGTCATCCGCTCACCGTTTACGGCAAGGGCGGCCAGACTCGCGGCTTCCTCGACATCCGCGACACCGTCCGCTGCGTCGAGATTGCGTGCACGCACCCGGCCCAGCCGGGCGAATTCCGCGTGTTCAACCAATTTACCGAGCAGTTTTCCGTGCTCGATCTCGCGTACAAGGTTCAGGCGGCCGGAAAGAAAATGGGGATCAAGGTTGAGATTGATCACATCCCCGACCCGCGCGTGGAGGCGGAGGCACACTACTATAATGCCAAGCATTCGCAGTTGATTGATCTCGGCCTCGAGCCGCACCACCTTTCCGATTCTTTGCTCGATTCGCTCATGAACATAGCGATCGAATATCACGACCGGATTGATCCTTCGCTCTTCTTGCCGCAGGTCAACTGGCGGAACGCGCGCAACGACCGCCACCGGCAGTTGGGCGCCATGAAACCTTCTTTGACAGAAGTACGCGAGGAAACCGCTCGGAGTCCACGTGTGAGGGCTTCGGCGGAGGATTAGCCCCTGGCGACGCGTTCGCTCACGAGCCGCGCCGCTTTGACGGCACCCACTACTTTTCCCGAAAAAATGTGCAGTTCTCCGGGGGCGTGCTCCTCTACATAGAGGGTGCGTCGATCTTGCGCCGGATTGTTTTCAACCACGCGAATCGTAAAACGTGAGCCGAGATAGACCGCATCTTTTGACAGAGGCACGGCAAGTGCAGAGTCGTTCCGCATGGCCTCAAAGCGCGAGAACGAAATCGGTTCAAATCCCGGCCCGTTCAGCCTACTGGCGTAGGGCTCCGGAATGGCTTCGCAGGGGTCGGTCGTGGTCCAGTGGTTGGTGTTTTTCGCTGAACCGAACAGCGATCGCGACGAGCTGCCGTACGGATCAAACGCCGTAAACGGACCGTCCACCACGACCAACGAGATTCCCTGCAAAGACAAAGGCAGCTCGATGAGGATCTTTTCCGCAACCTGGTATTTGGCAATCTTAAACAGCCCTCGGCTCGGCCCAAGGCCGTAGGTGGCAAACACGACGAAGTCGAAGTCGTTGCGCATCGAGGACGTGAACGCGCGCTGCTCGAAAGGGATTTCGAGTGCTCCAATCCGTGAAGTAATGAGTTCGCGTAGTACGTCGGGATCGTAGATCTGTTCGTCCACCTCATAGCACGTGTCGATGAAGTCGAAGTTCATCCATGCTGGACGGCATGGTTTGCATAGCAGGTGGTACTGCGCCATGACCCGTTCGAATAGTTCCGGAGGCGTTTGCGATCCCTCGTGGGGAATGGCGTAGTAATGGCGGCTGTTGCGCACGACGGCCGGCGCAAAAGCCTCCATGAAATCGGCCCGTGCCTCGAGAGTTTCGCGGATGGTTTCCGGGCTGCGCGGATAGTGATAGCCCGAGTGAATGCGATACTGGTTGATAACAGAAGCGGCCCGCAAAATTCCGAGCGGATCGAACAGCCGTACGTGGTGGCCTTGTTCCGCCAAACGAATAGCGATGTTCGTGCCGTAAATGCCGGCACCGGCCACTGCGACTCGGGCGCTCATCATCCCTTCGCCATGGGAACGCGCTCGGCAGCCACCAACCGGCCCTCCCGCAGAAAATAATCAACCCCGCGCCAGCGAATGGTCCTACGCGCGAAGCTTGCAATCCACATCACAAACGCCATGGCGTCCCACAGCGGAATAAGTGGCATTTTTTTCCATAGCCCAGGCTGTTTCATGCCCCATGTGCCGATGGTCCATGTGATCGCCATGCGGCACACCGCATAGCCCCCGAGATAGCCTAAAGCGACCGCCGCCGTCGGCTCGGTCGCGACGGCAACCAGGGCCCAGGGCAATCCCCATGTGAAGATCAGCCCTAAATGCCCCCACGGTCGCATCAGCCGCTGCACCGTCATCCATCGCGTGCGTTTGTAGAGCAGATCGCGCATCGTTTTAAAATCCGCTACCGATTGCACGACATAGGGCAACAGCTTCACTTCAAATCCCTGTTCGGCTACCAGGCGACCCGCATAAACATCATCTGCGGGCCGATCCTCGATCACCGGATAGCCGCCATACGCCGCGACCGCCTTGCGTGTGGTGATGATGGATTGCCCGAACGTGACTTTTAAATCCTTGAGCTGCCAGGCGACCAATACCGGCGCAAAGAAATCCGAGATCATGCCGACCGATTGCAGCTCCTGCACAAGGTTGGTTTCCTTCGTAGAGACATACAAGCAGGTCGCTGCGCCAACCTTGGGGTCCCGGAACGGTGCCACCACAGTCTTCAGGTAATCGGGCCCCACGCGCACGTCGCCATCAGTGATTACGAACAGGTCGTATTTCGCCTCCGTCGTCAATCGGGTTAGCCGCCCGACCTTATCGTTGATAGCGTTGCGGCCTGAGCCAAAGAGCAGCCGAATTTGGCGGCCTGGAAAGTCACCGATGAGTTTTTCAAGAACGGGGAGCGCCGGGTCGTCGCGATCGACGCAGAAGACGATTTCGTATTCAGGATAGTCCTGGCGGCAGAAGCTTGCGTAGTTTTCATAGGCGTCCTCGTCAAGCCCCTTGATCGGCTTGAGGCAGCTGACGGGAGGCAGGAAATCGGCGTTTCCGGCTGCCTCCCGCCGTGTGACCGTGAAAAACCGCACCGTGCTATAGAGTGCCAGCAGATAATAAATGAAGGGAATTGCCGCGATCGCGAGAATGATATGGCCGATGGTCAAGTCCTAGGTACCTCCCGCGCTAGCACGAAAAAATCCACAGAGCGAGCGTGTGAGATTTCTCCACTTCTTGTAGTCGGCGACGAAACACTCGGAGGGATAAATCTCGTTATTTTTGATCGTCGATTGAGATCGTAAGCACTCAAAATTCCTAAAAAGTTTAGCATGAAATGGAGCTAGAGCCGCTATCTACGGGCGACTCCTGTAAGACGTGGTCATCGAGAGCTTTTCAGTGTTTGCTCAATGGCTGCTTGGAGGTTGACTTTCGGTGCCCATCCGGTCTCGTTTCGAATCCGGCGGCTGTCGTACCGCCGACTCTGTAACGCTCGCCTCACCTCTCGCTCCCACCCACGCGCGACTCGGCCCGAGGGCAGAAGCCCGAGAAACACCTTTACACCCCATGCCGTGAATAGGACGGGCCAGCCACGCGCAAAAAACGTTCTCGTCCTTGTGATTTTGGTCAGCTCCTGATGGTATGCCCCCAGAGTCAGGTCATCGTCGTCCAGAACAATGTAACTCTGCAAACCGCCACCCGTCCGGCCCCCAACCAACTCGATGGCGTCCACGAGATTTTCGACGTAAGTTAAAGGAAAGTACTGCTCCCGCCTTCCGAATACGATGTTCAGATTCCCCATACGGAACCCGAGCAAGGCTAGCGGGAGGGGCTCTCCCGGCCCGTATACGATGCCCGGGCGTAGAATCGTTACCATGAGTTTTGCTTCCCGCCCTATCCCGAGGGCGTAACTGTCGGCTTCAATCTTCGACTGCGCGTACTTGTTGCGTTCCGAGGATCGGGAATCGCTTTCTGTGGCTTCCGTAATCGCGATCCCCTCTTCGACGAGGCCGTACACGGCGATCGAACTCAGGTAGACGACGTGGCGTGCGCCCATTGCCAGGCACGCCTCGAAGACATTTTGCGTCCCTCCAACATTGGTTTCGATAAACCCCCTCCTGCTTGCCGACCCTCGGACCATCGCGGCTGCGTGATATACCACCTGTGCCCCTTTGATGGCACTTCGGACGGCATCGGGGTCCCTCAGGTCGCCGCGGATTACCTCCGCCCCCTGGGCTTCGAGCTCATCGGCACGCGGCGACGGCCTTGCCAGCACGCGCACCCGTATCTCTTTGGCCAAAAGGCGCCGGACCAAGACATTGCCGATGAAGCCCGTCCCGCCTGTTACCGAGATCTGCATGTTCTCGCGCTCGCCGCGCGGCTGCCAAACTCCTACGCGATGGGGTGACCGAGTGTAACAACGTTTACACCGATTTCGCATCGCGCGGAAAAGCATGTACGATAGGAGCCCATGATCTTGCGCCCGATTGTGATCCTGGCGGTGTTCTGCCTGGTGCTGTCCTCTACTGCGCGTGGCTGCACCTGTTCGCAGGAGCCTCCCGGCACATGCCCGGGCTTGCAGCAGGACGACGTAGTATTTCTTGGCACGGTGACGGAACTGGAGGACATCTCCTACGCGGCGCCGAGCGAGCCGGAAACGCCTGGGCCGCCGGTTGACATTGTTGCATCGCGCCTGACGCGTTATCGCTTTCATATCGACGAGCGCTTTGCGACCGGCGACCTTCCTTCAGATGCTTCGACGATCGACATCTTCTCAGGCGGCGAAGATGGCGATTGCGGCTACCGCTTCCAGCTGAACGAGCGTTACGTCGTATTTACACATCAGGGGACCGAAGGACGCCTTTTTGCAACGATCTGCAATGGCACGCGTCCGCTGAGCGATGCCCGGGCTCTGCTGCCCCAGCTGCGCGCAATGCGAAAAGGCCAGCGCGTGGCCTCTGTTTTTGGAGTTTTGCGCCGGGCCGATCCGCCGTTTCTTGCGCCTGAGAACGATCCCAGCGATCCTCTTTCGAATATTTCTTTGAAGCTGCGCTCGCGCTTTGACCGCTTTCAGACCAATACCAATGCATATGGTGTCTTTACCTTTTACGACGTGCACGAGGGCGAATACCGCTTCACGGCCGATCTTCCGCCTCGCACCGAGTTGACGCAGAAACCAGGCGCAGGCGGTCTGACTCCCTTCAGGATTCCCAACGGTGCCTGTTACGAATATGACGTAGAGGCGCTGCCGACCGGCCATATTCGCGGCAGCGTAGTCGGTCCAAACGGAAAACCGGTGGCACTCGCGTCGCTCGAGCTGTATCGAGAACAGAGTTACTCGGATTCCCGGCCGGGTCTGTGGGGATTTCAGGGCGCGAGCGGAGTTTTCGATTTCGACCATGTTGGTCCGGGTAGATACCTCCTTGTGTTTAATCGCACGAACCGCGTGGATCCCAATACACCGTTTCCTCGTACGTTCTATCCCGGCGTAGCAGACTTGGACGACGCCAAGCCAATCATCCTCAAAGATGGCCAGCAGCTCTTGAACCTTGCTCTTCATCTCAAAGATGCCTACCCGACCCGACTGCTGAAAGTGCGGGTGAAATGGGAGGGAGCGAGGCCGCTTGGCAAGGTCACCGTGATGGCCAAAGCCGATCAGGGCGACAATCCTGCCGCGCGGGAACTTGCCGATGGAGCATACGAGTTCCCTCTGCTCGAGTCGGCCAACTACACGATCTCCGCCTGGGAGGATCTAAGCCCGGAGCGCACGCCTTTGGATCACCACAGCACCGCCTGCACGCTCTCGGCGCGCCTCGATGCGGCCTCGGTTACCGTCCAAGGCTCCGATCCGAACACAAAGGAAGTCACTCTTTCCTTCCCGAGCCCGGTCTGCGCCCAGTAGCCGCGATGTTACCGCCGAAGTCTTGCCACCCGCAGCCGCCGTCTGAAGGCTATAGACAAGCGCGTGGTCAGGTCGGCGGGCTTTTGCCAGATCAAATCGTCGCGAGGAGTCGAAGAATGAAGCGAATTTTGTCTCACGGCATAGCCGTGTTTCTTGTAGTTTTCGGCTGGGCTTCCTACGACGCGGCACAAGAATCGCCAAAAGAGACGACTCCCGCGGAGGCAAAGTCCTCCCCTCCTAAGGTTGAAGCGCCCGCGCCCAAGGAGGAAACATCGGTCACGGATCACACCATCCGCATCGGCGGGCAATCGATCCCATACAAGGCGACTGCCTCGACCATACTGCTCAAGGACGAAAAGGGCGAACCGACGGCGCTGATTTACTCGACGGCATACACGCGGAGCGACGTAAAAAACGTCACGGAGCGTCCGGTGGCGTTTTTGTACAATGGCGGTCCGGGTTCAGCGTCGGTCTGGCTTCACATGGGTGCCTTTGGTCCGCGGCGCGTGGTGACAGACAACGCCGCGGCGACTCCGCCAGCTCCCTACAAGATCGTAGACAACGAGAGTTCGTTGCTCGACAAAACCGATCTTGTCTTTATCGATCCCGTCGGCACTGGATTCAGCCATGCGGTTGGCAAGGCCCAGGATAAAGATTTCTGGGGCGTCGATTCAGATGTCAAGTCGCTTGCGCAGTTCATCTCCATCTATCTCAGCCGCAATAACCGCTGGAATTCACCGAAGTTCCTCGTCGGCGAAAGCTACGGCACCTTCCGCTCCGTGGCACTCGGAGAGTATTTGCGATCCACGGAAGGCACCTCAGTCAACGGCATCGTATTGATCTCAACGGTTCTCGACATGGGAATCCTTTCCTTCAGTCCTGGCAATGACAGGCCGTATATTTTTTATCTTCCCACTTATGCGGCCGTGGCCTGGTATTACAAAGTCCTTAAGGATCGTCCCGACGATTTGAACGCATTTCTGAATGACGCTCGTCAGTTCGCATCGACCCAATATGCGGCTGCCTTGATGAAAGGCTCGAACCTGAGCACGGCGGAGCGTGCGGAAATTGCCAGTCGGCTCGCCCGGTTTACGGGTTTAAGCGAAGACTATTTGATCAAGGCCGACCTGCGCGTGACACTTCCGCAGTTTCAGGCGGAGCTTCAAAGGAACCGCGGCCTCACGGTCGGGCGCTACGACGCCCGGTACGCGGGTCCAACCTACGATTTATTGACCGAGTATGCCGAGTTCGACCCCTCCTTCGCGGGCGTATTGGGCGCCTTCACAGCAGCATTCAATAGCTACGTTCGCTCGGATTTGAAGTTTGGAGACGACAAGTCCTACAAAGTGTTTCCCCCCGAGCCCAGCCAGGCTTGGGATTGGAAGCGCCACTCCGGCCCCAATTCTTTCTTTCCCGGTGCCCCGAACGTCGAGACGGATTTGATCCGCGAAATGATGGAGAATCCCCATTTGCAGGTGCAGGTCGAAAATGGGTTCTTCGATATGGCGACTCCTTTTTTCGCCACCGAATACACGATGGACCACCTGCTGCTTCCCCTGGAGGCACGAAACCGCGTTCATCTCGAGTATTACACCGCCGGTCACATGATGTATCTGCACGAAGAAGACCTGGTAAAGCTGAAGGCTCAGATCGGTGCCTTTATCGACAGCGCTTGGAAGCCTTAGCGAGATGGCCGACTGGCGCGTTGGCCGCGGAGCCATTTCTGCTATGCTTTGCGCTGTGCGCAACTCGCTTTTCTCACTCGCTTGCTTGTTAATGGTTGGTTCTGCTGTGCTCCTGCTTCGAGCGCGGCCGACTCTTTCCTCTCCGCAAGAAGAACCGCAGTCCACGCTCGAGCAAGCTCCCCCGCCAGCTCCTCCGGCAATGCCGAGCGGCCCGGTGATCGTTTTGGACCCCGCACATGGCGGCACCGACACGGGCGCCCGCGGCGAAGGCGGCGTCGCGGAAAAGGATATCGTCTTGCGGATGATGCGAACGGTACGAGAGCAGCTGGCCATCCAGGGCTATCGAGTGGTCACAACGCGGAGGGATGACTCAAATCCATCCTATGACGATCGCGCCGCGATCGCCAACGCCTATCACGACGCAATTTTCATCAGCCTTCATGTTGCCTCGACGGGGACATCCGGCACCGTGCGCGTCTATTACGATCAATTTTCCACACCCGAGTCCGCCTCGGCAGTGCCTGGCGTCAAGGTGTTGGCGCAACCGGCCAGTCCCTTGGTGGTGTGGGATCAGGCGCAGCGACCCTATATCGACGTGAGCCATCATCTTGCGGATGTTATTCAGGGCCAACTGGCACGAAGTTTTCCTGGATCACCCACCCTATCGACGGGCGCAGCGGTGCGCGCGTTGCGCTCCGTTATGGCTCCTGCGGTGGCGGTGGAAACCTCCAGCATCTCAAAATCGAAGCCAGATGCCCTTGCCGGTGCGGCGGGCCCTCTCAGTAGCGCGATAGCAGTGGGAATTGTGGCGCTTCGCCAGTCGAATGGGGCGGGAGCGAGATAATGCCCCGGGGCCTGAAGATCGTGCTGGCTGTTCTGGCCGTTGCGGTTGTTGCGGGGTTGATCAGCTTGCAGCCCTTGCGACGCCGCATACGTCGGCTTGGTGAATCCCGCTCTGCCGACGAGCAAGCGCGGCATGCGGTCCTGGCGCCGCCGATCTCTACTCCGACGGACGTGACAGTGAAGGCACAAATCTTCTGGGCCGCCGGGGCTGACAACATCGCACCTGTGGAGGTCGATCTGGCGCTTTCGGCAGATCCGGTCGAGCGGTCGCGCCAGTTGCTCCAGGCCCTAATCTCTAATCCGCCGACCGAGGAACAACGTACCCTTCCGGCGGACACGACGCTTTCTGCGTTCTACCTGGCTTCGGACGGCACGGCCATTGCCGATTTTTCTGACGCTATTGCATCCGGGCTGCCGTCAGGAATTCTGAGTGAGGAGATGGCTGTGAACTCGATCACTCGGACGCTCGAAAGCAATGTGCCGGGGCTTCGTCGGTTGAAGATTCTGATCCACGGGCAGGAAGTGGACACTCTGGCAGGCAACGTCGATCTCACCGGCTTTTTCGATCTGAATAGTGTGACGGCTCCCCCCACTGCGCCTGCGAATATGAGTTCGCCACGCTAGCGCGGCGACAAAGAGCGACGAGTTGACACCTCGAAGAGCAGTCGTCAAACTGGCACGGGCAAGATTCGGACCGTGCGAAGGGAGACTTCTTGAGAGCAGACGGACGCGCGCCGGGCGATTTGCGACCGGTCAAGATCACCCCGGATTTCATCCGTAGTGCGGAGGGCAGCGTCCTGATGGAGCTCGGCCGCACGCGCGTGATCGCGACGGCCACCATCGAGGACGGCGTGCCTTCGTTTCTGAAGGGCACTGGCAAGGGTTGGGTGACAGGGGAATACGGGATGCTACCGCGCTCGACCGAAGAGCGCACGCCGCGGGAATCGGTGCGCGGCCGCCAATCCGGCCGGACGCTGGAGATCCAGCGCATGATCGGGCGCACGCTTCGCGCCACAACCGATCTGAAGGCGCTCGGCGAACGCACGGTGTGGATTGATTGTGATGTGATTGAGGCCGACGGTGGCACACGGACGGCATCGGTAACCGGTGCGTTCGTGGCGCTTGCGCTCGCACTTGAACGCCTGGTGGCGGCCGGAATTCTTCGCTCCCTGCCGCTCATTGATTCGGTGGCGGCGACGAGTGTGGGTATTGTGGACGATGACCTCTTGCTCGATCTTGCTTACGATGAAGACTCCCGCGCGCAAGTCGATATGAACGTTGTGATGACGGCCGGTGGCCAGTTTGTTGAGGTACAGGCCAGCGCGGAAGCGCGCCCTTACACCAGCCGCGAGCTTGAGCAATTGCTGGACTTGGCCGCGGGAGGAATTCGGCGACTCGCGAAGATCCAGCATGAATTGCTACCTGTCCACTTCCGCAGCCACGCACGATAAAGTGGCCACGCTCGATCCTGAAACTGTGAAGATCTTTCTCGCATCGTCAAACTCCGGAAAGCTCCGCGAATATAACGAACTTGCAAGCGGCTCAGCTCTCACGATCGCACTGCTCCCGAATTTTAGCGAGCTTGCTCCCTTTGACGAGTGCGCACCAACCTTCGCCGAGAACGCGGCCGGCAAGGCGCTTCATTACAGTCGATTCGCGCGGGAGATCGTTCTCGCCGACGATTCCGGACTCGTCGTGCCGGCACTTTCGGGCGCGCCAGGCGTTCATTCGGCTCGTTATGCCGGACCGAACGGTACGGCTCGAGATTGCGTTCAGAAACTACTCGGTCAGATGGAAGGGAAAGGGGGCAGCGAGCGGAGGGCACGCTTTGTCTGTGTGATCGCGGTCGCCCGGCAAGGCTCGATCCTCGCCGTTGTCTCCGATTTTGTGGAAGGCATCCTGGCGAACGAGCCGCGTGGTGCGCAAGGCTTCGGTTATGACCCGGTATTCTGTTTTCCGGACGGGAGCCGCACCTTCGCTGAAATATCGCCCGCGGAGAAGAATCGTTACAGCCACCGCGGGAAAGCCTTCCGAAAAGTGGCGGAATTCCTCAATTCCCTGGCTTCCTCGCTCGGGTCTGTCACATCGAATAGTACGGCATAAAACCGCTTGCCACTAAGCCGGGCGTGGGGGTACAAAAGACGCCCCCGGCAGAGGTGTCATTTATGGCCACGTCTCGCGTAGCCCCTCAGCTTCATCCAGACCTGCTTCGGCGCATGCAAGAGGCTCGTGCGCGCACCGACGCCCTGTTCGAGCTGCTTCCTTTGACCACGTTGTACGACCGCCCCATCGCTGAGCGCCACCGGCTGATTTTCTACGTCGGGCATTTGGACGCTTTTGATGGAAATCTACTGAGGCCTGCCCTCGGGCTCGAATCCCATGACCCCACTTTTGACGCCTTGTTCGCGTTCGGGATCGATCCGGTGAACGGCGACCTGCCGACGGACACCCCTGCAGACTGGCCGAGCATCGAGCAGGTCAAGAAATACAACCTCGACGTCCGGGACAGACTCGATGAGGCGCTGTCAGATTCCAGGGCATTGCATTCGTCTAATTCCGAGCTGGCAGACGGCACTCTGCTGCAGGTAGCCATTGAACACCGGCTCATGCACGCGGAGACGCTGGCCTATTTGCTCCACAATTTGCCCACGGACCGCAAGTGGCCCCAAGGCTCCGCAAGACCCGATCCGAGACCCGCGCCAAGCCCTCGACGGGTGACGATTCCCTCAGGGGTTGCAACCCTGGGCCTTGCGCGTGGGGCCTCCTTTGGCTGGGATAACGAATTCGAGGCGTGCAAAGTGGAAGTACCAATGTTTTCCATCGACGCCTTCCCGGTTACGAACGGCGAATACCTGAAATTTGTCGAGGCAGGTGGCTACGAAGAGTCACGCTACTGGAGCCCGGAGAGTTGGAAATGGAAATCGGGAGCGAAGCTCGAGCACCCGCATTTTTGGTCCCGACGAACAACTTCTTCCGGTGAAGCACAGGACGGGTGGGAATACCGGGCCATGTTTGGAAGGATCCCGTTGCCACTTTCGTGGCCGGTTTATGTAAGCCAGGCGGAAGCTTCCGCCTATGCTTGCTGGGCTGGAAAGCAACTTCCGAGTGAAGCCGAATGGCATCGTGCCGCCTACGGCGCTCTGAGTGGGACCGAGAGCAGCTATCCGTGGGGCGACGCGCCGCCCAATCGCACACATGGCAACTTCCACTTTGAGTCGTGGGACGCCACTGCCGTGGATGCGCATCCTGCAGGCGCAAGCGCCTTTGGCGTGCTCGATCTTCTCGGCAACGGCTGGGAATGGACCCGCACGCCATTCTCACCTTTTCCGGGCTTTCGGGTATTTTCTTTCTATCCCGGCTACTCAGCAAATTTCTTCGACGGCAAACACTACGTCTTAAAAGGCGGATCACCCCAGACCGATGCATGCATGCTGAGGCGCCCGTTCCGCAACTGGTTCCAGCCGCATTACACCTACGTGTACGCTACCTTCCGCTGCGTGGAGGAATAGCTTATGGCCACCGTTCCGCGAATGGTATCAGCGCTCCGAGCAGGTGGCGCGCTTTCCGAGTTTTCCTCTGACGTCGTGGTCGGGTTGAGCCATCCGGGGCAGAAGGAACTCCCCTCGAAGTATTTGTACGATGAAGTCGGTTCGGCACTGTTCGAGGCCATCTGTACGCTGCCGGAGTACGGCCTGAGCCGCGCGGGCAAGCGCATGCTGGAGCGCTACTCCGATGAAATCATGGCCTGCGTACCGGGCCCTGTCGTGGTGGCCGAGCTCGGCAGTGGCAGCGGCCAGCAAACGCGCTGGCTGCTCGAGGCCCTCGCGCGGCGCCAACGCGTGAATTACTACCCGATCGACATTTCCGGCAGCGCGCTCTTCCGTTGTCAGGCCGAGCTGGGGCAAATCGATATGGTCAGTATCGTCGGATTCGAGCGTGCCTATCTCGATGGGCTTCAGGAAGTCGCCGCGCGGCGCCGCGACGGCGAGCGGCTCCTGGTGCTTTTCCTCGGCAGCACGATTGGAAATTTCGACCGACCGGCGGGCGAGCAATTCCTGCGTGAAGTGCGTTCGAGTCTGCGCACGGGCGACGCGCTCCTACTCGCGACCGATCTGGTGAAGCCGATTCCGACTCTGCTTCTTGCCTACGACGATCCGACCGGCATAACGGCGGCATTCAACAAGAACCTACTCGGGCGCATCAACCGTGAACTCGAGGGAGATTTTGATCTGAGGCGTTTCGCGCACGTTGTGCGCTACGACGAGTCCGAGCGACGCATCGAAATGCACTTGCGATCCACGATCTGGCAACGCGTGACGATTCGGAAAGCGGGTTTTCGTTTCTATCTTCGCGAGGGAGAGACGATCTGGACGGAAAGCTCGCACAAATACTCGCCGACCGAAGTCGTTCAGACGGGCGAGCGCGCGGGCTACCGGTGTGGGGGACAGTGGTTTGATTTAGAGTGGCCGCTCGCACAGAACCTCTTCTTTGCGGTGTAGCCATCCAGACGGAGGAGCCCAATGACGAAGGCGCTGTGGAAGGGGGCGGTTCTTGCCGAAAGCGATCACACGGTGATTGTGGAAGGCAACCATTATTTTCCGCCCTGCGACGTGCGCCTCGAGTACTTGCGTTCGAGCGACACGCACACGGTGTGCTCCTGGAAGGGCACTGCAAGCTATCACGACGTGGAAGTGAACGGTGAGCGCAATGCCGACGCCGCATGGTTCTATCCCGACCCAAAACCCGCGGCGGCACAGATCAAGGACTACATCGCATTCTGGAGAGGCGTTCGCGTCGAGCCATAGTTTGCCTGTGCTATAGTTTCTCGCTCATGGCTCAGAAGAAAGTGAAAAAAGCGGCGGCGAAGCCTGCCAGAACACGTTCGCCAAAGAGCGCCGCACGAAGCCGAGCGGTGCGGCGGGGAACGGATCCGGCTCGCGTCGAGGCGATTTTAGAACGACTCGATGAAGCCTACCCGGCCGCAACGTGCGCGCTCAAGCATGACAATCCTTTTCAGTTGTTGATTTCGACCATTCTTTCCGCGCAATGCACCGACGAGCGCGTGAACCAGGTCACCGCCACATTGTTTAAGCACTATCCGAGCCCTCAAGCGTTTGCCCACGCGAACCCGGCCGAACTCGAGCAGGAGATCCGGCCAACGGGTTTCTTCCGCAATAAGACGAAATCCATCATGGGTGCGAGCAAGAAGATTGTGGAGGAGTTTCACGGCGAAGTGCCCCAGATGATGGAGCAGCTGCTGACACTGCCAGGGGTAGCGCGAAAGACTGCGAACGTAGTGCTTGGCACCGCGTTTGGCCAGGCCTCTGGCGTCGTGGTGGATACGCACGTGCAGCGCGTTTCGCGTCGTCTGGATCTGACCAAGCAAACAGAGCCGAAAAAGATCGAGCAAGACTTGATGGCAACGATTCCCCGCGAAAAGTGGATACTTTTTGGGCATCAATTGATTTGGCATGGCCGACGCGTCTGCCAAGCGCGCAGGCCGCGCTGCATCGAGTGCAATCTCGAAAAGCTCTGCTATTCAAAAGACAAGACGGTCTAAGGACACGACAGGCCCTGTGCTAACATCTCTTGAGCGGGGCGTAGCGCAGCCTGGTAGCGCGCCTGCCTTGGGCGCAGGAGGTCTGGAGTTCAAATCTCCACGCCCCGACCACTTAACCCTTTACCGCTTAAGCGGGTAGAGCGTTAATACTGCCACCCGTAAGAACATGCTGCTTTTCGTTGTGCCCAATTTTGTGCCCACCCAGCCGATCCACGGCGGCTAAAACCGAATCGTGTGATGGATGGACGTAACGAGCTAATCGTGTCGGGAGGGCGAGCCATGGCAGAATCGCATAGCGTGAATCTGTGGTACGGAAGCACACGCACTCGATTATCTTCGCCGTGCCGATGGGATCCCGCGTAGCGGAGTCGGGAGTTAGATCAAGCCGGAGGAGCCTTCATGCCTGCATCCATACTTCCTGAGCTCAAGGGAATCCCTAAATACGACGACTTTGCTCTTTATCTAAATCTCGGTGATAGAACCTTACCTTGGGAGTTCGACGGTTGGAAACCAGAGAGCATGTCCTGGAAGACGACCTGCTACATTCACGCCGGGTTGTCGGGCTGGCAGATCAATTTCGAGGGTCCAGAAAGTTTGGATTTCTGGGCATCCATCTGCGTCAACAGCTTAAAGAAATTCCAAATCGGGACGATGAAGCATGCAGTGATGTGCACGGACGAGGGCTTGATCGCCAGTCATGCCATTCTGCAACGCAACGGCGACGAGGAACTCCGACTCTTTGCTGCGGGACTGCCCTGGGCCCAATTTCAGGTTGCCCAGACTCGCTTTAAGGTCACGGCGCGGCCCGTGCCAGGGTACATTCACCAAGTTGCGGGCCCTAAGTCATTAGCAACGCTCGAACGCGCCAGTGGCGAGAGCCTACGTGATATCGGTTTCCTCAGCTTTCGTAAGGCGAAGATCAACAGGATGACAGTGGAAGTGGGCCGTCTCGGCATGGCTGGTGGCTTGGCCTACGAGGTTCGAGGGCCTCTAGAAGAAGGACCGCTGGTCTACGATGCGATCTATCGTGCTGGACAGGATTTCGGCATGCAGCGGCTTGGATGGCGCGCCTATTTTGTCAATCACATCGAAGGCGGATTTCCGCAGGCGGGCTGGACGTTCTTCACCGCTGCTATTCAGGACGCGAAATTTCGTGAATGGGCCGGCAGGACTGTGAGAGTGACCGGCAGCGTTGAGCCTTCCAACATGCGGGCGCGATACCGAACGCCGGTTGAAGTTGGCTGGCAACGTGCGGTTCGCTTCGATCATGAGTTCATCGGGCGTAAGGCCCTCGAGCAGGAAATCGCAAATCCTCGTCGTACCGTCGCAACGCTTCGATGGAATTCGGACGACGTAATCGATATCTATGCCTCGCTCATGAGACCGGGCGATGAATATAAGACCATCGACCTGCCGACCACGCCCTCCTGGTACGGCGGCTTCTTTGCGCACGCTGATTACATCCTGAAAGACGGCCGGGAGATCGGGTTCTCGTCTGGAACGATCTACAGCTACTATTTCCGCGAAGTGATATCGATGGCCACCATCGACGTAGAGTTTGCCAAAATCGGCACTGAAGTCATCGTTCAGTGGGGCGACCATGGGCGGCGGATCAAGAATGTGCGGGCGACCGTTGAGCGCTTCCCCTATCTCTCCGAAGGCCGCAACGACGAGATCGATACGAGTACGTTATAGGCGTTGTGGTCGCTGACTTATTGCCTCCAACGGGCGTCCCGGCGATATCCGTCCAACGTAATCGAATGCGTTAACGTTCCTGAGCTATAATCCGCCCCCAATGGCCCTGGCCTCCGGCAGTGGCTTGGGCCGTCCCAAGCGATCTAGACTTGCGCCGTGAATCTGATGAAGCAGCCAGCGAAAGAGAGAGTTTCGGCAGTCCATACGGTAGGGCGGAACGGTGCAACTGCGAATGTGTTGTTTCTAATCGCAACCCGTACACTTCGATCAATGAAAATGAAGCCAGAATCAAAGAACAGTGATTCGGATGCAATGATTTGTGCTGTGTTCGCGGTCGCGGCGGTCGAAACTTTTGTATACGAATTGGGCGAGGAGGCATTTAGGAGCGAAGACAAGGTGCATGGTGAGTTCTTTCGAGGCCTGGGGAAATTAGTCCGTGATATGGAGGAGTCCCGGTTTCAATTACCGGTGAAACTCGACTGGATCGCTAGGTATCTGACCGGCAAAAGGGCCAGGGGCGAGAGCGGGGCTTTTCAGGATTTTGAGATTCTCGTACGACTCCGCAACACGATCATTCACTTAAAGGATTCAGAAGAGACTTGTTGGTACGAGGATGGCTCAATAGACGTCAAGGGCACGCCCAAGATCGTTGATCAGCTTCAATCCAAAGGAGTGATTCCTCCGGACTACATGCCGAGTTGGATCGTCGCAATCTCCGATCGTAAAGTTGCTGAATGGTCGTGCGAAACCGCGATCCGTTTAGTAGAGGCACTGCTCGGTATGCTGCCCACATCAGAGTTGAAACGGTTCATGGAAATTCCGCACGCCGCGTTCCGTCGATGAAGGGATGCTGCGTTATGGCCGGCAGTTGGCGCCCCTGAAAAATAGCAATTCGTAAAATGTTCTTCGCTTATACTCTGTGGATTCCAACT
>CAYOXF010000006.1:0-29142 GCA_964407845.1 uncultured Acidobacteriaceae bacterium | reverse complement strand
TCTTGCAAAGCCTTCTTCCAAGTAGTGCGGGCCGATCAAGGCTCGACGGGTCCTCAAATCGGTATGGAGGGATCGGCGAAGAGATGGTGGGAGAGTGAGGGCCAGAAAAAATATCCAGGGCTGTGTCTGAATGGCTCGGTGACCTCGGGAGACAAGCCTCGCTATCTGCTGATTTGGTCGAAATCCAAATCGACGGGCCCGTCGTCGGTAGCCCCCACCGAAGTGTTTGGTCAAACAGCCAGCGTCTTGCAAGCCACCGCTCCCCAAGAATGGATTTACCAGCCGCGGTGGAACGTAGCGTCTTTCACGATCGCATACGTCCTCTATGATGGTCGCCTGGATATCCCTCCCGTCCATTTCACTGCCGGGAATCGCAGCGGATGGGTATTTCCCGATGACCGAAAGGCGCTTGAGGCCGCGGTGAAATTCCTTTCGCAGGAGCCTGTTTTCTCTCCCACGGTTCGATAACACTCGGTTCACGCTAGCGCCGTTCGGCCCATGGGCTGTTCGTTTATGGCCAGGGCCGTGACGTTTTCAGCATGCCTCGATTCGTGTCGCTCGGTTGCGAGCTCGAGCGGGGTAGACTGGCTCATCGGCCTAGGTAATCCCGATAGGCATCCTGAGGACCTCCGCTTGAGTGCTCCTGTCCAAACGGCTTCCGCTACGCAGCCCGCGGGTCCCTGGCTTTATCGGCCCTGGCTTGATTTGCTCGTTGGCTGCGGCGCATGGTCGGCTCCGCTGCTAGCGATCGCGACCTGGATGACGCCCGCACACGCTCACCCTTGGACCGTCGCGTTTTACGCACTCGCCATCGTTTTTAACTATCCGCATTTTATGGCGACGATTTATCGCGCCTACCACACTCGGGATAGTTTCGAGAGGTACAAGATCCTCACTCTGCACGTCACCTTGCTCATGGTGCTGACGGGCGTCTTTCTTCACGCCTGGCCACGCCTGCTGCCTTGGGTCTTCACTCTCTATATCTGTTGGAGCCCGTGGCACTACACGGGCCAAAACTATGGATTGCTGATGATGTTCGCGCGCCGCAGCGGAGCCGTCATCGCTCGGTCGGAACAGCGCTGGATACGCGCGGCCTTCATCGCTTCCTACCTGATGCTTCTGGCAAGCTTCGAAACGGCTGGGTCGGGCGATCCGCTCGTTCTCTCGCTCGGGCTGCCGGCAAAATTCACCTTGTGGCTGCGTCTCGGCTTGGGAATCGCCTTCGCCGTGTTGACGCTTCTCGGGTTCCGGCGGCTGATGGCGCAGAGCGGCTTTCAAACGCTCGTGGCACCGATTCTGCTGGCTTTCACGCAGTTCCTCTGGTTCGTCCTGCCAACGCTGGTGGAGCTTCGCGCCACATACCAGATTCCGCAGACCCAGTACAGCAGCGGGATTCTCGCCGTTTTACACTCGGCGCAGTACCTCTGGGTTACCAGCTACTATCAGCAGCGAGAAGCGCGCGCAGCGGGTGAGTCGCAATGGCACATAACGGGTTACTTCCTGACGCTTATTGCCGGTGGCATCGCGCTCTTCATCCCGGGGCCTTGGCTTGTTAGCTACCTCCTGCATTTTGACTTCACGACCAGCCTGCTAATCTTCACAGCGCTGGTGAACATCCATCATTTCATTCTAGACGGCGCCGTTTGGAAACTCCGGGATTCCCGAGTCGCATCCCTGTTGGTTGATAGGGAAGCGAAGGCAGAAGCAGAGGGCGACTTGGCGATCGAGCGCACCAAGCCCAAGCGAGCCACAGTCCCCTTGCTTGCGGCGCGCCTATTCGTGACGCCTTCCTTCCGCATGGTACTGATCGGCGTGCTTCTCGTCTGGGGAGCTGTCGAGGAGGTTCGCTACGCGCTGGGCACCGACGAGGGAAGCCTCTCTGCTCTTGTTGACGCATCACGAATGAATCCTTATGACAGCGCTGTCGAAGCTCGCATCGCCATTGCGGAAAGGAAGGCAGGCAAGCACGAAGAGGCGATCGCAGCATTGAGGCGTGCTATCGAGATCAATCCTCAGAATGTGGCACTCCAGCAAGCGTGTGCCCGCGCCATGCTAGAGGACGGCCGCTATCAGGACGCATACGAGCACTACGCTAGGATGCTCAAGCTGTTTCCGCAAGACGAGGACGCTCTGATTAATTACGGTTTGCTTGCGGGGCGCCTGGGCCATCCAGAACAGGCCGTCGAGGCCTGGGAAAAGGCTATCCGATTCGACCCCGATCAGCCCAATCCTCACCTCTATCTGGCGGAAGTTTTCGATCAGCGCGGCGACCACCTCACCGCTGCGCGTCATTGGCAGGAGTATCTGAGGGCCGCCACCTTGCGCCCGGACGATCCTGCCGCCGGCATCCCCGAGCAAACCTCCGCAATGATTCAGTTAGGCGACGATGAATCCAGAACCGATCACGCCGATTTGGCTCGCTCTGAGTATCAATCGGCTGTGGATCTTGCCAACCGCGCAAGCGATCGGAAGCTGGAATCGTTGGCGTTCGCTCATCTCGGCGATTTGCAAGAGCGGGAGGGAGACACAAAGTCCGCAGCAGAAAGTTATCAGCGTTCTCTCGCGCTCGACGCGAAAGCGAACGATCCGCGGGGTGAGGCCATCGACTGGTTCAACTATGGCCAGTTCCTCGTCCGGCACGGACAGCCCGGTGAGTTGGCCTATGCTTGCTTCACTCGTGCCGAGGAGCTGTTAAAAGGCACGGGCAGCACGGAACTTGAAACGGTTCAGTCGGCCCGCCACAAACTGGAAGTCGAGCTCGGCAAGAACGTCCCTCGAAATCAGTCGAACCTGTCGGATCTGCTCGCCACGGCCAGCTCCCTTCCTACGACCTCTTTCTGATGCAGCTGTCATTTCCTCGGTGTACACTCGGGCCGGAATTCTGCCGCAGGCGCTGAGGAGGGCCATGGCCTCCACCACAGAACACAAATCGCTAGCACTGAACGTGAGCGACCTCATCGATGAGCGCCCGATGAGCAAATTTCAGATTTGGACCGTCGTCCTCGGTGGCCTGGTGCTTGTACTCGACGGGTTTGATGGGCAGACCATCAACTACCTTACGCCTTCGATTGCCGAAACCACGAGAATTCCCGTTCACAGCTTCGGGCCGATTCTGTCGGCGAGCCTGATCGGCCTGATGGTTGCAGCCTTGACCACTGGACCCATCGCGGATCGATGGGGTCGCAAGTGGCCTGTCATTCTCTCCACTCTCAGCTTCGCGCTGTTTTCCCTTCTCACCGCTCGGGCCAACACCCGCAGTGAGTTTTGGATCTTGAGGTTTGTGACCGGTCTTGGGCTTGGTGGTGCGATGCCGAATGTCGTGGCGCTGGCTTCAGAATACATTCCCAAACGCCTGTTGGCAGTTGTCATTCCGATCCTCTTCGTCGGAATGCCGCTTGGCGGAACGATTAGCGGCTTCACGAGCGCGGCGATGATCCCAGTGTGGGGCTGGCGTGCTGTCTTTGTGGTAGGTGGAATTGTGCCGCTCATCATCACGCTGGTGCTAGTGATCGTACTGCCCGAGTCGATTCAGTTCCTGGCCCTTGAGGGTAAGGAGCCGGCGAGAATTGCAAAGATTCTGGCCCGCATCTCGCCGGGTCTTGTGCATTCCGGTGTCGTCGTGGCCGGATCGCACGGTGAGCGCCTTCGAGGCGCGCCTGTAAAGTACCTGTTTGCCGAAGGCCGAACGGCCGGAACCATTCTGCTCTGGGTCCCCTACTTTATGAACCTTCTGCTCATCTACTTTTTGAGTGGTTGGCTGCCCGCACTACTGCGCGACGAAGGTATGACGGTTAAGGCTGGTGTGACGGCAACAGCCTTCATCAGCTTCGGCGGGGTATTCGGGTGCCTGGTCGAAGGACATCTGCTGAAACGGTGGGGCGCCTATGTGGTATTGATCGGCGAGTACGTCATCGCCGGGCTATTGATCGCATCGCTTGCCCTCCTCGCCGTTTCATTTCCCGTGATGTTGGCGATGACATTCAGCACAGGCCTCACAATTATCGGCGCCCAGGGAGGCTTGAACGCGCTGGCTGCCCGATTCTATCCCGTGTCGGTGCGATCGACAGGGGTCGGTTGGGCGTTGGGTATCGGTCGTATCGGCTCCATCGTTGGCCCGCTGATCGGAGGCGTATTTCTTTCCATCGGGTGGAAGACGCGTGACATGCTATTGTTTGCGGCCGTCGTTGCGGCTGTCGCTTTTGCTTCCATCCTGATCAGTAGCTGGATTCGTGGCAATGTGACGGCCTACACGCCTGCTCCGGATCTAGGCGGTGATGGATGAGGGCTTCTCGACAGCTTGACAACTGGTCCACCCACCCGTAATGTAAATCGGTTTTCTCGCACATCGCCCATCGTGATGATGATCGATAAAATCCAGCGAGGTTTCTCCCAGCGAGATGCATTTTCTTTATGACTTTTGCAAGTGGCTGCAGCACACCTCCGTCGGCATGGAGGTGGCCGAGTCGGATTGGCTGTTTCCAGCGATCGAGACCGTACACATCTGGGGCATTATTTTGCTCGTGGGAACCACCGGCGTGCTGGACTTGCGCCTACTCGGATTCATTCTGACGAACCAGCGCGTCTCAGAGCTGCATCACCGGCTGATCCATTGGACGTGGACTGGCTTCGCTGTGATGTTCGTGAGCGGGTCGTTCATGTTTGCCTCGGAAGCCGCCAAGATGTACAGCAATGGCGCCTTTCGTTTCAAAATGTTGCTCATTCTGTTGGCGGGCTTGAACGCCTTGATCTTCGAAACCACTGCGTTTCGCAACGTCGCTCAATGGGATGACAGCCGCACGCCTTTGGGCGCAAAGCTGGCTGCGTGTTTTTCGTTGGTTGCCTGGGTAGGAGTAATCGCCGCGGGTCGCTGGATCGCCTATTGGTAGGGTCTCGCGCTCACAATTACTTTTGCCTTTTCTTCGCCTGTGCTAAACTTTCGTCGACAAAGCAGCCAGACCGGGCCGACCGCGCTCTGCTAAAATCAGGCCGCCCACGCGGCGGGAATCTACATGAAAGGCCTTGTTTGAGGTGTCAGATATGAACGATGAAAAAACGAAGAATCTCGATCTCGCTATTTCGCAGATTGAAAAGCAATACGGCAAGGGCTCCATCGTGCGATTGGGGAACCGTGACGTACTGGTGCCAGTCAGCGTGATTCCCACGGGTTCAATCTCGATCGACGCGGCCTTGGGTGTCGGCGGATTCCCGCGCGGTCGCGTGATTGAAGTCTATGGTCCGGAGTCGGGGGGAAAGACCACGCTTACCTTACAGGTCATTGCGGAGGCGCAGAGGATGGGCGGCCAGGCCGCCTTCATCGACGCCGAGCACGCGCTCGATCCGGTTTACGCCCGCAAGCTGGGCGTAGACGTCGATAACCTTCTCGTCTCACAACCCGACAACGGCGAACAGGCGCTTGAAATCGCTGAGGCGCTGATTCGCACGAACGCCATTGACATCGTCGTCGTGGACTCGGTGGCCGCGCTCGTCCCCAAGGCCGAGCTGGAAGGTGAAATGGGCGAGCCGCAGATGGGTTTGCAGGCCCGCCTGATGTCACAGGCCCTGCGCAAGCTAACCGCCATTGTAAACAAGTCGAAGACTTGCCTGGTCTTCATCAATCAGATCCGTGAAAAGATCGGGGTGATGTTCGGCAATCCGGAAACGACTACGGGCGGTCGCGCTTTAAAGTTCTATGCATCCATTCGCGTTGATATCCGCCGGGTGCAGGCGATTAAGGAAGGGGATCGCGTGATCGGCTCGCGCACTCGCGCGAAGGTGGTGAAGAACAAAGTCGCGGCGCCATTCCGCGAGGCCGAATTTGACATCATTTACGGAGAGGGAATTTCCAAGGAAGGCGATCTTCTCGATCTCGGCGTAATGAAAAACGTGCTGGAAAAGTCCGGAACCTGGATTTCCTACAAAGGGGAGCGTCTGGGGCAAGGGCGCGAGAACGCCCGCCTGTTCCTGCGTGAGCACGCCGACATTCGCGACAAAATCGATCACGAACTCCGCAAGTCCATGGGCCTGTTGGCCCAGGCAGCCGACGAGGCGAAGAAGGGGGCAGGGGACGGCGACAAGCCCGCGGCTCGAGCGGCCCTGGCCGGCCAGGGTCGTAGCAGCCGCTGATAGAAGGTTCTCTGACTCTGTTTGGTCTTCGCCGCGCCTGTACGCTCGGCCAGTTGTCTCCCATCGTTTGTTTTGGAAATGGACCTCGCATTGTGATTGCGAAGCCGAGGGCACTCTCCTAAACTAAGTCCCGTCCTTCGGTGGGAGGGTTGTCCGCATCTAAGAAAAGGCACATGTTAGGGCACCCAGTCTTTAAAAACGCATGGTTCGTTTTGTGCTTGCTGTTTGTGGGCGGGCTCGGAACCGCTTTCGGGGCTCCTGCCCATCACAAGCACCGCGCGCGCGCGAGCGAATCGGTTGATCCCGCGAAGGATGATGTGACCACCGATGACGACCCCGTTGTCCGTCAGATTGCCGTGGATGCCCTGGGACATGAGAAAGGCTCGGTCGTTGCCGTAGATCCCTCCGACGGCCGCATCCTCGCGGTTGTCAATCAAAAGATGGCCTTCTCCGATGGCTTTGAGCCTTGCTCGACGATTAAGCCTTTCGTGGCGATTGCCGGTCTCCAGGAGGGCGTCATCGCGCGCGACACAATGATTCGCGTTGCCCGGCGCCGCTACATGGATTTGACCGAGGCCATGGCACACTCGAATAACAAGTTCTTCGAAGAGGTAGGTTCGCAACTCGGCTTTGCGCGCGTTGTCAAATATGATCGGCTCTTGGGCCTGGGTCAGCGAGTTGGCTACAACATTCCGGAAGAACGGCCCGGCTGGGTGCCTTCGTCGCCGCCACCACTCGGCGGCGTTGCGCGAATGTCGAGCTTTGGCGAAGGCATTCGCATTACACCGTTCCAGCTGGCATCGATGGCCACGATGTTGGCCAATGGTGGCACGCAGTATCTCCTGCAATATCCTCGCACCGAGGAGGATCGGCAGAATTTCGTACCGCGCGTCCGGGAACAGTTCGATATCGCACCGCTTTTGCCGGACCTGCGCGACGGAATGCTCGCGGCCGTTATGTATGGCACTGCCCGGCGGAGCTTTGATCCTGATGGCGAGCAGGATCTGGGGAAAACAGGAACCTGCAACGATGAGGATGTTGGCGGACGATTGGGTTGGTTCGTTTCCTATGCCGATCAGGCCCATCCAAAGATTGTGATTGTCGTGCTGCTCCACGGAGGCAGTCGCATCATCAGCGGCCCTCACGCCTCTGAAATTGCTGGCCGCATCTACCGCGGCCTCTATGAGCGCAACTTCTTCGCCCAAGCGAACGCCGACTCAACGCGCCTCCCTCAGTACGTAACTGGCAATCCGCAGTAGCCTGCCTTCTTCGGGTCCTGGCCCAGATCAAAACCCGACAGGGTCACGGATGATTCCTTTCACTTGCAAGCTCGGCCGGGTAGTCGTGGTGAAGGACTGCTTTCGGATCGAGCGGTGAGACGTGATGCCATACGCCGTCTGGCCCGTCGATGCACTCATCCTCGATGATTCTGGCATTGGGCTTGCTGTCGCGATAAAGAAGCAACCGGATGGTCCAGGGCCTGGCATAGACCTTGGGGTCCGTCATGGTGGCCTCGTATTTCATCGTGTGGGGGCCGAGAAGCGTGTACCGCTCCACGACGTGTAACTGATCGCTGTGATAGTTGCCCGCAGCGTCTAGCCAGGTCTGATCTCCGAGGTCAGTGACATCAATGACCAGCGTATCTGCTTCCCAGTGTCCTCGCGAATCCCCCATGAAAAAGTCAATGCCGTCGTCGTGTGGAATCGATGAGGCCAATACGATCCGATAGGAATGGTTGTCGGTGTAGACGATCGCCAAATGCCCGACGCTTTGGAAGATTTGAAACGGTGTAGGCAGAAAGATCGCGCGTGGCACGCCGGCTTGAAAGCAATTGATTGCGGGGTCGGTCGTCGCGCGGCTTTCGTAGTTCTTGGCTCGTTGCTCGAGCGCATCGGGCAGGTAGGGAATCCTGCCGTCGGCTGGATCGATCACAATGCTTTTAGACGCGCGAACGCCGGCCTCTGCCGGATGGCCCTCGATATTGCGGTATGCCGTCGACTGCGCTTGCCAAATGCCCCGCAAATCTGGCGTGCCGTCGGAAAGTCGCGGCGGAGAATACGAGCCATGATTGGTGGCTGCGGCCTCCGTGCTTTGCGGCCTCCCACGGGCACAGGTGACGATCGCGAGGGCGGTCGCCAAGGTCACGAGCAGGCATCTACGGGTGTGGGTTCGCTGTGTTGCCCTCGGACTTGGGGTAATGTTCAACGTCTCGTTCCCCTTCGTGGCAGTCGTAGTAAACAATCTGGTCCTTTGCAGGATTTTTTTTGAGTTCCAGTTCCATTGTCCACGGCTTCGTGAACACGGTGGAATCTTCCACCGTGGCCGAATAAGCAATGGTGTCGGCCCCGGTCATCGTATATCGCTCGACAACATGTTCGTTTTCGTCCACGAAATTTGCTTCCATGTCGAGCCACGTTCTGCCGTTGAAATTCGCCACATCGACAACGAGCGTATCTCCCTCCCAATGACCCCGCGAGTCTCCGTCCCAAGCCCAATAATGCTTCGGGTGGGAGCTGCCGTCTTCCGGAATGATGCGAACATCGTGCGTGTACTCGTAGAGAATCACGACATATCTGTCGTCTTGAATGATCTGAAAGGGAAAAAGCGAAGAGGGCTGCTCGGTTTCACGCGGAACGCCAGGAACATGGCAGTGCGCCTCGGGATCGTGGTAGGGGTCGTGGAGGTCCCGATATTCCTGGATCTGTTTCGTGATAGGCCAGTAAGGGAACGGCAGAGGGACGCCGGCGCTGTGAAAATCTCCGAGGGCTACGGCAAGGCCACCTCCTCCTCTCAGGTTCTTCAACGCGGCTTGGTAGCCGCTTTCGTTGTGCCAAAGGCCCTCGAGGTTCGGATGGCCGTCGGCCAGGCGGGGGAGGTTTGATGGTTTGTCTTCGTCGGACTTCTCAGCAGCTTGGGCGGTTGCCGCGCGGGCGGTGAATAACAGGGCGGTTAGAAAAATGAAACCGATCGTGGCTTCTCGCAACTTGCCCAACAAAGCGTACCCTCTTATGGATTCGGTGGCTTATCGGGCGAGGGCGAGCTAGCCGGCTGCGCTGGGGGCACGTTCCTCGGCGCTCCCCCCAGTACGCGCGTTCCATCGGCCAGCCTGGCCTGCGAACCGAAAATTGTGTTCGATCCATCACGAGCCCTGTAGCCCTCGATGGTCAGTTCGTCGCCCACCTTGACAGAGTCCTTCCGCCATCCATTGCGATACAAAGCGCTGGGGGCACCCATTTCGACACTCCAACGCGTCACGGTTCCGTCCTCATTCTTCACATCGAGCGTGATGTAGCTGTGGGGGTTGATCATTTCCCACTTAACGGCGGTTCCGTGCAACGTAACGGGCTTGTCCAGGTCGAACTCAGCGGCAAAGGAGTGATGGCCAAGGGCCGGCGCTGCCGCCACAATCCAAACGATGACTCCCGCAATCGTAGTAACCTTTGCCCTGTTCATCGAAGACCAACTCTTGCTCGATTTTGTCCCCACACGTACATCTGGCGTGCGCTTGTGTCAAGCTCAATCCGTTCCTCTCGCTCGGTCCAGCCGTGCGGAATTCCAGGGCCTCGTTCCAGCTCTTGCGCCGAACGGCTGGCGCGTTGTATACGTCACGCGATACAGATCGGTAAGATTTGGGGGGTCACATGAACGGTCGTCTTGCTTCGTACCTGGTTGCGCTGTGGCTCCCAGCCCTTTCACTCGCCCCAGGTCACGCAGCCGCGCAGCAGTCGTGTGAGGGTCTCACCTCCCTTCAGATTCCGAATGTGACAGTGACCTCGGCAACCGCCATCCATCCTCCTCCGAATCTCGTCATACCTCTTCCACCGAGCCCGATCAGTCCCGAGCGCGATCTAACCGTTTCGATCCCATTTTGCCGGGTGGTCGCATTTTCTCAACCAACGAGCGACTCGCACATCAGTTTCGAGGTTTGGCTTCCCGTCGCCGAGACCTGGAACGGAAAATTTGAGGCTGTCGGCAACGGCGGTTTTATCGGGCAGATCAGCTATACCGCGCTCGCCTCGGCGCTCGAACATGGCTACGCCACGGCCGGCACCGATACCGGCCACGCTTCTGGGAATGACGAAAGCTGGGCTTTCGGTCATCCGGAAAAACTCATTGATTGGTCCTATCGTGCCGTGCACGAGATGACCGTCAGCTCCAAGATCATCATCCAGGCCTTCTACGGCAAAGGCGCGAAGCTGTCTTACTGGAACGGCTGTTCGACCGGGGGCAAGCAGGGTCTTACAGAAGCCCAGCGTTATCCCACCGACTTTGACGGCATCGTCGCTGGCGCCCCGGCGAACTACATCACGCACCTGCAGGCGGGCTCTGAGTACATCAGCTGGGTCGCTTTGAAAGATGGTACGAGCGCGCCTGGCTACATTCCTGGCGCCAAGCTTGCGGCGCTTCATAAGGCTGCCCTGAGCGCCTGCGATGCCAAAGACGGAGTAACAGACGGCGTCATCGAAGATCCGACGCGTTGCCCCTTCGATCCAAAAACAATTCAATGCTCGGGCGCGGAAGGCCCGGATTGTCTCACCGCGGCGCAGGTAAAGACCGCGCGGCTTATTTACGCCGGTGCAAAATACTCAGACGGCAAACAGATATTTCCCGGTTTTGAGCCGGGCAGCGAACTCGGATGGACCGCTATGGTGGCGGGGCCGGCTCCGGTCAGCATTGGAACGGGATTTTTCAAATACATGGTTTTCGGCGATCCGAATTGGGATTTCCGGACGTTCGATGTGGACCGTGACACGCGAGTGGCCGATCAAAAGCTCGGCTCGATTGTGAACGCCATTGACCCGAACCTGAAAGCCTTCGACGAGCGCGGAGGAAAAATCATCATGTACCACGGCTGGGAGGATTCCTCCATCGCGCCGGGCAACAGCGTGAACTACCGCGCTAGCGTCGTCGAGAAGATGGGCGGCGTCGAAAAGACCCAGGAATTTCTGCGCCTTTTCATGGTCCCCGGAATGGGGCACTGTCGAGGCGGGCCGGGTCCCAATACATTCGACGCCATGGGCGCGCTCGAGCAGTGGCGCGAACAGAATAGCGCGCCTGAAAAAATCATCGCTACGCACTCGACCAACGGGACGGTCGACAATTCGCGTCCTCTCTGTCCGTATCCGCAGACTGCGATTTATAAAGGCGATGGGAAAACAACCGACTTCGCCAATTTCACTTGCGGTCATCCAAACTGGTAGAGCACTTTAGGTAGGAACAGTCCCTCGTGTCCGGCTTCGCTCGCACGCCGAAGCAAAGTGATATCATCGGTCCGCAATGGTGAGGTTTGCTCGCTCTTCTCTCCCAATCGCGTTGCTCGTGTTTTGCGGGCTCCCGTCTCCCTCACTGCCCCAGTCCCGGACTCAGGCGCCGCGTCCAATTGTCCTTCACGCTGCGCATCTACTGGACATCGAAAGTGGAAAGACCTCGACCCCTGGTGAAGTCCTCGTAGAAGGAGAGCGAATCATAGAAGCCGGGTCCACCGTGACACATCCACAGGGCTCCGAGACACTGGACTTAGGCGACACGACGCTTCTGCCGGGGTTGATTGACGCCCACGTTCACTTGTTTCTGCATCCTGGCGCCGAGGACCTTCAGACCGTTCAGGAATCCGTACCACAGCGAACCATTATGGCGACTCTGGCCGCACGCGACGATCTCATGGCGGGCTTTACCGCGGAGCGTGACATGGGTACAGAAGGTGCCGGTTCGGCCGACACCGCCGTTCGTGACGCAATTAACGCAGGGAGCATTCCGGGCCCCCGGCTGCGGATCAGCGGCAACGCGATCAACATCCTCGGTGGGCATGAGGACGCCATCGGCTACAATCCGGCGCAACGCGTTCTTCCCAATGCCGACTATGCAAACAATGCCGCAGAGCTCGTGACGGTCATGCGTCAGCAGTATAAGGAAGGTGCGGACTTCACCAAAATCTATGAGACCGGCGCGGATACGGTGCGCGATGGAAAGGCCTCCACCGTTTACCAGTACACCGAAGGGGAACTGGCTGCCGCGGTACAGGAGGCAGCTCGTTTGGGAGGGCGCGTCGCCGTGCACGCTACCGGCGAACCGGGTGCGCTGTTTGCCGCCCAAGCCGGTGTCGTTTCGATCGACCATGCCAACCATCTCGATGACGAAACCATGCGACTCATGCGAGAAAAACGAATCTTCGCTGTGCCTACGTTCACGATCTTTGAGTACTTTGCCGACCATGCCGCCACGCCCGGGCAAGCGGCGCACGACCGTCAGTTGTTGGATTTGAAAGTGCAGGACTTCCGCAGGCAAGTTCAGACGGGCGTGCCGATGGCCGTAGGCTCCGACGTCGGTCCGTTTCCCCATGGAACCCAGGCCCGGGAGTTTGAGCTGATGGTCAGGTACGGAATGACTTCTCTGGCCGTGCTACAGGCAGATTTGTTGAACGGCGCAAAATTGCTGGCCTGGGAGGGCCAGATTGGTGCGTTAAAACCAGGTTATCTAGCCGATGTGATTGCTGTGTCTGGCGATCCTTTGCAGGATATCGGTGTGCTCGAAAAAGTCGTTTTCGTCATGAAGGGTGGTGTCGTTTACCGAAAGTGACGCTCGCTCTTCGCTAGCGCTTGCGCCGCCCACGCCCATGCCTGTTGCCGCCGTCGCCCTGCAAAGCCTCTTGCACGGCCTTGTGGATCTTCCCATCCAGTTCTTCGGTGGCGGCCTCGTACGCCCGCCGCGCCTCCTCGACAATTTGGGCCATCTGCTCCGATGCGCGTTCCACAATCTTCTGGATGGCGGATTCCGAGAGCCGTTCCATCGATGCCTTGAGCGCTTCTTCCATCGTTTCAGGAAGTTGCTTGCCGGTCTTCCGCGGAACTACTTCAAGCTCAGCACGCGCGGTTTCTTCCTTTACGGCAACGGCCGCCTCGGTCTTCGCCATTTCCAGTGCGGCCGTGAGTTCGGCCTCGCGGCCCTCAGCGCGGCTCGCCATCACCAGGATTTCGCTCGCGTCCCATGATGCCGTCAACGTGACCGGCGAGGGTGGCGGGGGAGGAGGTACGGGAGGAGGCGGCGGTTCTTCCAGAACGAAAGCAGGCTCGCCGGGGGGCGGGAACCAGTCATCCGGCGGCATCGGAATGTCCCACACGTTTCCGGGTACGTCTAGGTTCAACCCAATGTGAAGCATCTCACGCGTGTGACTCGGGCGCTGAACCCAGATCACCTTCGCGGTAATCTCGCGTGGTGGGCGCTTTGGATCACCGCGCGGAATCTCCAACCGAACTTCGGATCCCTTCGTAACGTAGTGCCGGGAGACATATTTGCACCCGTGGCAGCTTACCATTACCGTCCGTGTCTGCTCAGTGAACACCTCGTGGAGCGCGTCGACGCCCCTTACTTTGATCGGCAGAGCCAGTGTCAGACGCGTGCTACGCCGTTTGTCTGCGCCGTCTCTTGCGGGTGACGTCTTGCTCACGCGGCCCTCATCGGCATCGAATTTCGCCCGATATCCCGTCGGACACCCTCGTTGAATGGTCGACGACACCCATCGCGCAAACACTGCGGCGGCCGCGGGATGACGGTAACACCAAAATGGTACCAATGCGCTCGCAAAGAGACGTTTGGTTTGCTGCCAAACGTCCCCAAAATGACAACTCCTTAGGCCCCGGATCGATGGAGGAACCACAATGGCCTGTCGTACCGTTGTGGCGCCTTGCACTGTGTTCAAGCCCAGGCAGTTGCGGGGCGTGGCGGCCGCAGGGTAACCTCGCTCGGAGATCAGACGGGCAGGATCAGATGCGAGCACAGGGATAAGCATGAGCTACGTCCAGAAGAATCTGGTTGCCGGAGAATCTCTCATTTACGAGACGGGAGTGCACTGGAGCGTGCTGTTTTGGCCCCTGGTGATTGCGATCGTGATTTTCGCCGGTGCGACAGCGTGTTTCGTACAAAAGGACTCGAATTTTCTCTATGCGGGCGCAGCACTCCTGGTGGCGGCTGCGATCGTCCTGGTCGTAGCCGTGGTTAAGCGAAAAGCCACGGAAATTGCGGTGACGAATCGGCGCGTGATCATCAAGACCGGATGGATGCACCGCACATCGCTCGAGATCATGCTGGCGAAGGTCGAGAGCATAGGAATTACCGAGCCGTTTTTGGGCAGAATGCTGGGATATGGCACGGTGGTCATCCGCGGGACCGGCGGTACGCCCGAGCCCTTTGAGAAAATTGCTCATCCTTCTGAACTCAGAAAACACGTGCATGAACAAGCGGATCGGTCGAGGATGTGACGGTCACGGGGAGGGCTTGCGGCGCGAGCGAAGGTAGGCTTGCAGGAAGTAGATCCCAAAGCCCGCGCCAAAGACGATCCAGAAATTTGACAGGCTTCGCGTGCAGGTGAAGACGGCCATCGCCAGGGCGCAGCCCCACATGAAGATCTCTCCGGTGAAACCATCCACCCAGTTTGGCCTAGCTCCAGCGGCCGGGACCCGCGCACGGAGCGAGGGAAACAGGCGCGGCACGGCGGCGAGGTAGCGTCGATAGCTTTCGCCCTGTGACAGAAGCAGTGTTGTCTCCTCTCGGAGGATCAGGCGATACACGAAAAGCAGCATGCCGAGGGAAATGACGAAGAACCCGGACCGGCTCGCCAAAAACCCTAGGCCGACCGCGAGAAAGAGATTTCCCAGGTAGAGCGGATTTCGGACCCGACGATAGGGTCCATCCGCGACAAGATGTTCACCGTGTAGAGCAGCATCGTGAACAATCGAGCTATGCAAGTAGGACTCCGCCCAGGAGCGGATGAACGCGCCCATTGTGACGACGCATGTGGCGAGAGCGAACAGGCCGGTGATCCAATAGCCGAAGGCCGCTCTGTTTTCGTCGGGATGTCCTCCGAGAATCACTCGACTGAGTGCAACGGATAGGTTCACATGGTCAAAGTTGTAAAGCAAAAAGCCGACGGTGAAGATCCCCGCGATAATCCAAAAGCGGCTCCGAAATTCGAATTCGGTCGCTTGAAAGCTCATCGGTGACCTCGCTCGGGCAGATGATACTCTTGGTCTGGAGGAAAATTTTTCGGAAAAGGAAACCATTCCACGGAGGGCAAGCGATGGAAGTCGGCTCCTACCCGGTTGACGCACGAGCGCTAGCGCGATATCGTCACCGGCGTTCACCGGACTGCGGGCAGGGGGGATTCATGACAAGAAAAGGGATGGTGGTGTGCGCGGCGCTGCTGCTGGGGGCGGCGGCGAGAGTGAGCCCTGGTGCGCCGCAGCAATATCAGGGACCGGAGCCGGAGTGGAGCTCATCGATCGTGAAGCCATGCGATCGGGCCTGTCTGGTCTCGATCATGGACGGCTACATGAACGCCATCTTCAAGCGTGATCCGAAGGCTGTGCCTCCGCTGGCTTTGGACGTGAGGATGACGGAAAACACAGGGCAAATGGATGTGGGTGAAGGGATGTTGTGGCGTTCGAAAGTCGAACCGACCAGTTTCAAAATCTACGTTGCGGACCCGGTTTTGGGGCAGGTTGCCGAGCAAGCCCGCCTAAAAATTGAGGGCAGGGATGCACTGGTCGCGGTCCGTTTGAAAATCGACCGCGGCAAGATCCAGGAAATTGAGCAGCTGTGGGATCGCAACATCAATCAGGCGGCCATCCCGCTGTTGACGACACCTCGAGAAACCCTGGTAAACGATCTTCCCGTTTCCGAGCGAACCTCGCGAACCGTCATGCTTTGGGTAGCCAACTCGTATTTCGACGCCCTGGAGGGCGATAACGGCGCCATCGCAGCGTTTGCCAACGACTGCGTGCGGCACGAAAACGGCTATCAAACGGTAAACAATCCGCCCCCTGGGGGGCGCATGATGCCCGCGCCGACGCTTCCAGACCCAAACACGGAGCAGGGCAAGGCTCAACTGAAGTTCAGCATGATGACGTGTAAACAGCAGATCGACAGCAAGGCGTTCGCTTACATGAAGCACATCCGCCCACGAAGGGCATTAATCATCGATGAACAGAAGGGCTTGGTGGCGACGTTTCCACTGTTTGTACACGACGGCACCAGGCGCGGCGCGCCGCCCGATGCACCCCCGGGGATGCTGCAGAATCTCGTAACCATGGAGACATTCGGCATTCGGGGTGGGCTGATTCACGAAGTGGAGGTGTTCCCGTTTGTTACGATTCCCTATGGGTTGGGCAACGGGTGGACGATGGGTTCTGGGCGGTGATGGGGGAAGTCACGATCGGCAACGGGGGTGGAGCAATGCGAACAAAGAAACGGTTTGTGATGGGCGCTGTGTGCTGTTTGGCTGTGGCGGTGGCGATGCTGGCCGAAAGTCCCGTAGCTCGGGCTGTCGGCCCGATCCCAACCAACTGCGACCGCGCCTGTCTCGAAGGGCTTGCGACGCAATATCTGGCGGCGCTCGTGGCCCACGACCCGAAGCGGCTGCCACTTGCAGCGGACGTGAAATACACGGAGCAGGACCAGGTGATGGAGGTGGGTGACGGATTCTGGGGCACAGCCACACAGGTGGGCGGCTACAAGCACTGCTTTTCGGACCCGACGGAAGAGCAAATTGGCTGCATTGTGACGATGCACGAGGGCGATCACTTGGTGATCATGGGCATGCGGCTGCGTGTGCAGCTCGGCAGAATCACGGAAATCGAGACGACGTATTACCGGCAGGGCGGCGGGGGCCCTTCGAACATCGCCGGGTACGACACGAGCCAACCGGAGCCGATCTGGTTCGAGACGATTTCACCAGACCAACGCGCGTCGCGGCAGCAGTTGATCGCCACGGCAAACATGTATTTCGCGGGGCTTGAGAACAACGATGGCAAGGGTGTGTACCCTTTCGCGGACGATTGCGATCGCATCGAAAACGGCATTCACACGACGAACAATCCGACGCTTTCGCCCAATGCCCCATTCAACGCATTTGCCATGAGCTGCATGGCACAATTCAAGAGCGGTTATTACGCGGTGGTCACCCGTATTCATCATCGGCGCTTTCCCTTGGTGGACGAAGATAGGGGCGTGGTGTGGGCCAACGTGATCTTCGATCAGAACGGCACGGTGCAAAACATTCACCTAACGAACGGTCAGGATGTTTCCATGAAAAACTTCAACCGCCCATCGAGTCTGGAGGTAACGGAAACGTTCAAAATCACTGGCGGCAAGATTCGACGTATCGAAATGACAGGCTCTGGGCTGCAGTATCATCTCAATAGTGCGTGGGGCGGCATCAGCGACAAATGACCAATCTCAAGGGAAACCAGGCGATGAAGAGAACGGTGGGCATAATCGCGTTTCTGGCGGCGGGAGTTTTCAGTTGTACCGGTTCGATCGACGCGGTATGGGCGCAAGGGCCGACACCGGCCGCCGGAACAGAAAGCGGGATCGCCACATTCCAACAGCGCTGCATGGGCTGCCACGGGAATCCCAATGTCCCGCAAGCGCCGGCGCCGGACGCGATTCGCCAGATGTCTCCAGAACGAATCTTCGATGCGCTGACAACCGGTGTGATGAAACCGCAAGGCGATTCCTTGACAGAAGATCAGCGAAAGATGTTAGCGACATTTCTGAGTGGGCGGCCGCTCGGCAGTCTGAAGGCGGGCGACGCAAAGGACATGCCCAACCATTGCGCGTCCAATCCGCCGCTGAGCGATCCGTCTGCCGAGCCAGAGTGGAACGGATGGAGTCCGGATGTGATCAACTCGCGATTCCAGAGTGCCAAGGCAGCAGGACTCACGCCGGATCAAGTGCCGCGGTTGCAACTGAAATGGGCGTTCGGCTACCCCGACGGGCTGTCCGCCTATGGCCAACCGACGATCGTATCGGGACGCGTGTTTGTTGGTAGCGACATCGGATATGTCTATTCGCTCGACGCTGAGACCGGCTGTGTGTATTGGTCCTATGCGGCCAAAGGCGCCGTTCGTCCGGCCGTCAGCGTTGCGCCGATCCAAGGCCACAACGGGACAAAGTATGCGGCCTATTTTGGAGATGCACACGCGAACGTGTATGCGGTAGATGCGCAGACTGGACAGGAGCTTTGGACAACGCGTGTCGACAATCACTTTGTGGCGCGCATCACGGCCGCTCCGAAGGTCTACCAGGGGCACGTGTACGTTCCGGTTTCCTCTTCCGAGGAGTTTTCGGCATCGAACCTCGACTATCCCTGCTGTACCGGGAGGGGAAGCCTCGTGGCACTCGACGCCAATACCGGGACGCAAGTCTGGAAGACATATATGGCCGATGAGCCGAAACCCACGCGGAAGAATTCGCGCGGCGTGCAACAATACTCGCCCTCCGGCGGGTCGATTTGGAACTCCCCTACAATCGATGCAGAGCGCGGCGCAATTTATGCGGGAACCGGTGACGGACAGAGCGATCCGGTGCCGGAGACAACCGACGCCATCGTTGCACTCGATCTAAAGACCGGCAGGATATTGTGGTTTTATCAGGCTCAGGCTGGCGATGCGTTCATGGGTGGGTGCAATGGGCCGGAGAGAACCGACAACTGTCCGAAGGTGAACGGCCCCGATCAGGACATCGGCAACTCGCCCATTTTGCACAAGCTGGCGGATGGCAAAAGCGTCGTTGTCTTCGGAATGAAGAATGGAACAGTCACAGCTCTGGATCCGGATAAAAAGGGCTCAGTTGTCTGGAAGATTCATGTCGTTGAAATTGCTAAAGGCCAGGAAAACAGTTTTTTTGCGAATCTGAACGGAGTCGTGTGGGGTGGCGCGGCCGACGACCAGAACGTCTACTATGGACTGCAATCGGGCGGAATAGTGGCCGTGAAGCTCGCGACGGGCGACGTCGTGTGGCGTGCTACCTTCCCAAAATCAGGGACTGCTCGCGTCATCAACTCTGCCGCTGCGACCGCCATGCCGGGAGTTGTCTTCTTGGCCGGAACGGACGGGAAACTGCATGCACTTTCAACTGTCGACGGCAGCGTTCTTTGGGAATATGAGACGGCTCGCCCATTCGAGACGGTTAATAAAGTTCCTGCCAAAGGGGGCGCTATCGCCTCGATCGGACCCTCCATTGTGAAAGGAATGCTTTTCATCGGCTCCGGCTACGCGGTGACAGGGAGCAATTCGGGCAACGTGCTGCTGGCCTTTTCCCTCCCGTAGTGCCCAAAGCGTTCCGCTGCCGTTATCGCCTGCGGTGGTGAAGGCTTGCCGGCCGAAAGAAACTAAACTCTGCGTTGGCAGCTGATCCAAAGTGGAGCGAGTTCCGGCCCACTGTCCTTGCCAGGCTTTTCGATTGCCTAACCGCCGTGATTCGTTTGGGTTGGACGACTCCCTCCGCAATCCTCTTGCAAGCGTTCACCCTCCCTTGGGGGGGGCGATACGGTATAAAATCTCAAGGTCGATAATTGAATCCAGAAGGAGTCGCAACGAAAAGCTATGGGCCGAAGCGCAAAGCTGCATTTCTGGTTGGCCTCGCTTTGGCTAAGCCTGAGCGTCGTCGGAGTTAGCCTTCCGGCTTTGGCAGCCCCTTTCCCTGGCGCGCAGCAATCGGCTCCTGAATCGCCCGGGGGCGTCACCGGGACGGTTGTGGATCAAACAGAGGCCCTGCTGCCCGGAGCTCGGGTCGTGCTTACCCGCCCCGATCAATCCACGCGTCAAGAGACGGAAACCGATTCCAATGGACAATTCTCGTTTGTCAACGTTGCACCAGGCCCCTTCCTGCTCTCCATTTCGGCGGCGAACTTCGGAACCCAGGTTGTCTCGGGAACCGTCAGCCCAGGACAGACCTACGTTGTCCCGGAAATCACGCTGCCGCTGGCGACTCAGGTCACTCGTGTGACGGTCGGCGTAACGCAAGAGGAAGTGGCAGAGGAGGAGGTCCAAGCGGAATTGAAGCAGCGCGTCCTCGGCTTCATTCCCAATTTCTATGTCAGCTACGTCCCCGACGCAGCTCCCCTCACAACACGGCAAAAGTTCCGGCTGGCCTGGAAGTCCTCTACCGACCCGGTGACATTCTTAGGGGTTGGCGCACTCGCGGGCGTTCAGCAGGCAACCAATCAATTTAAGGGGTACGGTCAAGGCTTTCAAGGATACGCGAAACGCTACGGCGCAACCTACGCTGATGTTGTGGATGGCACCTTTCTCGGCAGCGCTGTATTCCCGTGGATGCTGAAACAGGATCCCCGCTATTTCTATAAGGGAACTGGGAGTTTTCGATCGCGACTGCTGTATGCGCTCGTCGCGAACGCCTTCATCTGCAAGGGAGACAACAAACAGTGGCAGCCCAATTACTCGAACATTCTAGGGAACCTGGTGGCGGGTGGGATCGCCAATCTTTACTACCCCGCGAGCGACCGTGGAGTGGGATTGACATTTGAGACCGCGGCCCTCAGGATCGGTGAAACCGCCATCGCCGGCGTTTTTCAAGAATTCATCGTCAGGAAGCTGACCCCTAATCTTCCACCTCGTAACGTGTCCCAACCGTAGGGACACCTCGGTTCCAGCCCCTGTCCAACCGTCCATGCGATCAAAATGAGTCGCCACCTGTCCCGGGGTACCATTGACTTTCGCTTTTGATTCGCCTAAAGTGGTACCATGCTTGGTAGGGGATTTTCATGGCGCTGACCAAACGGCAGAAGGAAGTATTGAACTACCTCGTTGCGTTTATCAACAAGAACGGCTATTCGCCGAGCTTTGAGGAGATCGCGCACGCGCTTAAGTTGACCTCGCTCGCGACGGTTCACAAGCATCTTTCGACGCTTGAGAAAAAGGGATTCATCCGGCGCGGCTACAACCAGAGCCGGTCGATCGAGGTGACGCAGCTTCCCAAACCCGTGCGTGAGGAGATTCTCGACCGCCATGTCGTAGAGCTGCCGCTGGCCGGGCGAATCGCTGCGGGGCGGCCACTCGAGGCTGTCGAAGATAACGAGTCGATTTCACTTGCGGATTTTACTCGCGGGCACAACAACTTCGTGCTGAAGGTGAAGGGCGATTCGATGCGCGACGACCACATCCTCGACGGCGATTACATCGTGGTCGAGCAGACACAGGTCGCGAATCCAGGTGAAATCGTCGTAGCGTTGGTTGGCGAGGATGAGGCGACGGTGAAGCGTTTTTATCGCGAACCGGGCGGTAAGATTCGTCTGCAGCCCGCCAATTCCACGATGTCGCCCATCATCGTGGCGGCACAGGATGTGAAGGTTCAGGGTCGCGTGGTTGGTGTGCTGCGAAAGTATTAAGTTCCCGCCGTCCTCGGGCAAAATGGGCTCGAGAGTCTGAGCCTAGCTAGACCGAGCTGTTTCTCCCAACGTAAGCAATCATTGGACTGGCCTAAGTTCGCAGTTCATCAGACGAACTCTCGAGCCTGGCCTTTCGCCCATTAATGCACGGGACACAACTCAATCATTTTAGATTTGGCAGGGGCGCGACGAGATACTAGATTGAACCCCAGTCCCAATCCCATCCGGCAACGTTCGGCACACTTGGGCCCAAGGAGGCACTGTAAATGTGGGGAGAGAAGAAGCAGGACACTCCCGCTAGGACGCCGCTCCCGCAGCAGCCTAGACCAGCCGTACCACCTTCAACTTTTTCTGGGGAGGCAAAGACCATGGCACCACTGGATTCAACCTATCCGACGACAGAGAGAATGAGCAGCAGTAGTGGTACGGCCCGTCTCGGGGCAAGTCTTCATGTAAAGGGCGAGATCACGGGAAACGAAGATCTGGCCATTGATGGCAGCGTCGAGGGCTTGGTTCATTTGGAAGACCGTAAGCTGACGATCGGAGCAAGCGCACGTGTGACTGCCGATGTAATCGCCCGCGAAGTCGTCGTGTACGGCAATGTAAAGGGCAATCTGCGAGCGCGCGATCGGATCGAAATCAAGAAGGACGGTTCGGTCGTGGGCGATCTGACGACAGCCCGCATCATGATCGAAGACGGCGCGTACTTCAAGGGATCGATCGAGATCGACAAGACGGGCGACTCGGGCAGCTCCGACGATGCCGACAAGTCTAGTTACACGCGCTCCTCGCGGATATCCGCAACAAGTTCGGCGGATTAGTCCCGCCGCTTCCTCGAGCGGCAACGCCGCCTGCTAGCGGCCTGCCGCTCGCCTCCTCCTTTTCCGTCTGCAGACATTCCCCAGCGGATCTGTCGACAACCATAGTCGGAGCGGTACTCAGCTTAGGTTGAACTGCACTTTCACATCGAACCGAATCGAAACCGGCAGACCGTCCAGGATCGTCGGTTCATATTTTCGCTCCGACACTGCCTTCAGCGCGGCGTTCAGCAAGAGTGCTGGTCCACTGATCGCCTTCACCTGGGTCACGTTGCCCTTGTCGTCGATGATGGCTTCGATCACGACGATTCCCGACACGTGCGCTTGCCTGGCAACCATCGGATAGACGAGCGACGGGGCATACAATAACGTAGGCTCCTTCATCCCTGTGAAAATTCGCACTGGTTCCTTCGGTTTTGCGGCCGCTGCGGGAGGAGGAGGGGTAGGAGCTCCTGTGAGAGACCCGCCCAGAACGTCGCCTACCCCGCCCGGAACGCCCCCCGTCACATCGGAAATTGTGGGCGCTGCCTCACCCGCATCCGGTGCCGACTCGACTACCTTCTTGGGAATTACGGTCGGAGCTGTCAGTGCTGCATGGAGAAGCGACTGCTTCGGAATACTCTGCGCGTGCAAGGTTGGCGGGGGTGGTGCGGCGGGCGGAGGAGGTGCAAGGAGCACCGTGTTATTTAACTTGTAGAGATCGATGCCCTCGGTAAACACAAGCGGTAGCAGCAGCAGGGCGCCCACGATGGCCGTCTGGAGAGCGAACGCGAGCCCCGCTTTCGCGGCCCGGCTGCCACGATCGCGCGTATTCTCCTCGATAATGGCGTCGGCGAAGAGGTTATGCCCGGCGGCCGTAGCTCGAACGGGGGACTGAGGAGCGCGTGGACCTTGGTAGCTGCTTTGTCGAGCGACCTGCGGAAATGCACCTGCATTGGACCCTGACATCTTCATCTCCTTTTCCCAAACAGCGTAGAGGCCGTGCAGCACCGTTAGGAATCTCTGGCCGAGATCCGAACCGGGCCCCACAGCGCCACCGCTTGACTAGAGCGGTGGGAAGAAATACTTCTCCACGTGGAAAAGCGAGATGGTGTTAGCTACACCAATCAGTCGCCTTTAGTCTGCAGATTCGTCCTTAAAACAGCAAACTCAAAATCCGAATCGTTCCCATCGGCAACTGTGATTCGACCTGCCCAACCTGTGTGTCTTCAAAAAAATTACGGTTCGTTACCGCGAGGTGCGTTCGGGGAAAAACCTTCCGGTCGATACGCTCACTACCTAGGATCGGTGGAAGGCCTTGGTGTCAAATCTTGCTGGATCGCTGGAATCACCGCTTGCAGCAGAGCCACGAACTGCTCCTTCACTCGGGCCCCTGCTGCCATGACTTCAGCATGGCTCAACGGTTGCCCCAGGATCCCTGCCGCCATATTCGTTGCGCACGAGACTCCCAGCACGCGCATCTCCATCTGCCGAGCGACGATCACCTCCGGTACCGTCGACATACCCACCAAATCCGCTCCGATCATCTTCAGATAACGAATTTCCGCCGGCGTCTCAAAACTCGGCCCAACCAGCGCCGCATAGACTCCTTCATGAGCGTCGATTCCGAGCCGTTTCGCCTCGCGGAGGGCAATCTCGCGATACGGCTTCCAGTACGCCTCGGTCATATCCGGGAAGCGCACGCCAAAGCGGTCGTCGTTCGGCCCGACTAACGGACTTGTTCCCTGCAAGTTGATGTGGTCGCGAATCACAACCAGGGCACCCTGACGGTACTCCACGTTAATTGCGCCAGCCGCATTCGTTAAAATGGCCGCGCGAACTCCGATCCGCTCGAGCACCCGCAGCGGAAAACCAACCTCCTTGGCCGAGTACCCTTCGTATAAGTGTACGCGGCCCTGCATCACGGCCACGGGCACCGCCCCGACCCTGCCGATCACCAGCGCCCCGGCGTGTCCCTCGATCGTCGACAGCGGAAAGTTCGGAATTCTGCGGTAGGGAATCCGCGTAGCGGACGCTAATTCGTCGGCGAACGCCCCCAAACCTGAGCCCAGTACGAGTCCGATCAAAGGCCGCAGTTTTGTTTTGGACCGAATGAATTCTGCCGCGCGAGAAGCCTTTTCGAACTCGCCTTTCCTTCCAGCCTGCGCGAGACTCATCGAAGCATAATTCCTACGATCGAGGCAGACATCAGATTTGCCATCGTTCCTGCAAGCATCGCACGGATACCCAGTCGTGCCAGCTCCGATTTCTTGTTGGGCGCGAGCGCCCCAATTCCGCCAATCTGAATCCCGATGGAGCTAAAGTTCGCGAACCCGCACAGCGCAAACGTCGCAATCGTGAAGGAGCGCGGATCTAGGGAGTTCTGCATCGGGCCGAGCCGCTGGAAGGCGACCAACTCGTTTGTAACCATCCGCACTCCCATCAAGTTGCCGACCGTGCTACAGTCCCGCCACGGAACACCCGCGAGCCATGCGACGGGCGCTAAAATCCAGCCGAAGATTTGTTCAAGGCTCGACGGAAACCATCCCATCCCATGTGCCTGAAGCAGGTGATGCACACCGCCGAAGATCGCATCGACCAGGTAGATGAGCGCAATGAAGGAAATAAGCATTGCGGCTACGTTGAGCGCGAGGTGAAGCCCGTCGATGGTTCCGCGCGCGATGGCGCCCAATGCGTTCGTCTCACGTTCCATTTCCGCCATTTCGACTCGGCCTGCCGTCAGCGGCTTCTCCGTTTCCGGCACGAGCACCTTGGCGATCAAAATCGTTCCGGGGGCGGTCATGATGACGGCTGCCAAAAGGTGCTCCGCCTTGATTCCGTAGGCCATGTACGCGCCCATCAAACTGCCGGAAACGTGCGCCATACCGCTCGTCATAATGGTCATCAGTTCCGATCGGGTGACCTCGGGAAGAAACGGTCGAATCGTAAGCGGCGCTTCGGTCTGCCCCATGAAGATGCTGGCGGCCACGTTGAGTGATTCCGCACCACTGGCCCCCATCAGCCGTGTCATCACATGCGCTGCAGCCTTCACGATGATCTGCATGACGCCCCAGTAGTAGAGCAGCGCGAAAAACGCAGCGATGAAAACAATGATCGGAAGGGCCTGGAAGGCGAAGATGAATCCGCGGGGCGAATCCTTCTGGCCCAGCTCTCCGAAAATAAACGACGAACCGCGGTAGGAAAAGTCCAGCAGCCATTCTGCCCCTTTGCCGAGTTCGTGAAAGGCGACCTGGCCGAAGGTCCATTTGATCACCATGAACGCCAGCACAATCTGCAACCCTAGCCCCCAGGCGACGGTTTTGAGCCGAATCGCACGCCGATTGGTCGAAAAGGCGACCCCCGCTCCGATCACAAAGACGATGCCCAGGATTCCGACGAACCGGTGCATTTCCGCGCGCCCTCCCTGGCGTAAATGGCGGGTAGTATATGAGCCACTCGCTCCCTATACAAGCAACGAAACACGCTGTGCGGACGACGGCGCGGGTCTGCCCGATCGGCGCGGCAGGGCTCACCTTTCGGCCGTCAAATTGTCTGCTTTCGTTAGCCCGAAGAACCGGCGTTAAATCGCCCTCGCCTCGATCAGCGATGCGGATATCTTTCGCTGATACTCATGCGCCTTGGCGAGAATTCCAGGCTTATCCATCGTGAACATCACGCGATCTTCCATCACGATCTTCCCCGCGATCACCACGCTTCTGACGTCATGGGCATTGAGCGCATAGACCAGTTGTGAATAGACGTTGTACATCGGTGTCGCATGCGTCGCACCCGTCCCAATCAAGACGATATCTGCCTGCTTGCCGACTTCGAGCGATCCGATCTGGGCATCAAGGTGCAATGCGCGGGCGCCTCCGATCGTCGCCATTTCAACGACTTGCCGAGCAGGCAGCGCTCTCGGATCCATGCGGGTCACTTTTTGTAACTTCGCGGCGATGTTCATTTCCTGGAACAAATCCTGATTGTTGTTGCTCGCTGCGCTATCGGTCGCAAGGCCGACGGCCTGTCCCGCCGCGAGCAAATCGACTACGGGCATCACACCGGAAGCCAGCTTCATGTTGCTGGACGGATTGTGAATCGATCCAACGCCATGCCGCACGAGCGTCTGAATATCCTCTTCATCTAGCCAAACAGTATGTGCGGCAATCACATCCGGCCCCAACACTCCAATGCTGTCCAGATACGCCACAGGCGACAGTCCGTGTTTGCTTTGGCTCAGCTGGCTCTCAAACGGCGCTTCCGCCACATGGATTAGAATGGGTGCGCCGGCGTGCCGCGCCAGCGCCGTGGCAGCTCTCAGATTTTCGCTCGACAACGTGTACATCGAATGCGGCGCAACTCCCGGTGTAATGAGCGGATCATCTTTCCAGCGCCCGATAAACCTCTCCGTATAGGCTAAAGCCGCGGCCGGCGTCTTGTGGTCCGGAGCCGGAAAGTCGACGATTGTCTCGCCCAGCACGCCGCGCATTCCGGCCTCTTTGGTAACGGTGGCAACCACATCCTCGAAGTAATACATGTCCGCGTACGTCGTGATTCCGCCGCGCAGCATCTCCAGCACGCCGAGGCGTGTGCCCCACAGGACGAAGTCCTCGGTGACATTTCGCGCTTCGGCGGGAAAGATGTACTTTTCGAGCCAATCATTGAGCGAGTGATCTTCCGCAACGCCGCGAAAAAGGCTCATGGCTGCGTGTGCGTGCCCGTTGATCATTCCAGGCATCACGAGCGTGCCGCCCGCTTCGATTTTTCTTGCCCCGCTTGCCTTGGCCTCGAGATCGGACCTCTTTCCGACTGCAGCGATCGTGTCGCCCTCAATCGCCACGCCGCCATCGTCGATTACGCGGAACTGCGGGTCCATCGTAATCACCGTTCCGCCTCTGACAAACAGATCCACGCCTTTTCTCCGGCCGCAAGGAGGTCTATTTCTGCTGAGAAAACTCGAGCGTATACGCCATCGTGGGATCGAACTCCTTGTCGATCACCTTCAAATCGAGAAGCTGCTTGTACATCGTGTCCCACCGATCCGCCCTCATCTCGCCCAGCTCGGCTCCGCTCGGATCGGCTCCCTCTACAAAGTGCCCGTCGCGCAGCGCTCTCCAGGTAAAATTCATCCACTCCGGGTTGAGCGCTGGATTCAGCTTGACGATAGCGGCATGGGCTGCTGTAGGGTCGTCCAGGTAATCTCGCCAGCCTCGGATGGATGCATCCACAAACTTTCTGACCACCTCGGGATGCTGCTCGAGGAAACCCCGGGTCGTGAACATGACGCGGTACGGACTGTAGCCGGCCTCGCTTGTCAGCAGCACGCGCGTTTCAATTCCGGCCTGCTTTGCGAAAAACGGCTCCGAGGTGGCAAACGCCTGCTGGATGTATTGCGGGTCGGCTACGAAATTCGCCACATTCATCATGGCCGGAATCTCGTGTACGTTGGTCAGGTTGTAGCGCTTCTCGATGTATTGAAACCAAGTCGAGCCCGTTTTAATCGCGACCGTATGTCCGTTCAGGTCGGCGAAGGAATGAATCGGCGAGTCTTTCCTGACCATGATCCCCTGCGGGTCGTGCTGCATCGTGGCCGCCACCGCGACCAGGGGCTGCCCATCTGCAACGGATTCCAAAATCTTGTCCGACGAGCTCATGCCAAACTGCGCCGTGCCTACCGACACTTGCTGCTCGGGTGTGACGTACGGCCCGCCGGGCTGTATGTTGAGGTCTAGCCCGGCATCCTTGTAATAGTCCTTTACGAGCGCGGTATAAAAGCCGCCGTGTTCTGGCTGTGGATACCAATCCGCTTGCAGGGTGACCTTCACGAGGTTGGCGCGGCCCGCGGCGTGGTGACACCCAGCCGCACTGATCGAGGCCAAAAGGAAAATGCACCACGAGAGAGAGGAAAGGGCGCCCTTGGGCATGTTCGAGAGTAGCATGCCATCGCACTTGCCGGAAGCTTCCTCGGTCAACGCTCTCGGCCGGGAGCCTGCCGCCTTGTTGTGGCCCTCGTTTCCCTTGCTGCCCGTGCTAGAATTCCGCATGGCGCGTCTCCGTCGCGAACGTCAGGCCCTTCTGGACGAAGAACTTATGCGCGGGCTGTACCGCTTCACGGCCCGCACTCTGACGACTGCCCATCCCGTACCCTTCGGTGCACTCATTGTTCGAACAAAGACCGCTAAACCGCTGATAGAAGCCACCAACGCTGTGATGGCTGAGAACGATCCTTCCTCTCATGCCGAAGTGCGCACCGTGCGCCTGGCATGCAAAAAACTCAAGCGTCCTTCACTTGCCGGTTACACGATGTATTCGACCTGTGAGCCGTGCCCCATGTGCATGGCGAACGCCCTCTGGGCGCGTTTGGATCGCGTCGTGTACGGCGCCACCATTCGAGACGCCGGCCGCCACTGCTTTCAGATTCAAATTCCGGCGCGCGAGGTCACGCGCCGCTCTGATATGACGTGTGTTGTCGATGGCCCGGTGCTACGGGATCTTTGCGTGACCCTTTTTACTCACCCGAACATGCAAAAAGCGTTTCGTGCTTGGAGCACGTCGAAGAGGAGAGCGAATCGCCGATAGCTGTACCCTGGAGCCGCTCGATGGACTCGCACCACGCCACCGCACTTGCCTCCCTGCTCGGCGATCCCGCGCGCGTCCTGACGCATCCGCCAACCGTCGAGCAGCTTTCGCGGGATTTCTATTGGTACTCTCCCATTCTTCGCAAGCAACTCGACGGGAAAGTCGGCGACATCGTCATCCAACCGACCACTGCCGCGGAGGTCCAAGAGATCCTGCGCTATTGCCACGCGAGCGATATTCCCGTGACCGCCCGGGGAGCGGGCACGGGCAACTACGGTCAGGCTGTTCCGCTTCATGGAGGGGTCATTTTGGATTTTGCGCGCATGGACCGGATCGAGCGGATCACTCCCGACGGTGTGGCTGTCTGTGAGCCTGGCGTGCGCCTTGGCGTGCTGGAGAATGAGGCACGCAAGGTCGGCTGGGAGCTGCGATGTTATCCATCGACGATCATCAAGGCTTCGGTGG
>CAYOXF010000005.1:0-63844 GCA_964407845.1 uncultured Acidobacteriaceae bacterium | reverse complement strand
CGGGTGCCTCCGGTTATCGCGGACCGGGCGCGATTCGCCTGGGCGCCGTGGTGGAGATGATCCACAGCGCGACACTGGTCCACGACGATGTGATCGACGGCGCACAGACACGGCGCGGGCGCCCCAGCACCAACGCGCGATGGGGCAACCACATGAGCGTGCTGGCGGGAGACTGGCTCTACATGCAGTCGTTCGAACTGGCACTGCGCGAACGGAACTTTGCCATCCTGGATATTCTCATCGAGCTGACGCAAAACATGGTGGAGGGCGAGCTGCTGCAGCTTACCCGGCTGGGACGAATCGATTTGACCGAGGCGGATGCAACCGAGCTCGCCTATCGCAAGACGGCGTGCCTTTTCGCCGGGTGCTCGCGGTTGGGAGCGGTCCTCGGACGGCAACCGAAAAATGTGGAGGACGCACTTGCCGACTACGGACGCAACGCGGGCCTGGCGTTTCAGTTGGTAGATGACCTGCTCGATTTCACGGCGTCACCAGAACAGCTGGGAAAGCCCGTACTGAGTGATCTCAAGGAAGGAAAGGTCACGCTGCCACTGATTTTTGCGCTCGAAGATACAGTTGCGGGCGATTCCAATGGTCACTGGGCCAGCGAAGGTCGCCGACTCGTTGGGAAGGTTCTCGAAGAGCGGGGATTTCTGAGCGTTCGACCCGAACAGATCACTCGGCTGGTGAACGAGAGCGGCGCGCTACAACGAGCTTCGCATCTGGCCAAGGAATACGTCAGCCGCGCGAAGGCGTGCCTGGAAGATATACCTGATACAGAATACCGCCGTGCGCTCCTAGCGGTGCCTGATTTCATCCTCGAACGGCAAAACTGATTCTTGTGCCTTCAAGCAGTGGGCCCAGGGGTCGAGGTGTGCGGGCCAGCAGGGCGCTGGTTGGTTTCGTGCAGGGATTTCTCGGCGTCATCGATCAGATCCGCAGGCTTCCAGTCATTGTCCTCATACCACTTGTAGACCGTGCCGTCTGGATTGATGACCGTCGTGCTCAGCGAATGACTGATCTGGTCGCCAGAGAAGTCGTAGTACAGACCGAAAAAATCGGCGACGGCCGGCAACTGCTTCAAGGGCACGGTGGCGAAGCCCCAACGGTCGAAGGGATTGCCGCCCGTGGTCTGATCGAAGGTGTGGGCATATTTCTTCATCACCGCCGGCGTGTCATGGTTGGGATCGAAGCTGAGAGTGAGCAAGTGGACCTTCCTTGCATCGATAAAGGGATTGCTGCGGAGCTGAGCGTAGACTTGCGCGAAGTTCCTCGAGACCAGCGGGCAAAAGTCGGGAAAGGGACAGCGCGTGTAAATAAACGTGACCACCAGTACATCTCCTCGAAATGCGCTCAAGCGAATACGCTTGCCGTCCTGATCGATGACCGCGAAGTCCGGGACCTTTTCGCCCCGTTGTGGCGGGTGCGATGCTCCGGGAGGCCTCGACGCGCCGGATGAAGCCTTCTTCGTGACCACGATGTTTTCCAAGTACGCTCCATCGGCCGTGACCATGACATCGGCGGTGATTTCATCTCCGGGATGGAGCGCTGAGAGAGCCTTGGGATCATGCACCGGATACGGCATCGTCATAGCCGCCATGAAACCGGGAATTTCCTGACCGTCCACATTGAGAGTTGCTTGCTGGGGATCGATCGAGACAACCCGTCCGACCAGATGGTAGCGCTTGGTCTGTTCCGAGGCAGGGGACGGTGCAGACCTGGTGCAGCCTGCCATCGACGCTGACAAAGCCGCGATCAAGATTACGAGGCAGTGCCCAATCCCGAGATTTTTCCTACCAGCTCTTCCTATATGGAAACGCATTTCCCATTCCCTTTCGATTTTACCCGAGCGATGGGACGCCCGGTATTGTTTCAGAAATGAAACCGATAGCGAAACTCCCCATAGATTTGGAACGGATTGTTGTAGTGAAACCCTCCAAACGTCAGGCTGTTGTCGATCAGCACATGGCTGTCGGTTACGTTCAAGGCAGTCACGCCAACCGAGAAGCGCTCGCGAAACTCCTTGATATAGGAGAGATCAAGTTCGGCATGACCGGGCAGGTGGGTGCCTGGATATTGGGCATTCGGCGAGCCATTGGAAAAGCCGGACCCGTAGTAGACGTTGGCCGACAGGAAGCTCTGCCAAGGGAGGTTGGCGCTGAAACCCACATTGAGCGTGTTGCGCTGGTCATGGTCGAGGCCTGACCAACCGGGCTCGGACGGTAAGCCAACGATGAGGCCGCCGGTAAACGCTCCCATCGACTGCGCCGTTTGATTCGAATAGGCGAGATGGAATTGCCCACGGTTCCACAGGCGCGGCGAGCGAATGGTCACCTCCCTGGCAATGATCCGCGACTGGGCGATCGTAACCGGAATGAAGATGCTCGATTCGCCGATGTTGTTGTGATCGAGAAAATTCAGGCCGCGATTCATGAAGTAGTCCATGTCCAAAACCCAGCCCCGGATGGGAATCGTGACGCCGAACTGATGTTCTTGGTCGGTCTCACCCTGTAAGGCCACAAAAGAAACGGGACTTTCGGGTGTTGTGATGGTCGCCAGGTAGCTGAGCAGCGGACCACTGATCGTGACCAGCGGCGGAGGTTGATAGTAGGTTCCCCAAAAGGCCCGAAACACCCAATTCAGATGGGGAATGCGAAGAGTGCCTCCGATGCGCGGGTCGGTCGTATTTTGGGTGATCTCGCTCGTGAAATGAGTGAAACGCACGCCTCCGAGAAGCGTGAACCAGGAGGTCACATTGAACTTGTCTTCGACAAACAAAGCGACATCCGTCCCAGGCACGCTATCGGTCTCATGGATCGGTGGGTTTCCGCTTTCATCGTTGAAGATCAGATTAAAGAGCTCATCTTGGTTCGCGGCCCATGCATAAATCCCAACGTCGAGGTTGTTCTTCGGAAGAACATAGCTCAGGTCCGCCTGGCCACCACCGTAGTTCGACGTGAATACGGCGGTCGTCGACACGGGCGTGTCGGTCAAGGGACTGTGATAGCCAGAGTTGTTGTAGTGGTAGAACGGAGAGACGCTCAAGACGGTATTGGGATTGAACGTGTGCACCCAGGAGAAGAGCGCATAGCCATCGGTTTCTTGTTCATTGTCGCGCAGGCCTTGGGTAGGCCAAGCCTCATTCTCTGAGTCATCTGGGTTCGGATCATACGGAATCTGATAGAAGTCCCGTCGCCACTGTCCATCAAAGCGAATCTGGTCTTTGGGGTTGAGGTTGTACATGAGGGAGGTAAACCCCCCGAAACCGTTCGCGGCGTCGTGGTAGATCGACGGGATCGGGGTTTCAAGGCCCAGATTGCTGCGGTTCCCGTTGACGCTCGCGTAATAGGCAAACCGTTGGCTGTGGCCGCCGAAACTCAACTGATCATCCGTTTGCCAGAAGCTGCCGGCCGTCAAGACCAGTTCGCCTTCGTTGTTCATATCGAAGCCCGACTTGGGACGGATGTTAAACATGCCGTAGATCCGATCTCCGTAGGTCGCGTCATAGCTGCCGCGCAGAACCTCCATATCGTCGATATCGCGCGGGCTCACCCGCGGAGCCAGACTCGTGGCGATATTGGTGTCGGGGATGGCCACGCCGTCGATCAGCCAGGAGGTCTGGTGTCCCCCGCGCATGTGCAGCATGTCGTGCGTCATGTAGGCGCCGGGCGTGAAATCCGTGATCATCGCGAGGTTGTTGGTTAGATCGGCACCCGGCGTCCGCTCAATATCAGTGCGGTCGACTAGCGTTGTAGGCGTGACCGTGTCCATGGCCGAGGTTCCCGCCTCGGCATTGACGACTGTGGTCTCCTGGACGGGCGCCAGCGAGAGCTGAAAATGAAGAATCGAAGACGTCTCGGAAGCAAGCGTCAGCACTTGCTTTTCCGGGCTAAATCCCCGAGCCGAAATGCTCACTGAATAATCGCCGAAGGACACGGCCGGAAAGGAAAATTCACCGGCATCGTCCGTCTCCGCCGATGCCGACCAATCCGACGTTGCCGATTTGAGTTTGACCGAAGCATGGGCCACCGGCCGATGCTGTGGATCGTGCACAATGCCGCGAATCGTGCCAAAAACAGTCGCTCGCACAACGGGACTCCCAAACAGAGAGACCGAAGCGAGCAGAAGGGGAAAAACCCTCCGCATAGACTCCTCCGTCACAAGGATATGGTGGTGCCGTCGGAAGGAAGCTAGGCTCTGGGAGGGTTAAAGGGCGCCAAGCGGAACCCTTGGGCAATAGAAGGCGAGCAGGACAGGATTGGCTGCCGGGTGAAGTCAGGAAGATCGACGACCGCGAACTCCTCGGGCGCCGTCGGAGCGATGGGAGCGATCCGGCCAAAGTCCGGCAGCTGTTTTCCCGACTTGGTCGAGCAGTGACACGGCCCACTCTGGCCCGCCTGCGAGTGAGCGTGGGGCAGACAGCACATCATCGTACACCCCGACGATTCACAAGCCATCGCACGGGCCAACATAGCCAAGGGCGCAGCGAGCAGCGCCAGGATGACCACAAGGATAGCAGCGCGGTGCACGAAGCCGAGGCTAGCACGGAGATGCGCTGGGACGCAATCTCTGGATTTTCTGGATTCGTGCTCTGGGTTCGTGCCCTTTCAACCTTTCGGGCCGCTGTTTGCGTTCGAAAAAAATCCGCGATAGGCTGGCAGGAGCCGTGCTTCCTTTCAAGCTCATCTATCACGACGGGTATGATTTGAACCTGGGTCCGCACGTTTTCCCGTCGCAAAAATATCGAATGATCCGCGACAAGCTTTTGGAGGACGGCATCGCTCAACCGACCGATTTTCTTCAGCCAGAACCCGCTGGTGACGAAGATGTGCTCCGCGTGCACTCGCAGGACTACGTTTATAAACTCAAGACCGGCACCCTGAGCCGCACCGAGGCCCTGCGGCTGGAGGTTCCCTACTCGAGAAAGCTCATCGAGGCCTGTTGGTTGGCCGCGGGGGGTTCGATCCTCGCGGCTCGACGCGCCATCGACGATGGCTGGGCCGCGAATATCGGCGGTGGATTTCATCACGCTTGCCCCGACCACGGAGAGGGATTCTGTGTGATCCACGACGTGGCCATCGCAATTCGGCGACTCCAGTTCGATAGGGTGATTGAACGAGCGATGGTAGTGGACACCGATGTGCACCAGGGAAATGGCACGGCGGTGATCTTTGGTGGCGATGGTAACGTCTACACGCTCTCTCTTCACCAGGAGAACAACTACCCGTTCCCCAAGCCGCCCTCGACGGTGGACGTCGAGCTAGCCGATGGAACCGACGACGAGCAATATTTGTCGATTCTAGAAAGGTACCTGCATCGAGCGTTTCAAGATTTTGCACCCCAACTTCTCTATTACGTGGCCGGGGCCGATCCGTACCGAGACGATCAGTTGGGCGGGTTGGCGTTGACGATCAAGGGACTCGCCGAGCGAGATGCGCTCGTCTTCGACTATGCTCGACGAAATGCCGTGCCCGTGGCCATTGCCCTAGCCGGAGGCTATGCGCGGCGGATCGCTGACACCGTCGCCATCCACACCGGTACGATCGTCGCCGCGCGCGATGCGGCGCGGCAAAGCTGGAAGCACAGAAAGCCGCAGGCCTCCTAGGCTTTTTGACCGGTCGCTATTGGAAGTCGATCAAGACGTCCACGGTGGCATCGTTCGCGTGTTTCTCAAGGAACCGCCCAATCTTTTCGTAGTGGAAGGGCACGCCCGCAAAAGCTTCTTTGATTCCGTTTGCTATGAACTCTTCGTAGACGCCGCTGTCAAACACGGCTCCTTGTGGAATCTTCCATCCCCCCCGGATGCGTTTTTCACCGTCTGTCGACAGGCCCGTCAGTACGAGCTTGCCCATGTGGTATTGCGGCCCTTCCGCGATGGCAACCGAGTAGCTGACCGTCTTGGCGGCTTCGTCAAAATGCGGCACAGCAGACAGGTTCACGTCCAGGTAGCCGTGCCGGGCATAGGCATCGTCGATCGCCTGCCAACCGCGCTCGATTTTCATGCCGTCGGCGATGTCGCCGTCATGAAGCGGCACAAGAGTAGCGAGTTCGAGCGGACCGAGGACGGTATCGCCCGTCCAGGTCGGTGTGCGCCACGCGAAGACAGGGCCGGGATCGATGGGCGCGGTAATGGCAACAGTTGTGCCCGACACTTTCGCTGTTGTCGGACCAAAGCGCACACGAAGGAAACCGTGAGAGACATACACAGGGCGAACCTGTTCGAATTCAAACAGCGCCAGGGCGGCACGCGAATACTTCGCGCCTACGAGATCGGGCAGACGAGCATGGATGCTCCGATCGTTCTGTGCCAGAGCGTCGCCGAACTCAATGCTCGCGACTACGAGCGCTTGCTCATCGACTCGAAACTGTTGAATGCGCTCCTCACTTCCCGGGGCAGTGGTAAGAACGTGGGACACAGTTGCATGGGTGCCGGTTTTCGCGATCTGGAGCTGCAATGCGTCTGAGATATCGTCTAGAACGGAGCCACCTTCGGGGGCAGTGCCGTCGAACAGGGGAACGGCGGCTTTCAACGCCTCCCTCAACTCCTCATCGGTAAACCAAGGGAAATTATCGAACCAGACAGGCACGGCGGGAGCGTCAGTGACTTGGTATTCGACACGAACGCCTTCGTCGCTGTCGCTATAGCGGTACTGCACGCTCGAAAAGCGACCCGTTTTGGCTAGCGTGTCGGCGGCCCGCTGAAAGTCGTCGTGCCCCACCTCTGAGCCCACGCGCAGTCCGGCGGCCGCCGCAATCTGCTCAGAGGTAAATCGTGCGGAACCCGTTACATGAATCTCCGCAAGACGAGCCGTGCTAGCTTGCTCCTCGGCGGAAGCGAGAAGTGGAACGAGCACCAGGCAAGCAATCAAAAAAACTGCCCGACAGAAGGCAAATCTGTGTTTCATCGTCGAGCTATTCGACAGTAACGGATTTGGCGAGGTTGCGGGGCTGGTCGACGTCGCAGCCGCGCCGCACAGCAATATGGTAAGCAAGCAATTGCAGCGGGACAATCTCGAGAATCGGCGAGACCAAATCGGGAGCCGCTGGAATTTCGATCACGTGATCGGCACTCTCGCGTGAGAGCTTGTCACCCTCGGAAACCACGGCGATTACGATGCCGTCGCGCGCCTTCACCTCCTGCAGATTCGATATCGTCTTCTCATAGCGAAGCATCGAACTGGGGTCGGATTCGTCTCGCGTGGCGATCATGACGACCGGCAGGTTTTCATCGATCAGTGCGTTCGGTCCGTGCTTCATTTCACCCGCCGGATATCCCTCGGCATGAATGTAGGAAATCTCCTTGAGCTTCAGCGCACCTTCCAAGGCGATAGGGTAGTGAATTCCCCGGCCGAGGTACAAAAAGTCCGTGTGCCGGAAGAAATGGCGAGCGAGATCTTCGATCTCAGCGTCGTGCTGCAGAATGGTCTCGATCTTGTGAGGGGCTCGCGTCAATTCCTGCATCAGGTGCTGAGAGGCGGAACTGGCGAGCTTGCCGCGAACCTGGCCGAGATAGAGAGCCGTCAGCAAGAGCGCTGTGAGCTGGCCCGTAAAAGCCTTTGTGGAAGCCACGCCGATTTCAGGACCTGCGTGCGTGTAAATCGTCCCGCTAGACTCACGCGTGAGCATCGAACCAACGACATTGCAAATCGAAACGACTTTGGCACCTTTCTGCCGAGCCTCTCGTTCGGCCGCCAGTGTGTCGGCGGTTTCACCAGACTGGCTGATGGCGATAATCAAACTGTCCGTGCCGACGATCGGATCGCGATAGCGAAACTCGCTGCCGTAATCCACTTCCACCGGAAGACCGGCCAGGCTCTCGATCATGAACTTTCCCGCGAGCCCAGCGTGCCAGCTGGTACCGCAGGCGACGATTTTGACGTCTTTGAATCGACGAAATTCGTCTTCCGTCACACCCATTTCGTCAAGGAAAACCTTGCCCGTCTCCTGGGAAACTCTTCCGAGTAGAGTGTCGCGAACCGAGCGGGGCTGTTCGAAGATCTCCTTCTGCATGAAATGCTTGAAGCCGCTCTTTTCCGCCATGATCGGATCCCAGGTGATGTGCTGGGGCGGGCGGCTGATCGGGTGGCTTTCGAAGTCGGAGAAACGGACTCCTTGCGGCGTCAGAACGGCCATTTCGCCGTCGCCGAGAAAGAAGACGCTTCTTGTGTGTTGCAAAATCGCGGGGATGTCGCTGGCTACAAAGAATTCCCGCTCACCGAGGCCAACCACGATGGGCGGTCCCAGCCGCGCAGCCACGATCTTGTTCGGGTCCTTCGCCGACACAGCCACGAGGGCATACGCACCGGTCATGGCTTTAACGGCCTTTCGTACCGCTTCTTCCAGCGGCGCATCCGCTGAAAGTTTCTCGATGAGGTGAGCGATGATTTCCGTGTCGGTTTCGGTGAGAAACTTGTGCCCCTCGGCGAGGAGCTGCCTCTTCAGCTCGATATAGTTTTCGATGATCCCGTTGTGGACCACAACGATCTGACCGGTACAATCGCGGTGCGGGTGCGCGTTTTCTTCCGTGGGACGTCCATGGGTAGCCCAGCGGGTGTGACCGATCCCGTAGACACCCTCCATCGGCGTGGTGCGAATCGATTCCTCTAAATTGCGCAGTTTGCCAGGAGCGCGCCGAATTTCAAGCTTGCCGTTGTCACTCACGACAGCGATTCCCGCCGAGTCATAACCGCGATATTCGAGCCGCTTCAAGCCGTCAAGGATGAGCGGTACCACGCGCTTGGGACCGATATAGCCAACGATTCCGCACATTGGGATGGTCCTCCGAAACTGCCTGGATCGACCTCTGCGGGAACGACTCCGGTTATGCTAGCACAAAGCAGTCGGCAAAGGCCTGCTGGAACCTCGCGGTGTGCTTGGATGACGGTCAGTCGAGGACTTCGAAGCGAAACTCTTCAATGACGGGATTGGTCAAGACATCCTTGGCGATGCGCTCGACTTCTGTCTGGGCCTCGGCGCGGCTGAGACCGTTCAGATGGAGAACGAAGAATTTACCCTGGCGCACGTCCTCGACCTTGGAATAGCCGAGCGAGTGAAGCGCTTTCTGAATGGTTTGCCCCTGCGGATCCAAAACGGTCGGCTTAAGCATGACCCAGACGTGAGCTTTCATTCTTCCCCGCGACCAGCGAGGGGCGATTATAGCAGGCCTGAGGATTTTGCCGCGCCGCGAAAGTCGTCCAGCAACCGACGCTTCTCGATCGGCGGCAAGAATGCCGCGTTGAAGCTCTCCTCAGCGATCTCGAGAAGCTGCTCCTTGCTCAGGCCCAGCGAGGCCGCGCGATGGTACTCCGTCAACAGATCGGTATGAAACATACCGGGATCGTCGGTTGAAAGCGTGACGTGCGAGCCGCCCTCCAGAAGCTGCTTGAGCGGATGGTCCGCCAGCGACACATCCGATTTCCCCTTCTGCTTCGCCAGGGCGCCCGTGGCCAGATTGCTCGAAGGACAATTCTCTAAAACGATGCGCCGCAGCGCGAGCGACTTGGCTAAAGCGATGTCGTGTATGACGGCGATGCCGTGGCCGATTCGCTCCGCGCCCAGAAGATCGACGGCCTCACGCACTGAGTCGGGACCGCCCACTTCACCGGCATGGCAAACGATCCGCAGCCCCTCGCTGCGAGCCAAATCGAAGGCGGGCCGGAAATTCACAGTTGGAAACGCAAGTTCATCGCCGCCCATTCCAAACCCCACAATCCCGGACCGGTGCAGTTTGGCCGCCCAACGGGCCACTTCCACGGCGGCCTCCGGGCCGAACTGACGGGTCACATCGAAAATCCAGGCCGTGCGAATCTTGCGATAGAGCACGCTCTCGGCAGCTTCGCGAATGGCGGTAAAGTTAGCCTCGAGGTTCTGCATGCGCCGCAGCATCACCCCGGCAGAGATGGTAATCTCGGCATAAACGACATTCTGTCGCACCAGCTCATCGAGGAGACTGCGGGTGACCAGGGCATAATCGTCGGGGTCGCGCAAGTACGAGGTAACCCATTTGAACGCTTCGATGAAGCCGGCGAAGTTTGAATATTGATAACGCGCCTGAACTTCTTGTGCGGTGATTTGCTCCCCGTGGCGAGCGGCCAGTTCCACGGCGGTTTCTGGCCGGATGGAACCTTCCAGATGCAGGTGCAGCTCCGCCTTGGGCAAGGAGTCTAGGATCGTCAGTGGCTCGGTTGTGTCTGGCACGGTTTTCCTACTACGGCAGCGTTGGCCTGCCGGCGTTGATCCAGGCGGTCATCCAATACGATCCAATGTCGGTCGAGGCATCGGTCAGCTGACGGATCAGGACAGCCCCGGCCTGGGCGTAGAACCGATCGTAGTATTCGTCATTGTATGCGGGAAGCCCTTCGTGAGCGCGCCGGTCCGCCAGAAGAATGATTTGGAGCCAGGAATGGGCGCTCAAACACATCTCGAAGGCGTGATCAGTCGGATCTCGGATGAAAACGGCTTGGTTGGGCCTCATGAAAAAGAAGCCCTGGAACCGGTTCACCAGACCGACCCCGAACCGTTCGTTGACCCCCGTCTGTTCAGAAAGCCTGCCGTCGTTGTTGGTGGTCGTTCGGAAGGGATCGTGCGCCGCCGCGACATAATAGGCAAGCGTCGCGGCAGAGACCTTGGCGTCGTCCCAGCTGTGCGCATGCAAGGCATCGGTCAATTTTTTGCTGTAAAGACCTATCTCCCAGGGGAGCTGCCCGTGACTGGCCACGCTTCGCTTCCCAAACTTCTCAACCGCCTCACTGTAGGAACGGGGAAGAGCGGCAAACGGGAAGGGCGGGTAATGATCGAGCTCAATGAAGCCATTGTGCGACGGGGACGGATTTTTGGTCTCGGCCGCAGCCGCCTCATTCGCATGCTGAACGAGAAAGGAGCGGTTGTTCTGAAAGAAGGGCAACATCTCGTCCGGCAGCGTATCGATGCCTTTTTCCGTGATCACGCGCAGGGCCACCTCACCCCAGCCGAACGAAGCCGGCAGGATGAGCAGGATGCCGAGCAGCAGTAGAAGAAGGACCCCGAGAAGCCGGTTCATCCGCGAGATTTCCCCTCTGCGAGTGCCTGCAATTTAGCTGTGGACAGTTCGCTGTGTTTGCGACCGTAGAAATGATAGACCACCAGGCCGATCACCAGCCACACGAAGAAGCGGATCCAGTTCGTGATGGTGAGACCAGCCATCAAGAGCAAGCAGGCGACAATCGTGACGATCGGTGCCAGGAGCCCGCCGGGCGCGCGAAAGGCACGCGGACGCTCCGGTTCACGAAGCCTCAGGATGAGTACTCCCAAGGCCACGAGTGCGAAGGCAAACAGGGTCCCAATATTCGACAGGTCAGCGAGCGTGCCAATGTCGAGCAGTCCAGCGGGAATGGCCACGACAAAACCGGCGATCCAAGTCGAGAAGTCCGGAGTCCGAAAGCGGGGGTGGACGCGGCTGAAGACACCGGGAAGGAGCCCGTCGCGAGACATGGCAAACCACACGCGTGTCTGGCCAAGCTGATAGACCAAAAGCGACGAGATCATGCCCATCAGCGCGCCAATCAGGACCGCCAACCGGACACTGCCGAAATGGAGCCGCTTCATGGTATTGACGATCGGTGCCGCATCGTCCAGCAGTGTCTGCCACGGCACCAGGCCGGTCAGCACCACCACGACGGCGATGTACAAAACCGAACAAATGATGAGCGTCAGAATGATTCCGATCGGCAGATCGCGCTGCGGGTTCCGGCATTCTTCGGCAGCCGTGGAAACAGAATCAAATCCAATATAGGTGAAAAAAATGATGGAGCCACCCGTGAGAATTCCCGGCCAACCATTGGGAGCAAACGGATGCCAGTTGCTCGGATGAACGTAGTGAGCGGCGACTCCGATAAAGATGAGAATCGCAAGAATCTTGAGCAGGACCATGACCGTGTTGGTGTTTGCCGATTCCTTGATTCCGCGGACCAGCACAACGGTCAGCAACATCACAATCACGAAAGCCGGCCAATTGAAGCCGAAATGCCATCCCGGACCATAGAGCGTATGGCCTGCGAAATCGGTGAGTCCGGCGGGCAGATACGCGGGGGTGATCCAGCGCAAGCTCGGGTGGAAATGAAACCAGTCGAAAAGATCGACCACGTGCGCAGAAAATCCTACGCTGACCGCCATATTCGACACAGCATATTCGAGGATCAGGTCCCAGCCGATAATCCAGGCAATCAGCTCGCCCATCGTCGCATAGGTGTAGGTGTAGGCACTGCCGGCGATGGGGATCATGGCGGCAAGTTCGGCGTAGCATAGCCCGGCAAAGCAGCACACTACGCCAACAACGACGAACGATAGGGCGATGGCCGGGCCGGCGCCCGGCCTGCCAAAGGACGCGGAGTGATAGATCAGGTACTGAAGCAGCGTGGCATTGAAGATCGATTGAACCTCAAGCTTTTGGCCGGCAATCGCCGTGCCGACTATTGTAAAGATGCCCGAACCAATCACTGCGCCGATGCCGAGGGAGGTCAAGCTCAACCAGCCGAGCGACTTGCGGAGCCGCTTCTCGGGTCTTTCTGCGTCGGAAATGAGCTGGTCGATGCTCTTGGTACGGAAAAGCTGTGGATCCAATCGCCACCTTCCCCGCCTGATTGAAAAACTGTACCTTGGGAGGGAATTCCACGCAACCGCTCCTTCCCGCTGGGGTGCCTTGAGAATCCCAACAGAATTGACTTTCCCTGGCGCGCTGACTATCTTGAGGGCGCTGTGCGAATCGCTCCCGCGAATGCGCGTGCTCTCATTTGGGGGATTCTGAGCCATGAAAAGAAACCGACATGGGCTGCTCTCGGCTGTGCTGCTGGCTGGCGGATTGTTTCTCGCTCGGACGGCTTCGGCGCAGGTCACGCTTGAAGTGATGAATCCGCGCGGTGAAATCCCCCCGCCCAAGACGCTGGGAATCAGCCCGCGCGGCGGAAGTCTCGACGGCAAGAAAATCGTCCTCATCGACAACGGAAAGTTCGGCGCGAGCAATTTTCTCGACGTGCTCGCCGACCTGCTGAAGCAGAAGTATCCGACGGTGACGGTCGTGATGTATCCGAAACCGGCGGCGCAAACGATTACCGACCTGCCCAAGTGGTATCCCACGGTGAAGCAGCAGGGCGATCTTTTCATCTTCGGTGTCGGTGATTGAGGGAGCTGCACGTGGTGGGGTTCCCACGACACCATCGAAATTGAAAAGACAGGAATGCCGGGCGTTTACTTCACAACCACAGAATTTCTAGACGACGCACAATCCGCAGCCAGGGACCGCGGCATGCCGGGCATCCGCACGCTGGCGCTTCCCGCGGACAAGTATTACGTCGCGCGCGGCAGTAAAGAAGTGCTCGAACCAATCGCCAATCAGTTTTTCGACAAGATGGTGGGCGACTTGACGCGACCGCTGACGGCCGAGGAGGCCAAGCCCTCTCAGGCGCAAGAGCTTCACGAGGACGCAAACATCAAGGTCACTGGCAAGGACCTTATGGATGCGTCGGTGAAAGTGAACGAGCTGTTCCTCGACAATCGCTGGGCCGACGGCTTGCCGATCGTTCCGCCGACACCTGAGTTGGTGAAAGCCATGGAGGCAGGAACCACGCTTTCTGCAAAAGAAGTGATCGGGCAGGTAGCGCCGAAGAACGGCACGGCCACCATCGAGAAGATCGCGATCAACTCTGTGATGGCAGGTGCCAAGCCGGAGTACTTTCCTGTCATTGTGGCGGCGATGAAAGGTTTCACGAACAAGCACTACGACCTGACGCACGTGGTGGCGTCCACAGGATCGTTCACCCCGGTCGTCATTGTGGATGGACCGATTGCGAAGGAGCTCAACTTCAATTCCGGCATCGGGATGCTGGGGATCGGCTGGCAAGCGAACAGCACCGTAGGCCGGGCGCTCCAGCTTTCGCTGCTGAATCTCGGACAGACGTGGCCGCAGGTGAATTTTATGGGTCTCACGGGGAGGCTCGAGGCGTACACGTTTTACACGTTCGCAGAGGACACGGCCAAAAGCCCGTGGGAGCCGTACAACGTGAGCCAGGGTTTTCAGGCCGGAGACAGCACCGTGACGGTGTCGTCGTCGGGGAATCCGGTGATTTACGGCGGCGGAGCGGTGGCACCATGGACGGCGCAGGGTGTGATCGATCAGGTCGTCACCCAGATTAGGAACCGAGGAGTCGTCTGGCCACACGCGCAGAAACACATCCTGGTGCTGCATCCTGACTGCGCGGTCGAACTCGCCAACCACGGCTACACGCGAAAAAGCCTGCAAGAATACCTCTATGAGCAGACACGAGTACCCTATGAGAAGCTAGCCACCCAAGTCTCGTTCGGCCAGGGCACGGAGGAGGAGTTTATCCGCGCTTCGATCGCCGACGGCCGGATTCGACCGGACCGGGCACAGATTTTTCTGGACAACCTCAAGCCCGGAGGGCGGGTGCCCGTTGTTCAGAGTCCGGACGATTTTCACATTGTCGTGGCTGGAGGCTCGCCTGGGTATGATCTGCTCTTCACCTATCCGGGAACGAACTGGGCCCACCAAACGGTGAAAATCACGGGCGCGACGCTGACGAAGGCCGGCCAGTAGACAACTCGCGCGGCGGTGGTTAGCCACCTCCTGCTCGTCGATTTCGGTTGCTGCCGTCTCGGCCGACTCTTCGGCGGACATCGGCTGTAATCCCGAGTCTGCAGACGCAAATGTATGTGCTTTGCCTGTGTATGCCCTTGTGGCTTCTGCTGTTCCAGCGACTTTCTTTGCCGGACCACGTGAGGTTTCGATGGATCGATCGGAGGAGCAAGCGACTCCGAAAGTGGTTGATTCCTTCAATGAGGTTTTCAACAGGCACGATGTCGACTCGTTGGCAGAACTTCTGACCGAAGATACCGTTTTCGAGGATACGTCTCCGGCGCCAGACGGGCAGCGAATCGAAGGTCGGCCCAACGTGGTGGCGTTTTGGCGTGCGTGGTTTGCTCGCAACCCTGACGCACGATTCGATGCGGAAGAGATCATCGTGAGTGCTGACCGGGCTGTTGTACGCTGGGTATATCGCAAACTCCGAAATGGTCAACCTTGGCACTTGCGGGGCGTAGACATTTTCACTGTGCGCGACGGAAAGATTCGAGCAAAGCGAGCGTACGTGAAAGGCTAGCTAGGCCAGAAAACTCCTTGAAAACATCTGGCTTGATGTGCTGGCGTTCGTGTCCATTCGACCGCGTTGTTAAGACAACGACATGGCCAAGGGAAGGCAGAAGCAGTTGTTTTGACAACAACCGTGCAGAACGTCTAGAATCGCATTCACCCGCTATAATAGGTTTGGTGTCTTTCTCGCGTGGTTGCGACAACAGGAGGCAGCAATGCCACACACTTCCGTCGAGCAGGCACAGATCCAGCTTGAAGTGATGAATCCGCGCGGTGAAATCCCCCCGTCGAAGACACTGGGGATCAGCCCGCGCGGCGGAAGTCTCGACGGCAAGAAAATCGTCCTCATCGACAACGGCAAGTTCGGCGCGAACAACTTCCTGGAAGTGGTCGGCGCGATGCTGAAGGAGAATTATCCGAAGGCGACGATCGTGATGTATCCCAAACCGGCGGCGCAGACCATCACGAATCTGCCCAAGTGGTATCCCACGGTGAAGCCACAAGGCGATCTATTCGTTTTCGGTGTCGGTGATTGAGGGAGCTGTACGTGGTGGGGTTCCCACGACACGATTGAAATTGAAAAGTCAGGTATGCCAGGCGTCTATTTCATAACCAACGAATTTCTTGAGGATGCGAAATCCGCAGCCAGGGACCGTGGTATGCCTCAAATCCGCGTCGTGGCCCTCCCGGCAGATAAATACTATCGGTTCCGTGCCAGCAAAGAGGAATTGCAACCCATCGCGAACACGTGTTTCAACCACATGATCGAGGCATTGACCCGTCCGTTGACACCGGAGGAGGCGAAGCCGTCACCCATACAGAAGCAGCGCGAAGGTGGCAACCTTCAGGTGGCCGGCAGGGATTTCCTGCACGCTTTCGAGAAGACGAATGAGCTGTTTCTCGGCAACCGCTGGTCGGACGGCTTGCCGATCGTTCCGCCGGCGCCCGATTTGGTGAATGCGATGCTTGCCGGGACCACACGTTCGCCGCAAGAAATCATTGGGCAGGTGGCGCCGAAAAATGGCACCGCTACGGTCGAAAAGATCGCGATTAACGCCGTCATGGCCGGTGCGAAGCCGGAGTATTTCCCAGTCATTCTCGCAGCAATGGAAGGCTTCACTGATACGCACTACGACCTGACGCACGTGCAGGCGTCGACCGGATCCTTTACGCCGGTGGTAATGGTGGACGGCCCCATTGCGCAAGAGCTGGGCTTCAATTCGGGGATCGGAATGCTGGGGCACGGGTGGCGGCCGAATAGCACCGTCGGTCGGGCAATTCGACTGTCGCTGCTCAACATTGGCCAGACCTGGCCTCAGGTGAACGACATGGCGCTCACCGGAAGACTGGAAGCCTATACGTTCTTCACTTTTGCAGAAGACACGGCGAGGAGCCCGTGGGAACCGTACCACGTGAGTCGTGGTTACAAACCCGAAGACAGCACCGTCACCGTAGCAACGTCGGTGAACCCTACGGTTTTTGGTGGCGGAGCTGTGACGCCGTGGACCGGACCGGGCGTAATCGATTCGATCGTCGCTCGAATGAAGGGCGGAGGAGTCGTTTGGCCTCATTCTCAGACTTACATCCTCGTGCTTCATCCTGATTGCGCAGTCGATCTCGCCAATCATGGCTACAGTCGAACAAGCCTCCAGGACTACCTCTATGAGCAAACACGCGTGCCCTATGAGAAGCTTGCGGGACCGGTCTTTTTCGGGCACGACAACGAGGTCGACTTCATCCGGACATCGATAGCCGACGGCCGGATTCGGCCCGACCGGGCCCAGGTCTTCCTGGACGCGCTGAAACCCGGTGGGCGCGTCCCCGTCGTTCAAGGCCCTGATGATTTTCACATCATGGTGGCTGGCGGCTCGCCTGGATATGATTTGCTATTCAGTTACCCGGGAACGAACTGGGCGAATCAGACAAAACGAATTTACGGAGCAACATTGACTGCTGCAGGGAGAAACTAGGCGGTGCAGGACTTGCCAGCGGGCAGGATGACGGAGGACGGCTCGGCGATTCCGCTTCGAGAGGGTTATATCCGTGGTTTCGGCGGGGCCGAGCCAATCTCAGGTTTGCGAATTCACTTTCAGTCGGCATCGGGATAGGTCTTGAAAATGACAAACGTAAAAACAACCGCAAATGCCAAGGGCTTTCCGCTTCCTAGTTCGCTCAAGGTGATCGCGGGCACCGAGGGAGCACAGGCCGCTTATCCATACTATATGCAATTCACCAAAGAAGACGACGAACGGTTCTGGTTCTATAACTCCATGCATTTTCCTGAGCCGATGTGTGTCTTCGACATGGTTACGGCCGAGGCCGCCTACTGCGCCTTGGGCTCAGCCAACACCCGGATCCATTGCTTGCCAACGACACTGGGTATCGATTATCGGATTATAAATGGCCGTGTCTATATCGGCGGCAACGCTGTGACGGATCCAGTCGAGATTGCAAGGCGCACCGGGGAGTTCCAACGTCGGGCTTTTTATTACTATGCGAACTGGGAGAGGCTCTTTGCCCAATGGAAAGACAAGATGATGGCATTGATCCGGGACGCCCAGGCGCTAGCGAAACTTGAGCTTCCCGAGTTCGAGCCTTTAGAACATGTGCACGCGGGCCGCGGCGTCGCCTCCAACCACTACATTCTCGACACGTACCAAAAGACGATCGAAGGTTTCTTTCGGATGTACCACCACCATTTCGAGTTCCTGCTGCTTGGATATGGGGCGTATCTCACGTTCTTCGATTTCTGCAAAAAGGCTTTTCCCGAGATCAGCGATCAGACGGTGGCCCGAATGGTAGCCGGCATAGAGGCCGAGATCTTCCGTCCCGACGACGAGCTTCGACGTCTCGCGAAGTGTGCGATCGAATTGGGCGTCGATGGCAAGTTCCAAGAAAGACGGTCACCTAACGAAATCATCCAGTCGCTCGAGGAATTAGGCGAGCCCGGGATGGCATGGCTAAAGGAGCTTGCTGTTTCGCGCGACCCTTGGTTCAACATTAACGTGGGCGATGGTTTTTACCATTACCATCGCTCTTGGAACGATGACCTTTCGATGCCTTTCGCCGCCCTGCCAGGCTACATTGCGAATGCGAAGAAGGGCGAGCGGCTGGAACGGCAAACGGACAAGCTCATGGCCGAGCGCCAGCAGCTCATTCGGGACTACCGAGAGCTTTTGGAGACCGACGAAGAGCGAGCAGCCTACGATCAGATGATCACGCTGGCGCACCGCGTGTTTCCCTACGTCGAGGGTCACAAGTTCTATTGCGAACATTGGTATACGAATCTGTTCTTCAATAAGATTAGAGAGTTCGGTGCGCTTCTGGCCCGGCACGGCTTCTTTCCCGACGCCGAGGACGTATTTCACCTGAGTCACTATGAGCTAGAGGCGGCGATTGTTGACCTGATGACCTCTTGGTCGAATGGTTCGTCGCCACGCGGCGTTTCGCGCTGGCCCGCAATCGTAAAGGAGCGCAAGGCGGCGATCTCGGAATGGGCGAAACACACCACGGCGCCGGCGCTCGGCCCTGTTCCCGACATCATCGATGATCCCGCCATCGTGATGCTATGGGGAATTACCCGCGAGAATCTCGACACGTGGCTGACCGCGGGCGAACAGCCGGAGTCTAATGAGATCAAAGGCTTTGCTGCGTCTAGCGGAGTGGCTGAGGGAGTGGCCCGCGTGGTGAAGTCGGTAGAGGAGATTGATCGCTTGAGCCACGGGGACATCCTGGTTTGTCAGGTCACCAATCCGACTTGGGCTCCCGTCTTCCAGAAGATCGCCGCAGCCGTTTCCGATATCGGCGGCTCCATGAGCCACGCGGCGATTGTGGCGCGCGAATACCGCCTGCCGGCAGTGGTGGGAACGGGCACGGCGACGCAGAAGATCAAGGACGGGCAACGCATTCGCGTCGATGGGGGACGAGGCGTAGTGACCCTTCTCAAGTAGGACGACTTAGGTGCCATCCTCACAGTTCATTGGCTGGTTTGCCGACGTCGGTCTTTCCGACCGCCCCACCGTCGGGGGTAAAGGCGGTTCATTGGGCGAGCTGACGCGGGCGAGCATCCCAGTGCCACCCGGCTTCGTTGTGCGCACGGCCGCATTCGAGCGTTTTCTCAGTGCGCTCGAAAACGAAGAACCGATTCGGCCGAAGGTCGAAGCTGTCGCTGGCCATGAACTCGAACGGATCACGGCTCTTTCTAAGCATCTGCGTGATCGACTGGAAAGTGAACCGCTGCCAGACGATGTGAATGCAGAGATTCTCGCTGCCTATGCCGAGCTGAGCGGCGCCGACAGCAATCCACCTGTCGCCGTGCGTTCCTCTGCTACTACCGAGGATGCGGCAGACGCCAGTTTTGCGGGCTTACAGGACACGTATTTGTGGACAATCGGCGCGCAAGCAACGTTGGAACGCGTGCGGTCGTGCTGGGCGAGCCTTTACTCCGTTCCTTCTGTCGCCTATCGCCGCAAGCACGGTCTGCCGGAAAAAGGCGTTGCGATGGCGGTCGTTGTCCAAAGGATGGTCAACGCCTCGAAGGCGGGCGTTCTGTTCACTCGCAGCCCCGTCACGGGCGACCGTTCCGTGATTACCATCGAAGGGGCGTGGGGCTTAGGCTCGGCGGTCGTCAGCGGTGAGGTCACGCCCGACCGGTTCGTGATCGGAAAGATCACCGGTGAAATCTCGGTGCGCGAAATTTCCAGCAAGCATGTCCAACATTTGCCGGCACCAAGCGGAGGAGTTAAAGAGGTAGAAACCCCAGAGCACCTGCGGAACGTGCCATGCTTGACTGACCCAGAGATCGCAGCGCTAAGAGATATTGCTAGGAAGGTCGAGCGCCACTACGGTTGCCCACAGGACATCGAGTGGGCCATCGATCACACCGGTCAGATTCACTTATTGCAGAGTCGGCCGGAAACGGTTTGGTCTTCCAAGGACCGGGCACCGGTCGCCAAGCCTACGGAGAACCCGCTCCAGCATGTCATGAAGATCTTCGGAGGCCGCCGATGACCCTCACGGCCAAAGATGTGGCCGAAATCATGCGGCTGCTTGAGCAGTCGAGTTTCGACAGCCTGTCGCTTGAAATTGACGGCGTGAAGCTCAACGTGCAGCGGGGCTCGGCGGCGCCGGCGCGACAACCCGAGCCTTTCGAGCGTGCACCTCAGCCGCCCGCGGCACAACCTGCAGCTGAGTTGCAGCCGGTTCAGTCGGTGCGAAAGATCACGCCGCCCTCTGAGCCAGGCTTAGCCGAAGTTGCCTCTCCTCTGCTCGGAATTTTCTATCGTGCGCCCAAACCGGGCGAGCCCCCCTTTGTTGAAGTAGGGTCAAAGGTCACCGAAGACACGGTCGTCTGTATCATCGAAGTCATGAAATTAATGAACTCAGTGCGTGCGGGCGTGAAGGGCGAGGTGGTCGAGATACTGGCCTTGAACGGAGCACTGGTCGAGTACGGTGAGGTCCTGCTACGCGTGCGTCCGGAGGCTTAGCCATCGCCATTCGCCGCATCTTAATCGCAAATCGTGGGGAAATCGCCACGCGCGTGATTCGTACTTGCAGGACCCTCGGAATCGAAACTGTGCTGGCCGCTTCCGAGGTCGACATCGATTCGCTCCCCGCTCGTCTCGCCGATCGCGCCATTTGCGTTGGGCCGGGCCGCGCCTCCGACAGCTACCTGAAAGTCGACACGATCGTGCAAGCAGCGTTGGGGGTGAATGCGGATGCGATTCATCCTGGCTATGGTTTTCTGTCGGAGCGTGCGGCTCTGGCCCGACTCTGTGAAGAGGAGGGCGTAATTTTCATCGGTCCCACATCCGCGCAAATCGACGCTGTCGGGGATAAATTACGTGCACGAGAAGAAGCAGCGGCCGCGGGCGTGCCGATTGCGCCAGGTGGTCCCGTTGAGACCATCGGCGAGGCCATGATTTTGGGCCGCGAGATTGGTCCTCCGCTCTTGATTAAGGCGGTCGGCGGTGGCGGGGGACGCGGCATGAAGCGTGTTGATCGGCTGGACGATCTGGCTGAAGCAATGAGACTCGCTGCGGGAGAAGCAGGCGCGGCATTCGGCGATGCACGTGTATATCTCGAACGCTTCGTCGCACGAGGCCGGCATGTAGAGGTGCAGATCTTGGGAGACGGTGCAGGACATGTGATCCACCTCGGAGAGCGCGATTGTTCAGTCCAGCGCCGCTATCAAAAACTGATCGAGGAAACGCCAGCCCCAGGCCTCCGCCCAGACCTCCGTGCGCGCATCCATGTCGCAGGCGTGCGATTTGCTAAGAGGCTCTCCTACCGCGGCGCGGGTACGGTCGAATTCTTGGTTGATTTGGAGGGTGACGCCTTCTACTTCTTGGAAATGAACGCCCGCATCCAGGTCGAGCACCCGGTCAGCGAAGCCGTGACCGGCATCGACCTAGTGGCCGAGCAGATCGCCATCGCCGAGGGTCGCGGCCTTGATCGCAAGCAGGAAGAGATACGAGGAGAAGGTTGCGCAATCGAGTGCAGAATAAATGCTGAAGATCCTGCGCGGGATTTTCATCCCAGCCCGGGCACGGTTCGTACTGCCGCATGGCCCTCAGGCGAAGGGGTGCGCGTCGATACGCACATTTTTTCGGGAGCTCGCGTCCCGCCTTTTTATGATTCACTGATGGCCAAAATCATTGTCCACGCCGCCGACCGTCCCACGGTGATTGAAAGGATGCGCAAAGCAATCGCTGCGACTCACATTGAGGGCGTCGCTACGAATCTTGGGTTCCACGCCGAAGTGTTGGCGGATCCCGAGTTTGAGCGGGGTGGCGTTGACACATCCTACCTGCCGCGCTTTTTCGAGAACCGGCGCCTCGCCGAGGAGGCTCGCGCGCATGGCTAACATACGAGTCGTCGAAACTTCTCTGCGCGATGGAAACCAGTGCCTTTGGTCGGCGCTGGGCGTCGATACGGCCAAAACTCTGACCATCGCGCCCATCATGGACCGTGTCGGTTTCAAGGCCATCGACTTCACTACCTCCACGCACATGGGCGTTGCTGTCCGTTACAAGAAAGAGGACCCGTGGGAACGCATCCGCCTCTTGGCTCAAGCGATGCCGAACACACCACTGCAGTTCCTCTCCACAGGATTCCGCTTCATCTCCTGGCAAACGGCGAGCCCCGAGTTCATGGCACTCGCATTTAAAACGCTCATCAAAAACGGGCTTCGCCGGTTCGCGCTCGCCGATCCGATGAACGATGCTGACTCAAACGTGGCCTGCGCGCGCATGATTAAAGCCGAGGGCGGTGAATACGTGATCGGTGCTCTCGTGTTTACGCTGAGCCCCATTCACGACGACGTTCACTACGTTCGCCGCGCCCGGACGCTTGCTGACAGTCCCTACGTAGACGCCCTGTACATAAAGGATCCCGGCGGCCTTCTCACGCCGCTGCGCGCTCGCACGCTCATTCCGGCCATCAAAGCCGTCATAGGCGACAAGCCCCTGGAACTCCACTCGCACTGCACCATCGGAGTGGGCGAATTAACCTATATGGACGCACCCGACTGGGGTGTCAGCGCGGTTCAATGCGCCTCAGGCGCCGCCGCGGACGGCATCTCCAATCCGCCGTCGGAGCGCGTGGTTTCCAATCTGCGTGCGCTCGGGCACGAGGTAGATATCGATGACAAAGCGCTCGCCGAAGTCGGCCGCTACTTCACGCGTCTTGCGGAAGCGGAAGGACTTCCAGTGGGTCGGCCGCAAGCGTTTGACGCAAAATATCTCCACCACCAACTGCCCGGCGGGACGATTGGCACCATGCGTCGCCATCTCGCCGAATCCAGGGTCTCTCATCTGGAAGGCGCAGTGATTGAGGAATTGGGCCGTGTCCGCCAGGAACTGGGCTGGCCCATCGTGATGACTCCTTTCGCGCAGATGTTGATCACGCAAGCCGTGCTGAACGTCACCGGCAAGGAGCGCTACAGCATTATCCCTGACGAAATCATTCGATATGCACTCGGAAGGTTCGGGCGGCCGAACATTCCGATTGCAGGCAAAGTCGTGGATCGCATCGAATCTCTGCCTCGGACCCGTGAGCTACGCGAGGAACCGGGCATGCCGCCTTTGCCCGAATTGCGCCAGCGCATCGGCCCAGAACTGAGCGACGAGGAGTTTCTGCTGCGAGCCACAATGCCCGCTGGCCAAGTTGATGCGATGAAGGCGGCTGGCCCTGCCCAGCAAACCTATGACCCCGACATGGCTCCCGTGATGAGTCTGATCCGCCAGTTGAGTGTCCGGCGCGACATCACCCACCTATCGATCGAGAAGGACGGATTCAAACTGGAATTGCGCGGCCGAGCCGCTCCGGCCGAGGCATGAGCATGAAATCTTCCCACAATGGGTTCAACGAACCGCTAGGAGCCATTGCGGGCTTCATGTTCGATCTCGACGGCACCTTGATCCTAAGCGGTCGGTCCCTCGGCGGCTACCGCGTGTTGCCTGGTGCGATAGAGGCTCTGAGCGAGCTAAAGGAGCGCGCAATTCCGTTCGTCGCGCTTACCAACGGCAGCCATTACCCGCCCGCTGAGCAGGCCGCAAAGCTGCGCGCACTGGGGCTGCCGATCGCCGACGAAGCGTTGCTTACGCCATCCAGCGTGGCTGCGGATCTCATGCCTCGTCGCGGCGTGAAACGAGCCCTGGTTCTCGGAACGCCCGGCGTCGGGCACGCGCTCTCGGAGGCTGGCATAGAGATTCTATTCACGGGTCAAGAGGGCGCTGACAAAGTCCAGGCTGTGTATATCGGATGGCACCCCGACTGCAACATGAAGGACATCGAAGCGGCGGCCAAGGCGATATGGAACGGAGCCGAGTTATATTGCGCCTCGGACGTACCCTTTTTCGCGACGGCCGACGGAAAAACCATGGGCTATTCCTATGCGATCGTTGGGGCCGTGCGAAAAGTGACTCGCGCGCCAATGATTCTGACGGGAAAGCCTTCGCTGCACGCGTTGCGCTTGGTCGCCAGAAGGCTCGGTGTCAGGATGCGCAGCGTCGGTGTGGTCGGCGACGATCCTGTGGTGGAGATGATTATGGCCCGCCGAGGCGGTGCGACCGGTTTCGGCGTAACAACGGGCATAACCACAGCGGAAGGTTGGGCCGCCCAACCAAAGAGTCGACGGCCGCACCGGGTCGTGCACGATGTCAGAGAGATCCTAGCAATGGTCAAGCCTTGAGGAACATATGCCGCTGAACGTCAGGACACTCAGGTATCTAGCCGGCGCTCAAGCGAGCTGAAGGTTTGCGTAACGCTCGAGCAGTTTCTTGGGGCCGTGATCTTGAAAGCTGACCGTGAGGCGGCGATCCTCGCCCTCACCTTCCACCTCAATAATGGTGCCGAGACCAAATTGGGAGTGGCGCACGCGAGTACCGACCAGCGGATCACTACCGCGGCGTATGGGGCGGGCGGGCCGTTGTGGGTAGGACGATCGGGCCGGAGCCTGTCGCCGAAAAGCAGGGGAGCGGTACGGCGGCCGCGAAGAGAGGTAGCGATCGTCCTGGGAAAACTCAGGGTCGGCCTCGTAGCGCCGCGTCTCTCCCGGTTCGGACTCGGATCCGGCGGCGACCTCGATCAGATCAGCGGGAATTTCGGTAAGGAAGCGTGAAGGGAGCGACGCCCGCATACCCTCGCTGCCGTAAGAACGGCGATACCGGGCGCGCGAAAGCACCAGAGACCGTTTGGCTCGGGTCATGCCGACATAGAACAGGCGTCTCTCTTCCTCGATCCCGCCCGTGCTATCGAACGAGCGGCTGTGCGGCAGTACCCCTTCTTCGAGCCCTGCCAAAAAGACGGCATCGAATTCGAGCCCTTTCGCGCTGTGGAGGGTCATCAACGACACAGCGACGTCCTCTTGATATTCGTCGGCATCGCTTACGAGCGCCGCTTGATCCAGCATCTCCTCGAGCGTTTGACCCTGGTCGGTCGCCTCGGCCACGGCGTTGGAAAGCTCACGAAGATTTTCGGCACGCGAAGTGTGCTCGAGATTGTCCTGTTGCTCGATCCAGTCGAGATATCCCGTCTGACCCAGCACGCGTTCGATCGATTGGGAGGAGGTGAGATTTTCGCGCTCTTGCTTGAGGTCTTCGATCAGTTTGCGGAAATAGCTCAGTGCCCCTGCGGCCTTTTTGCCAACCAGAAAATTGCTGTCCCCGATGACGTCCCACAAGGCTTGACCGGTCTCGCTTGCGCGCGTTTCGAGCGCCGCGACGGTCGTCGGCCCAATCCCGCGCGGCGGCACGTTGAGCACGCGCAAAAGTGCTACGTCATCTTCCGGATGAAAGAGCAAGCGGACATACGCAAGCGCGTCCCGCACCTCAGCGCGTTGGTAAAAACTGAATCCGCCGACAACGCGGTGACGTATCCCGAGGCGGCGTAGCACTTCTTCAAAGGAGCGTGATTGCGCCCCGGTTCGGTAAAGGACCGCCACACGGGCGTCGGAAACGCCTCGGACCATGGAAGACAGCTCTCCGCAAACGAATTCCGCCTCCGCGACGGAATCCGAGGCCTCGAAGAAACGAAGCCGGTCTCCGGAATCCAGCGTGGCCCGGAGATTCTTGCCGAGCCGGTCGGAATTGTTCTCTACAACGGCAGCTGCGGCGTCAAGGATTGTTTGTGTCGAACGATAATTCTCCTCGAGGCGTATGATCTTGGCCCCTGGGAAATCTTGGGTGAAACGCTTGAGGTTTCCGGCGCGTGCACCCCGCCAGCCATAGATCGACTGATCTTCATCTCCCACGACACAGACGTTCTTCTTCGGGCCGGCCAGCAGCCGAACCAACTCTTCCTGCGCGCGATTGGTGTCCTGGAACTCGTCTACCATTACGTAGCGGAACCGCTCGCTCCAGCGGCTGCGCACATCACTATGATCCCGTAGCAGATCGACAGCCCGCACGAGTAGGTCGTCGAAATCAAGCGCCGCTGCTTTGCGCAGGATTTCCTGGTAGGCGCGGAAGACCGTGGCCGCGTCCTGGCGGCCGCGATCGCGCATTTTGGCCGCTTGGGACTCCATTTCGTCGGGTGAGATGCCGTGGTTTTTCGCATGACTGATTTGTGCGCGCAAGCTCCGCGGCGGGTAGTCTTCGGCTGCGAGACGCACCTGCGCCAGCGCCCGCTTCACGGCAGAAGTCTGATCGTCATCGTCGTAGATGGCGAAATCGCGCGGCAGACCGAGATGGCTAGCTTCGCGACGCAGCAAGCGTGCGCAAAACGAATGAAATGTGGATATCCAAACGTCCGATGCATCGCGTCCCGCCCAGCGCAACAGGTCCTGAATTCGCTGCCTCATCACATCGGCGGCTTTATTTGTGAAGGTTACGGCGAGAATGGCAGAAGGCGGCACGCCGTTCTCGATCAGGTGCGCCACCCGATAGGTAATAACGCGTGTCTTACCGGTTCCCGCTCCCGCCAGAACGAGCAAGGGGCCCTCGGTTTGGAGCACGGCTTCGCGCTGCCGCTCGTTCAGATCATCGAGGAGTGATGTCATGAGGGAGGATTTCTCAAATGAATTCTATCTGACCGCGTGCCAATCGGCAATTTGCCGCTTCCCAGGCGTCGCAGAAAAAATCTGCTACAATCGCTCGGCGACCTTCAGAAGACATGAACCATATCAAGCTGCCTCCCTGGCTTGAAAAACTCGTTGCGGCACTGGGCGGCAGCGGACTTTTTCTGGTTACCTTCCTAGACTCGTCGGTTCTTTCCTTCCCACTCGTGGCCGATGCGCTGGTCATCGAGGTTTCCATGCACAAGCCGGCCCGGATGCCCTACTACTGCGCGATGGCGGCGCTAGGGTCGCTCGCTGGTTGCATCTGGCTGTATCTTCTCGCGAAAAAGGGCGGCGAGGCCTTCTTCCACCGACGTGTGGGAAAGATCGCGCTACAGGTAAAGCGCTGGGTCGAAAGCAACGCTTTCTTGAGCGTTTTCCTTCCCGCGATTCTGCCGCCCCCCGTTCCGTTTAAGCCCTTCATCCTGGCAGAGGGTGTGTTTCAAGTGCCTCTGCGCACCTTCGTGCTCGGGCTTCTCCTCGGCCGGGGATTGCGCTACTTCATTGAGGGAATTCTCGCAGTTCGCTATGGGGAGGCGGTGCTCTTGTTCCTAATGACGCACAAAGTAGCAGTCGGCCTCGCGGCTCTCGCCATCGCCTTGGCTGCCTACTCGTTAAGCCGCCTGTTGAACCGCCGCCTTTCCGAAGCCCACTAATCGAGCGGGCGGCTAACGATTTGCGAAGAAGGCAAACAGCAGTTCCTCCCGCCGCATCTCGAGATTGCTGCTGAGATCGACGCGCAGGATGACGTTGGCAGCCTCATCATCCTCTTCCGGAAACCGCGCGTCGCGCACGTCCACACGATAATCATCTTCGATGCGCCGGACGCTGGCAATCGGCACGCGGGCATACTCCAAAAACATCGCCGCAGCTGCAGATTTTTCCACAATCTCAAGAGCCGGAGAATCCTGTGGTTTGTAACGCGTGACGCTGCCGTTGGAATCAAATTCCTCCGCGCGGGTGGGTGACACTTCCACCTCCTCCAGCGTGTCCTCCGTTACGACGATGCCGCGCCAATTGAGCGGGGAAAACGTTTCCGGAAATGCATATCCGGCAAGCGCGACTCGGCCGTGGTATTCACGCGAGAGCAGCAGGTCGACAGCCTCGCCGCGCCACTGCGCTCGAAGACCGAAGTAAGCCGCCAGCAGCACCAGGGTAACGATCGCGGACGGCGCCCCGCTGCGCCTCTTCTGCCCTGAGGTGACTTCCTCGTTGACCAGCTTGAACAACAACGGCAGAAGTAGCCCGACGACCAGCAGTGCTAGAACCCAAGGATCGAAATTCGTCGCGAGGTCCCGTCCATACCAGTGCACACGGAACGGCCACAGGAGTTGCACGCCGACTCCGCTTACAAGATCGAGCAGCAGATGGCCTGCTGCGCCCAACGCACACACTGCGAGCGCTGGTCCAAATCGGAACGGCAGCAGCCCAGTTCCAGCCTTGGATCTCTTCAAAGGGATCCTCCGATCCAATAAGAGGAACACGCCGGCGATCGCGCAGACCATCAATCCGGAGCCGAGGACCGAATGTAAGACGGCGCGGTGCCATCGTAGGAACGCACCCGCTCCGCCCAGATAGCTCGCGTAGTCAAGGTCCGGTGCGATGCCAGAAGCGACCATCATGGTGATGCCGAACCTCGGAAGGCGCCGTTGGCCGGCGCGCGCCAGCGCGAGCGAGGACAACGCATGCGTGAATGGTTCCATGGTCGGACCTTCGTGGGAGGATCGCGCCTAACGGGCCGCAGGCGTCACGATTGACAACGCGTCGGGCACAATCCGAAAGGCGATCGGCAAGCGCCCTATAGGCTCGCCGTCGACTTGAGCAAACACTGGCTCGCCATCGACGGCTTCGCACACGGTTTCTGTCGCCTTCCACGTTTCAATTCCCTTCATCTCTCGAAGGGTGCCGAGCCACAAGGCGGGCAAGCACGCCAGATAGGCCAGACGGCTTCGGCGCGAGTTGGTGAGGAACTCGAAATGATCCTTAAACAGGTTGGCACCCGTCGTGATCTTGAAGGGCCCCCCGTAGTGCGCCGTTCTACCGACAACGATGATGGTCGCCTTACGCTCCTGACCGTCGGATCGAATGCGAATCTCGGGAAAGCTGTACTGAAAGAGCTGTCGGAAGCCCTCGAACCAATAGGCCAGCATGCCCGTGTTTCGCTTGAGCTCTGCGTGAACACCGTTCACGATCGCCCCATCGGGCCCGGCTCCTGCAACGGAGAGAAAATAGCGCCCCTCGTCGGGTATGACGGCGGAATCGTTGCTGTTGGTGGCAGAGGCGACGCCGAGCGCGATTCTGCGAACCACTCCCCCCGCGATGAGCCGCGACGCATGGGGGATATCCCAGGGAATGCCGAGTTCCTTGGCAAGGATGTTGGCGGTCCCGGCGGGAAGCAAGGCCATGGGCACATCGCTCTTTGCAAGCCCATTGACGATCTCATTGATCGTCCCATCACCGCCGCAGGCGATTACCATGCCGCGGCGCTTCTCCACTGCCTCCCGCGCAATCTTCGTCGCAGTTCGCGGTCCGGTCGTGGGCGCGAGCTCGGTCGAAACACCCGCGTCCTTAAGAATGCGGACAGCGCGCTCGATTTCCGCAAACCGGCGATGGCGCTTTCTCCCGCTGGTCGGGTTGTAAATTAAGAGCGCGTCTCGTATATGCTGTGGCATCCGAACTCCCAAATCGCAAATTGTATAATATTGGAGCCCTGGCTTCGACAGCATCTCTCAGGGGGTTCCATGCCCAAGGCCGCAATCGCGAAGGACCGTGACGCCGCCAAAGAGATCGCCAAGCTGCGCGATGAGATTCGTCATCACGAATATCTTTATTACGTCCTGGACGAGCCTAAGATTTCCGATGCAGCCTTCGACCGGCTTATGGAGCGTCTCAAGAAACTCGAAGCTGACCGTCCCGATCTGATAACTGCTGATTCGCCCTCCCAGCGCGTGGGCGGCACGCCGCGCGAAGGCTTCCAGACGGTCCGCCACAGCATACCGATGATGAGTCTGGACAACGCCTTCTCCTTTGAGGCCCTCGCCGAATTCGATCGTCGCGTTCGCCAAACGACCGGTCGTGAGAAGGTCGACTATGTCTGTGAGCAAAAGTTCGATGGCCTGAGCCTATCGCTGGCTTATGCGGAAGGAAAGCTCGTGCGGGGAGTTACTCGCGGAGATGGAACGACCGGCGAAGACGTGACGCCCAACGTTCGAACGATTCGCTCGATTCCGCTCGTCATGGACCCTGCGCTGCTGAAGAAGGCCGGAGTGAAGGAACAGTTCGAAGTGCGCGGCGAAGCGATCATGACGCGCAAGGCTTTCGAGGATTTGAACGAGCAGCAGGAGGCACAGGGGTTAAAGCGATTTGCGAATCCGCGAAACGCAGCGGCGGGAGCCGTACGGATGCTCGATCCGAGTGTCACAGCGTCCCGCCAGCTCGAGTTCTTTGCTTACTACCTTCTGGTAGACGGGCGCATCCCCAAGAAGCGACATTCGGAAATCCTCGAGGCGCTGGCCGCTCTACATTTCAAGGCCAGTTATGACTGGAAGATTTGCCCGTCGATCGAAAGTGTCGAAGGGTATATCGACCGCTGCGAGACCAAGCGCGAAAAGCTTCCTTACGAGATCGACGGCGTTGTGATCAAGGTCAACGAAATCTCGCTGCAGAACGAACTGGGCTACACATCGAAGGCCCCGCGCTGGGCGATCGCTTACAAATATCCTGCACATCAGGAAACCACCTTGCTAAGGGAGATCGCCGTCAGCGTGGGGCGCACCGGCGTGCTCACTCCGTTCGCGGTTTTCGAACCCGTGCGAATCGGCGGCGTCACGGTGTCAAAGTCGACCCTTCATAATTTGGATGAAATTCGCAGGCTGAATGTTCACGCCGGCGACACAGTCCTCGTGGAACGCGCGGGAGAAGTGATCCCTCATGTTTTGAAGGTTGTTAAGCACGGTAACGAAGAGAAAGAGTTCGAGATGCCGCCGAAATGTCCGGATTGCGGCATGCGGGTCTACCATATGGAAGGCGAGGTCGCCTACCGCTGCGTCAATGTATCCTGCCCGGCACGCCGCCGCGAATCGATCCTTCATTTCGCCGGGCGCCATGCCATGAACATCGACGGTCTGGGCGAAAAAGTCGTCGACCAGCTGATTCAAAACAATCTCATCAAGGACTTTGCGGATCTATACAAGCTTGATCTGCACACCCTCGCTGGGCTGGAGCGTATGGGTGAAAAATCAGCGCAGAATCTGGTGAACGAAATCGCAGCCAGTAAAAAACACAGCCTCGCGCGGCTCCTTTATGCCATCGGAATTCCATTCGTTGGCGTTCGCACGGCCCAGCTACTCGCGGCTCATTTCCGATCCATGGAGAAGCTTCGTAATGCGAGCAATGAAGAACTGCTCGCCGTTGAGGAAGTCGGCCCCAAGATCGCCGAAGGCGTTCACGAATTCTTTGCTGAATCCGCAAACCGCAAGTTAATCGACCATCTGGACTCGGCTGGCCTAAATATGAAAGAGGAACGCTCCGCGGCCAAGAGCACGAAACTCGCAGGAATGACGTTCGTCTTCACCGGAACCCTCGCCAAGCGTTCCCGCGAAGAAGCCGAGGCCCTGGTCGAATCGCACGGCGGCAAAGCGGCCTCTTCGGTCAGCAAGAAAACCAGTTACGTAGTTGTTGGCACCGACCCAGGCTCCAAGTTCGAAAAAGCGAAATCTCTCGGTGTTCCAATCTTGGACGAAACTCAGTTCGACAAGCTCGTGTCGTCCAAGTGACCCTGGCGCGCTATCCGGATTCCAGTTTGCTTCGAGTTTCCGGCACACTCTTGGAAGGAGGAATGCATGCCCAACGCCCATGAGATCGCCAAGGAAGTGGAAGATTTCTATCGCACCTTTATGGAAGCCTTCAATCGTCAGGATCTTGTGCGCCAATCGAAATTGGTCGACTTACCCTATGCACTGATCTCTGGAGAAGCGGGCGTAGTTGTTTGCTCCACGGAATCGGAACACCAGCGCTTGTCGACCCAAATCTTCGCCGATCTCAAGGCGCGCGGTTGGGCACGCTCGGATGTCGACCGGGTTCGTGTTTCACTTTTCGCTCAGAATCATGCGCTGATCGTTTCCGACATCATTCGGCGCCGGACCGATGGCTCGGTCCTTCAAAAGAACCGTTTTTGTTATAGCGCCCGCCATGACGGCATTTCTTGGAAGATGATGGCCTACTCACCCGTGGCGGACGGTTTCCTCGGCCCTGGCAATTTTCCTCGCTAACGGCTCCCGCCGCGCGACTGCTTCCCGAGGGATGGGCTTACTTCGAGCCCACATCTTTTCTGCTTTGTCTTCCACGCACGATGGGTTGGCTCGTGGCTCAGCACAGTGCTTAAGCTGGTGCGACTCGGGTTATAATGGTATCCGGGTGAGCCGGGTGATCGCCTGCTTTCTCTGAGTCTGCGTATGGTGGATGAAGGGGAAGCCGGAGGAAAGTCCGGACTCCAGTCGTGGGGGCTCAAAAGAGCCAGCCACGAGGGCAACGCGCCTGGTAACACCAGGGGGCAGCGCCTCGGAGTAATCCAGTTCCGTTGCGCGGCCACGGAAAGTGCCACAGAGAAGAGACCGCCGGTGTGCTTGCACTTCGGTGGCAGGCTTTCGGAAAAACCGGAAGCTTGCCTCGTTCGGTCGAGCGCATTTGGCAAGGGTGAAAAGGTGGGGTAAGAGCCCACCGCCCGGGTGGCAACACCCGGGGCACGGAAAACCCCGCGTGGAGCAAGGCCAAATAGGAGGGCAGGGCTGGCCCGGCCCGTATGCGTTCCGCTTGCGAGAGCGTAACGATGAGACCCTCGGGTAGGCTGCTTGAGTCTCGGAGCGATTCGAGACCTAGAGGAATGATCGCCACGTCGCGCGGCCAGAATTGTTCTGACGTGAATCAGAACGGTGGACGCGTGGCGGACAAAATCCGGCTTATAGGCTCACCCGCCAAATCAATTGAAACAAGACCATTTAATCTTTGCTCGTCGCGAATTGTGACGCTTGTGCGACTGTTAATGTGCCAGACTTGAATGAAATCATAACGTGTACCTGCCCACCTCCCGCGCATTGACGCTGCCGAGTCCCTCAACCTAATATCTGCAGCAATGTCTGACGACCAAACGCTTATCGGCCAGACTGTCTCCCATTACCGAATTGTCGAAAAGCTGGGCAGCGGCGGTATGGGTGTGGTTTACAAGGCGCAAGACATACGCCTGGACCGCTTTGTGGCTGTGAAATTTCTGCCCGAAGACTTAGCCCACGACCGCCAAACCATGGAGCGATTTCGACGGGAAGCCAAGGCTGCTTCTGCTCTAAATCATCCGAATATATGCACCATCCACGACATCGGCGATGAGAACGGCAGAGCCTTCATCGCTATGGAATTTCTGGAAGGTAAAACGTTGAAACACGTCATCGCCGGTCGGCCCATAGAACTCGAACGGCTACTTGATTTGGCGATTGGCGTGGCCGACGGGCTGAACGCGGCGCACTCGAAAGGCATCGTCCATCGAGACATCAAGCCAGCAAACATTTTCGTTACTGCGGGTGGTCATGCAAAGATTTTGGATTTTGGCCTAGCAAAACTTGTCCCTGTTGGTCCGATGGTGGGTGTCTCACAGATGCCGACCGCCACCGAAGGGGAACTCTTGACCAGCCCCGGCTCGGCTGTAGGCACCATTGCCTACATGTCGCCCGAGCAGGCACGCGCCGAGGAGTTGGACGCACGCACGGATTTGTTCTCGTTCGGCGCGGTTCTGTATGAGATGGCGACAGGCAGAATGGCATTTGGGGGTAACACCGCAGCGGTAGTACATGAGGCAATTTTGAATCGGGCGCCGACCCCAGTCATACGACTGAATCCCGACCTTCCTCCCAAGCTCGAAGAAATCATCACGAAGGCGCTGGAGAAAGACCGGAAGCTGCGATACCAGTCCGCCGCTGAAATTCGCACGGATTTGCAGCGGTTGAAGCGGGATTCAGATTCGAGTCGGGCTCCTGCCACGAGAACGCAAGTCGAGTCGAAGCCCACTCGATTTCGATGGGTCGCGGTCATTGGTGCAACCGTAGTTGTCATCGGTCTGGCTTTGGGGGGCTGGTTGTTTTTCTCCCGCAAGGCGCACGCGCTGACGGATAAGGACACGATTGTCCTTGCGGATTTCACGAACTTGACCGGCGATTCGGTATTTGATGGTGCGCTCCGGCAAGGACTCTCGGTGCAGCTTGAGCAATCGCCTTTCCTGAGCATCATCTCGGACGACCAAATTCAGCAGACCCTCCAGATGATGGGCCAGAAGCCCGATGCGAAGCTCACGCCAGAGATTGCGCGGGAACTCTGCCAGCGGACGGCGAGCGCCGCAGTTCTCGACGGTTCGATAGCGCAGATTGGCACGCCATATCTTCTGACCGTGAAGGCGGTCAACTGTGCAAATGGGGCAACGCTGGCCAGCACGGAGGCTCAGGCGAGCGACAAGAATCATGTACTTGATGCACTAGGGAAGACGGCAACGGAGATTCGGAACGAACTTGGCGAGTCTCTAAGCACGGTGCAAAAGTTCGATACACCTCTGGAACAAGCCACTACGCCCTCACTTGAAGCACTGAAAGCTTTTGGCTCCGGCCGTCAGGCAGCTTCCCCCCCGCTTGGTATTCCCTTTCTTAAACGCGCTATCGAACTCGACCCAAATTTTGCAGTCGCCTACGCGTGGCTGGGCATCTGGTATACGTCTATTGGAGAACCTAGCATCGCGGCGGACTATACCAGCAAGGCATACGAACTTCGCGACCGCGCAAGTGAGCCCGAGAAGTATTTGATATCAGCCATCTACTACAAAGAGGTCACTGGGAATCTTGAAAAAGCCGAACAATCCTGCAAGCTTTGGACACAGGATTATCCCCGCGCCGATATGGCGCACACTTATTTGTCAGGCGCAATCTACCCGCAGATGGGTCGATATGACGGAATGGTTTCAGAAGCCAGAGAGGCAATCCGTCTAAAACCAGACTATCCTGTCCCCTACGTCTTGCTCATGTTTGGCGATATGGCTCTAAATCGCCTCGATGACGCCAACGCGACGTATCGGCAAGCGCTCGAACGCAAACTGTACCACTTTTACTACCCTCTCGCTCTCTACCAGGTGGCCTTTTTGCAGAATGATGCAGCGAGAATGAAACAGCAGGCCACACTTTCGGCGGGTCAACCAGGGATAGAAGATACGTTGTTGGCTTACGAGGCGGATACCACTGCCTATTCCGGACGGCTCAGGGACGCTGAGGCGTTGACCCGGCAGGCGATGGAGTCAGCGGCACGGGCAGAAAAAAAAGAAATAGCCGCGACCTTTTCCGCCACCTCAGGACTAAGGGAAGCCCTGTTTGGTAACGCCGAGGAAGCCCGACGGCTTGCCGCGCAGGCAAAGGAACATTCCGCAGGCATCGATGTGGATTCTCCCTCCGCGCTCGCCTTGGCGTATGCCGGGGACAACGGGCGGGCACAAGAACTGACTGAGCAGTTGGACAAACGGTTCCCGGAAGCCACAATCGTGCAATTCAATTACCTGCCAAGCCTCCGCGCAAAGCTTGCGCTCAATCGAGGAAATGCTTCAGAAGCCATTGCGATTCTGAGAGCTGCTGTGCCATACGAGTTAGGACGGACGACTTTCACCGGCAACTACTTCTGGAACGGCCTATATCCAGTTTATGTTCGAGGAGAAGCCTATCTGGCCGCCCATCAAGGCAGCGAAGCCGCGGCTGAGTTCCGGAAAATCCTCGACCATCGCGGAATTGTGCTCAACGAACCCATCGGAGCGCTTGCGCATCTTCAACTCGGCAGAGCTTACGCTATGCAGGGCGATACGGCCCAAGCTAAGTCTGCGTATCAAGACTTTCTCGCATTGTGGAAAGACGCCGACCCCGACATCCCTATCCTGAAGCAAGCCAAGGCGGAGTACGGGAAGCTGCAGTAATTGTGACGCCGGTGTGACGCAAAACCTGCCTGCACTGCCAAGGTTGACATCATTGACCGTGTGGAGCGATTGAATCCAAACAAGTTCTGCGTTTGCAATGCTGCCCGGAGAATCCGGCTTACAGGCTCACCCGCTGATTTTCTATAGCCTACGAGTTCTGACGTTTGGAGAGGATTTCTAGCGTAACTTCTAACAGTAAATCAGGCACTCCAAAGCCAGCTGCGTCGTGTGCAGTGATTTGACTCTACTCGCCGTCACGCTTTTTTCTCTCATTTCTTCTGGTCTTGCGAAGCCGCCATCCTGCCCGAGCTGCTTGAAGTTGTACCTCGGCAACCCCGTCGCGTCGATGCATGATTTTTGCGAATGCCTAGTTGAGCGATTGAACCACGGTAAATCTGTCAAGTTGTCGAACGTAGACTTTCAGTTCACCCGGGAAGAATTCACCAAGCGCAATCGGCGCCAGCAATTTGGAGCATCTGCCATTCCACGGCTCACAACCATGCTCCAGATTACCAAAAATGTAAATTTGTGCGCCGTCCATCGTCGCCCTTTCAGAAATAATGATAGCTTGAAGGGCGAGGCACTTGTGCTCCATGTGAGGATAAAGTGACTGGTGATTGTCAGAGCGGAATCGCGGTTTCCCATTGGCTCTTGGTCAGCCTAATTGTCCTTGCGTGCGGCTGTTCTGCACTTGCGCAAACGCCCCAACTGCAGCAGGAACCGCAATCGCCTGACCAAGAAACGCCGGGAATAATCTACGGAACGGTCGTGGATCAATCGGGGGCTCCCGTGGCCGGAGCGCACGTGAAACTCACGCGCCCGAATTCCACGGCCAGCGAGGTGAAGGAGACCAGCGAGACCGGCATATTCTCGCTCGACAATATCGCTCCGGGGTCTTATCAGCTCACCGTCGAAGCGGCGGAATTCGCAACGCAGACAATTTCCGGAACGCTCGAGCCCGGGCAGATGTACCTCACGCCGACGATCACGATGGCGGTCGCGCCGGTAGTCAGCACGGTCGAGGTCACGCCATCGACCTACGAAGTGGCCGAAATGCAGCTCAAAGAGGAAGAGCAGCAGCGCATCTTCGGCTTCATCCCGAATTTTTATGTCACGTACATTCCCAACGCGGCTCCGCTCAGTCCGAAGCAGAAATTCCGGCTGGCGCTGAAGACGATGGTGGATCCCGTGAACGTGGGGCTCGTCGCGGCCACGGCAGGGATCGAGCAGGCGTCGAATCAGTTCAGCGGATACGGCCAGGGCGCGGACGGCTACGCCAAGCGATTTGGAGCTGCTTATGCCGATTCTGTTACGAGCACGTTAATCGGGTCAGCAGTGCTGCCTTCGCTGCTCAAGCAGGACCCGCGATACTTTTACAAAGGCACCGGAACCAAGAAATCGCGCGCTCTGTACGCCATCGCGAACGCGGTGATCTGCAAAGGCGACAACGGACGCTGGCAACCGAATTATTCGAACATCGTGGGCCCGCTCGCCGGGGGTGGAATTTCGAACCTCTATTACCCGCCGCAAGATCGTAACGGCGCCGGAGTGACGTTTGAGAACGCGGGGATCGCCATCGCGGAAGACGCGGCCGAAAATCTGATGCAGGAATTCATCGCAAAAAAACTTACGCCGAACATCCCGCATCACAATCAGGACAAGCCGTGAAGAAATACCGGGCCTGCAACGTTCCTTAGAGCCGCCTGCTCGAAGAATTTCTAAGGTACTTCTAACGCAAAAACTGACATTTGGCGACAAAATTCCTGTCCGCCGATGTTAGCGGAGCGCGGTGTTTCAATAAGTTGAGTGCTTCAATGGTGATAAACGGAATCCAGTTACAGGCTACCCGCTGATTTTATGTACTTGTTCGTTTTTCAGCTCTGATCCTGCCCAATTCCTGCCCACTTTTTCGGCTTCTGAAGCCGATTCCAGGATGCGCCGCACGCGTTCTCGAAGCCCCGGAACGAAGGGTGCGTAATGTTGCTCGACGGTCTCGATCGTATCGCCCAGTACTTTCGCAACGTCGTAAAGTAACTATTGCTTGGTAACGGTCAGCCCCGCGACTGTTGCATCGGTGTTGTGGGCAAACCGGATACCATAGACGCCGTCGCTGGATTTCAGTTTTCCAGGTGTAATCAATTCAGATTTCGCGTAGCTTGCGACGACGGTGCCGTTGATGGCACATTCGATCCGGTCACCCTTAACCGAGAGCGCAATCTCCTGCGTGACTGGTTGTCCCACTCCTGCTGCCTTATGCACTGCTGCATTTTCCGCGCCTGGACCGTTCATCTGAAACGGATCAGGACCGAATCCGCGCACGATGAAGGTACCGTTACCGTAAGCAGCGCAGTAAAGGTAGCTCTGCTGGGCCGTCCCCATGTCGTTTCCGGCGATGACAATTCCATAGGGATGCGAATGGGTGTTGAGGTTCATGTATTTGGGCTCGGTGAAGGTCGCACTCACTGTGTAGTTGCCGACCGCCTTATTAGCCGGATTCCAATAGGTCACGGCAGGACCGGTTGTGACGTGAAGCACTGCGCCCTCTAATGCTAGCTTCGAGTCCTTGATAGTCTGGCCATATTTCTCGGCTCTGGCGTCTATCTTTCCAGTCCAGCCGGGGACAGAGATGCCGCCATTGGCGACTAGGCGGTTCGTTTCCTCTTGAGCGTGGGCACAGGGAACTGAAAAGATGAGAAGTACAACAGCGACCGCAGAGGTCGTAACGGGACGGAGATGCATGTGATGTCCTTTCATCGAGCAAAGACCGCGGACGATTCGAATTATATACCAGCCATAACGCACGCTGAGGCTTGCGTGGACGCCCGACCGCCCGAAATATCTTGAGGAGTATTAGGATAGAGTTCGGCAATGGGCGGAATCGGGCTCGCAAAGCGTTTCTCTGTCGATGGAAACTGGCGGGAAGGCAATCGGCACACAGTAACTCCCGAGAAGTCGGGAAACCGGAAATGTTCCGGCTAGTACCCACTTGAAAGGTACCCCCGTTTACCAGAAGTTGCCTCAGCGGCTCCAGTTAGATACCCTTCGAAATCGCTAACCGTTTCATCCAGTGATGATTCGAAAGGAGTGAGCTATGCGGATGATCTGCATCCTAGGCCTTGCATTGCTTTTTCTCAACGGGCTCGCACTTGCCCAAAAAGGACCCTGTACAGAAGACCAAATAAAAGCGTCAGCTGTGCAACAGAGTCCAGCGATGTCTAGCGACTTTTACTTCTTCTCGGGAGCACTGGAGAAGCCCGCTGTGGGCAAACGAGCACTTGACCAAGCCGCAGCACCGGTTAGTGCTGCCCGCAGGAATGAAAAAGACGGAGCGAACAAACCTGACCGAATCGTTGCCGCACCGTCCGCTGACATGGCATACGAATATGGCACTTCTCATGTTTCGTTCGACGAGGCGCAAACTGGAAAGCACTATGATTTTACGGCTGCCTATCTCCGCGTCTGGAAGGCCGAGGGCGGAAGCTGCAAGGTGGCAGCCATTATGTACGAACCCGAAGGACCGAAGTAGTGATAATGGCCGCATGAGCGTGATCTTCCTATCGGGTCCGATCGGAGCTGGGAAGACGGCAGTAGCCCAGGAGTTACTCCAGTTGCTCCCTGCACCGCTCTCCTACATTGAGGGCGATTTGTTCTGGTCGTTCATCAGGAAAGGAGGCGAACGCGGGTTAAGGGACAACTTTCCTGTGCTGGTGCGCTCGATGACGGCAGCAGCAGTTCCGTTAGCGCGTTCGGGTTTTCGAGTCCTCATTGATTTTTCAATACCGCCGACTTACGTAGACACGGCACGCAAGATCTTGAAGGAAGTGCCGTTTGACTTTGTGCTGTTGCGGCCCAGCTTGCAAGTTTGCGCAGAACGAGCGTCCTCGCGAGAAAAGGGCGCGATTACAGAATACGTAAGGTTGAAAAATTTCTACGCTCTCTTTGAAGATGGAAGCATAGAACCGATTTGTGATGACAGTGCTGACCCAGCTTCCCTTGCCCGGCGAATCGCTGAGGGGCTGAATCAGGGCCGGTTCCGGGTGGTTTGAACAGCTCATCAGTGCGGCAGGACCGAACGGCTCAATTCAAAATCTCCGATTGCCGTTAACCAGACTTAGGACTGGCATACGCCCCATCCGGTTTGCGGTGTGAAGCGGAAGCGGTTTAGAGCCGCCGCAACTGGACGCTATGTCCGAATAGGCTTTCGACCGCGCCCATTGACTCCCCCTCCCGGCGCAGCCTAAGATGCTCGCTTCGATTGGGATTCTTGGATGCGTGCATCCTCGCAGCTGCCCCTCACGCGATTGCGGCGATTTGTTTTTTGGGGAATCGCACCGGCGTCCTTGCTGTGCGTAAGCGCGCTCGCCGCACAGATTCAACCCAGCGGACGGGTTCTTCTTCCGCCGGCATTGAGAGCATTCCGTACTGCGCCATCAGCGATCGACCCAGTACTGCGCTATGTAGCTGGCTCAACGATCAAGCTCGAACAGCTTCTTGGTGAACAAGACAAACAATTACATCAACTGACACTTAGCCAAACCGTTACGCGATACGGGATCGAAGGCACCGACTTGGGCAACTCCTTTGAGTACGCGGGGCGGGTCTATTTTCTCTTCGGTGACACTGTAGGGCGCTTGCACCGCGCACTCGACACCATCGCCACAACCGATGCAGACGACCCTGAGCGCGGCGTTCGATTGGATTTCCTCAAGTCCGGCGGCGATTACTTAACCATTCAGCCGCCGGGCATCAGCATGGGAGCGTTCGAGGTGCCGGTGGCAGGTATTAGCCTCGGCGGCCAAGTATATGTCGCTGTCTCGACGAACCACTCCGAGGACCGTTCGACGGATCGTTCCGTGCTCACGAAATTCACACCGCCGGCAAATTTCCAGCCTTTGCGGAGGATCTCTCAGCTTCCTCAAGGGCGCTTCGTTAAGATGTCGTTGCATATCGAACCCGGGCCGATCGCCGGATTACCTCCCGGCGGACCGTTCGTTTTCGTTTGGGGCACAGGCACATACCGTAAGAGCAACGCGTATTTGTCTATCGTTCCGGCAGCGCAATTTGAAAGTGGCAACGGAACCCGCTATTTCGCAGGGTTGGACGCGGGGAGTGTTCCCATCTGGAGCGAGAACGAATCTGACGCCAGGGCTATCGTACAAAACGGCACGATGGGGGATCTTTCTGTGACGTGGTGCAAGGATCTTGGCTTGTGGCTGATGACTTATGACAGTCGAGATCCAGCGCCGCGCGGCATTTTGTTCTCGTATTCCCGCACACCCTGGGGACCGTGGAGCGAGCCACAAATCATTTTCAACGCGGTGCGCGATGGCGCTATGGGCAAATTCATACACAATCCCGATGCAAGTCCCGACGATGGCCTTGCGGGACCAGTGATCGGAAAGGGGCAGGCGAATCCACAGGCCGTTCGTGGCGGAGCCTATGCGCCCTATGTCATCGAGCGATGGACCAAGGTACAAGGTCCCGAGCTAAGCATCTACTACGTGCTGTCTACGTGGAATCCCTACGTTGTCGTACTGATGAAATCGCGTCTGCACGTCGAGTAGGATTTCTGAGCTGATTACACTCTACGAACTTCGCGGTGTGCTCCTTCAGCAAGCCACAACGGCTGAAAAGGGAACTCAGATTCCGGCCTAAGGAGGCATACATGTTGACGTGCCGTAGGCCACGATCTGCAAGGCTCGTTGTTCACGTTGCACTTGTTCTGGCGAGTCCTTTGTGGCTATTTGCAGCTGCTACGACAGCAGAATGCGGGCAATCTTGGGCATCAACCGGCAATTCTGCGCCGAACGGACTCGTTGTGGTTATAGAGAACAAGCCACAAGAGAACAAATTGAATCTGGAGGCGCTGAATAATCCTTATATCAGCGGTGTCGCGTTGCAGATCCATTGGAGTGACCTCGAGCCGGTCGAGGGAAAGCCGGACTGGTCGAGGCTGGATCAGCTCTTCGCAGCGGCCGAATCGTCCAAGAAATGGGTCCAACTTCTCATCTTCGCCGGGTTTTTCTCTCCGCCATGGGCTCTCCACGGCGTCCATACTGAAATGTTTCCCCTTCAGTACGGGCCTGGCAAAGGTACCGTCGCGCCGCTTCCGATGCCTTGGGACGAGCTCTATCTGAACCGCTGGTTTGCATTTGTGAAGCGACTTAGCGAGCGTTACGGGAATTCTCCTGCCTTTCGAGTGATTGCAGCCGCCGGCCCAACCTCGGTTTCCGCGGAGTACACCTTGCCAAGCAAGCCGGAGGATATCCCGACGTGGCTCAAGGCCGGCTACACGCCAGAGAAATATGCGGCTGCCTGGGAGAAGACCTTTCGCGTCTACGCCGCCGCTTTTCCGAATCAGTACATTTCCGTGTCGATGGGCTTTGGTCTCAACATTAACGAGCGAGGGAAAATCGCTCCTCGCGAGCGAAAGGAAACCAGACAGGAAATTATCGACGAGGCTATGAGCGTCTTAGGGCGACGATTCGTGCTGCAGTTCAGTAATCTCGATGGGTTTCCTGGCGCGGGGCCCGGTCCTCGCGCCGTCGGTTTTGTGATTGGTTATAACGGTCGCATCATCACCGGTCTGCAACTCCGGACCTCTTGCGAACGCAACAGCGGAAACATGGGCGCTGAGGGAAATCCCCCGCTCGCTTTGAAAAAATCGCTTGATATCGGGATGCAGCCGAACGCTGCCGGTCAGCACATCAACTACCTCGAAATTTACGAACCCGACGTCCTAGCGGACGACTTGCAACCGGTGCTTCGTGATGGAGCGTTGCTTTTCAAATAGCCGATACGGCCTTAATCCGGCATGCGGCACCGGATTTTGCGTCGCAACTTCGAGACGCACCTCAAGCGAATGCGCTGCGTATGGATTCACGATCGCTGCAATCTCAAGCGGTTCAAGACTTCGAAACGTCGAGACTTTGCCCACCAGTAACCGGACATGTGCGGTTTCCTGTCCAAAAACCCGTAAATGTATAGTGTCGCAATGGCTCGAAAAGTCGGGGTGCTTTGCAAGAGCTGCGGATAGGGAATGGAAACCGACGATGACTATCTTCCAGGAACGAGGTGCAGAAATAGCAGCAAGTCTTTATAAGCACTTCTCCAAGCCAGTTGAAGGAAAGATCGTAGAGTTTGTCATTTCAAAACGGAAATCCAGCTTAGAACCTCGCCCACGTGCACGTCGTTGTCAGGTTGTGCGTGGATGTCGCGAGAGTGCGAAGGAGGACAGCCGGATGAAACTTGCAAAGCTCGTTACCGCGCTTGCCGTCTTGACGTTCGTTGGGCTTTTTTCGATGCCGGCGTCCTTGGAAACGGTCGTCGCGCAGAGTTCTAATGTCGACTTCGACATCACACTCGATCACGTCGCGCTCAGCGTGCCGGACATCGGACAGTCAATCGCGTGGTATCAGAAGATGTTCGGCTTCAAGGAAGTCAGACGCGGCGGGCAACCGAACGGCATGCAGACAGCCCTGATTCAGCGAGGCGACATCCGCATCGAGTTGTTCCAGGTTCCCGGGGCTGCACCGCTGCCGGAGTCGCGCCGAAACCCGTCGGAGGACTTTCGCACACACGGCCTCAAGCATTTTGCCTTCCGGGTGAAGGACATTCGCGCCGTCCTCGCCCTATTGCAGGCCAAGGGTGTGAAAGTGGTCTTTGAACTCCGCGACTACCCGGGCGCTACGTTCGCGTTCGTGAGCGACAACGCCGGCAACGCCATCGAACTTATCCAGTACAAGACACAATGAACCGGTGCCATAAATGCGCTGGGCGATGCGAAGGCGGGGGCCCAACCCCTGCGGAAATTGGGATCGCGTCACTGAGTGACCTGTAATTCAACTCTAAACTTTAGAATGTGCCGTGTGCCACACGGCCTCATACATTTCACTGCGCGCGTACTGCGGCTTTAGCCGTTTCAGCTTCCGGCTTCAGTTCGTTAGATGCATCGATCTTGAGCCACGAAAGGGCGCCGACAAACAGCAACGCCGCCATAGAAACGAAGGGAGCGTCGTAACTGTGGAAGCGCTCAACGATGTAACCGAAGGCCACCGCGCCGACTAACCCTCCCACCTGTGCGCTGGTGTTCATCAAGCCCACGACCGCGCCCGCGTTTTTGTGACCAACATCGAGGCATACGCCGAAAACCACGGATTGCTGAAACGTGATCGCGCCATACACCAACGCCAGAAGAATGACGGTCAGGAATTGCTGACGTGTCATCATCGCTGCTGTTGTGAACGCGCCGGCTGCAGCAAGGGCTGCCACACCCAGCACTCGGCGGCCGTTCTTCGACCCAATCCGGCGCACGAGAACGTCACTTGCCAGCCCGCCGGATAGGTTTGCGCACGCTGCGACGCCGTACGGGATCGCTGAGAGAAGCAAACTCGCCTCGCTGAATCCACGCCCCTTCACAAGGAACGTATGAAACCACGTCTGAAAGAAGTTGAACACGTACACATAACAGAACGCAGTCACAAGCAGCGCGCGAATACTCTGCGACTCAAGCGCGATTCTCCACGGGAACTTCTGATGCTCGTGGTGAGGTATCGCCGCGTTCGTTTGCATTGCGATTCCGCCGCTTCTCTTCTCCGTCGGCGAATCACGGAACCAAGAATACCAGGCGCTCGCCCACAGCACGCCCACGAATCCAAAGACGAAAAACGACGCCCGCCAGCCATAGCGCATCTGAATCGGTACGACCAAAAGCGGCGCGAGTGCTCCGCCGATCTGGCTCGCAAAAAGCGTAACTCCACACAAAGTGGCTCGCTGCGATGGTGGAAACCAGCGCGAGACGACAACTCCGGCGTTCGGAAATGCGCCCGCCTCACCGGCCCCGAAGAGAAACCTCGTTACGAGCAGCGCAGGATAACCGGTGACCGCGCCGGTCAGCGCCGTAAACGCAGACCACCACAACACGATTCGGGTGAGAACGCGCCGCGGCCCAATCCGGTCGCCCATCGCTCCCGTGGGAATCTCAAAAAGGCAGTACGACAGCGTGAAGATGCCGGTCACCCAGCCCCACCCGGCTGGACTGATGCGAAGCGCCTGTTGCATCCGCGGCCCAGCGACGGAAATGCACACGCGGTCGAGATAAGTTACGGCAAAGAGCAATATCAGCAGGAAGGCGACGGCATAGCGATCCCTCGAGTACGTCCGGTCCGTGCTCTCCATAGGGTCGGTCATTCTCTCATAGAGCCCTGGGGTGACGAGTTCGGATTTCGTCCGATGTTCAGAACTAGGGTCGAAACGGCAGCACGGCAAATCGGAAAAGTAGGAACCAGTACCTACCTCGGGGGTAACGTCCCTAGCGACTGGTTGCCCGACGACGTGTGTTACGTACAAAGATGAAAGCCACCTCTTAGTATCCCCTGGAGGCAGATTCCGCCAGCGCCTGTCATTTGCCCTCCTCGCTTAAAATGTCTTTTCGTTTTATCAGAGCTCGAGGTTGCGAAGGTCTTCGACGAGAGTGGGCCCGGTGGGATTCCAATCGAGTTCTTTGCGCGTAATCGCGCTGGAGGCGGGTATGTCCATTGCGGCAAAGCGCGCAACCCAGCCGAAGTGCTGCGGGGCTTCTTCGGGCGTTAACGAGCGAACGGGGAGGTTCAGACGAGCGCCGATAGCTTCGGCGATATCGCGCATGGAAACGCCTTCTTCGTCGACCGCGTTGTAGCGCTTGCCGGGCTGGCCTTTTTCGAGGACGAGGCGGTAGAGCTGCGCCGCAGGGAAGCGTGGGCAAGCGGCCCAGCGATTTTTGCCTTCGCCAATGTAGGCGGAGACGCCTTTTTGCTGCGCGGCCTTGGTGAGGAAGGGCACGAAGCCCTGCTTGCGGGTGTCGTGGATCTGCGACAGGCGCACGACCATGACCTTGCAGCTGCGGGCGGTGAGGGCGTCGCCGGCTTCTTCTGTGGCTCCGCGGGGGTTCACTTTGGAGCTGGGCGGCGGGTCGAGCTCGGTGGGGCCAGCGGCGACCGCGGTGCCGGAGGTGATGATGAGCGGGTGGTCAGAGCCGAGTAGCACCTCGCCCATAGCTGTGATGACGCGTCGGTCGGTTTCGGCGGTTTCGACGAACTTGGAGAAGTCGTGGTTGAAGGCGAGATGGATGACGGCGTCGGCCTTTTCTGCACCGGCGCGCATGCTATCGATGTCGTAGATGTCTCCGCGGTGAGGCTCGGCTCCGGCTTTGCGGAGGGCTTCGGCGCCCTCGTCAGAGCGGGTGAGGCCGAGGACCGAGTGGCCTGCCTGGATGAGATCTGGGACAAGAGCGGAGCCGATGAAGCCAGTTGCTCCAGTAACAAAAATGCGCATCGTGCACTCTCCTTGCGTGATTGGCGGCGTCGAAGGCCGCGCTCGGCCCTCGTAGCCAGCTCATCGCTTCTTTCCTCGCGTCTTCTGCGGCCTTCAGGCAAACGTGGCACACCTGAAGGTAGCGAGCGTCAAAGTCATGTTTACCTTGGCGAGCAACGCTCAAGAGAGTCATCGCTGACGGCAACAACGAGCCTTGAGCGGGTTCATCCCGATTCCACCGCCAGAAGGCAAGCGCGACGTTTAGCGAGCGCTCCCACCGCTTCGTTTCGGCCAATCGGAAAGAAAAGAGGCCGACAGGCTCGCCCGCTGATTTTATTGTACTTGTTCGTTTTTCGACTCTGATCCTGCCTAATTCCTGACGACTTTTTCGGCTTCTGAAGCCGATCCCAGGATGCGCCGCACGCGTTCCCGAAGTTCCGGAATAAAGGGTGCGTAATAGCGAGACACGGCTCAGTGCCCGCTTTCGCGTTCCTTCTCGTAAAGCTGTTCGAAAAACGTGAGCTGCGCGCGATTCGGTGCTGGCCCAATTTCGGCTCGATCGCCCAATACCATCGGCCGATCCCTGTTTTTGTCGTCAAAGGCGGGCCACTTCACCAGACCCCTTCCGTTGGGATCGCCGTTCGTCGCAAAGTTAACCCAATATGACGAGAGCATATCTGAAACTTGATGATCGAGGTCCGTCCACGCGCGGGGCGGCAGCAGGTTTCGGAAAATATATTGGGCTTCGGCTCCATGAGTAGCGCCCGAACCAAAGCCACCGCGAGAAGTCGAGCCAACCGGCGCAGGAGGCTCATGACTGAAGTAATAGAGGAATGCTTTCGAATGCCCAGTCTTAGTTTGCGCGCGCACCCAAATACGCATGACAAACGCTAGCTCATCACGAAACGCGGCAAGTTGCGACGTGTTCGCTTCCTCATCGGAGCCCGCCGGATAGAGCTTAAGGAACGCGTCCGCCTGATCGCCGAAACGCGCGCGCGAATGCTCGATAAACTTCTCAGCCGTGGTGGGTTGAAGGAAGAATGTTCCTTCGTCCTTATTCGACCCGACGAGTAGCGGCACATCGTTCTGCTTGCCTTCGGCGAATATCGTTCCGACGTCTTCCGGGATCAACCATCCATCGATCACTGGTCCGCCACCACGGCCACCTTTGAGCAGATCTTCCGCCGATATCGCGCGTAGATCTTCCAGGCTTTGAGCGTGCATCTCCTCAGCCATTTTCACGCCGGCTTGTTCTGCTTCCGCGAGCGTTCGTGTGGTTGTGAGGGAAATACCCATCCACGCGCCGCTTTCACCGGCCGCTCGCTGAAACAAACCTTTCGCGCGCGGCGATCCCATGAGATTGGAAATGCTGGCTGACCCGGCCGAATCGCCGAACACCATCACGCGGCGAGGATCGCCACCAAATCCGGCAATGTTCTTCTGGACCCATTGCAGAGCGGCGATCTGGTCCATCAGACCATAGTTGCCCGATGCATGATTTTCGGATTCCTTGGTCAACTCCGGATGGGAAAAAAATCCAAACACGCCCAGCCGGTAGTTGATGGTGACGAGCACGATGCCTTTTTGGGCCAGCGCTTCTCCGTCGTAGCCGGGCGCCGATCCGGAGCCGGTTTGATAGCCGCCGGGATGAATCCAGACCATCACGGGCCGCCGCTCGCTGGCCGAAGTGGCCGCGGTCCACACGTTGAGGAACAGGCAGTCCTCGCTCATCTTGGGTTGATTGGCCGTAGGATTCGCGCCGCGGAACGCCGGCTGCATGCAAATCGCCCCGAATTGATCGGCTTTCCGGACACCGTCCCAATGTGCCGCGGGTTGCGGCGCGTGCCAGCGCAGTTTGCCGACGGGTGGCGCGGCGTACGGGATACCACGGAAAACGTGGACGGCGGTATCCGGTGCCGTGGTTCCTGAGGCTAAACCGGAATCAAGATGAACCGGTTCCTCGACGCCCGCAGGGGAGACAAACCATCCTCCCAATGCAAAAATGGCCGCAATACAGAACGACGCGGGTCGCATGAAAACGCTCCTTTGAAAACCCTGGTGCCGCATTTGTGCAACAAGTACGACTGGTGCTATCTGGTTGTGACGAATCGGCAACAAGCGCCTTGAAATGCCCCATCGGGCGAAATTATCACAGCGAGTTGGCTTAAGTCGCCTTGTCGTCTTACGGGACTTCGCTACAGAGTAGAGTGGTCGAGCCTCGGTGGCGGAGCCCGTTTGGTTAGGGCTTTATAACTATGTTTGCCTGTATGGCTCGCCCGTAGGCCTAGTCTTCTAAATCGTCCTCGTTATCAGTAGGAATCGCTGAATTCTGAAACGAAGCGGCTCCCTCAAGCAACGATAGTAAGCTAACGCAGCTACCCCTTACCGATTTCGTAGTCGATGCACTGCATTTCTTAAACGGAACCGCACTTGTCCTTCGAGGAGGCCCGCTTGCTGACAGATCCTGTGCAAAAGACCCTCTGTCTTGCTGTGATTCTGGCCATCGCCATTGTCATGGGTTTTTCGACAAGCAAAATATCTGCAGAATCCAAGCCACCCCGAGGAGACGGGATCTTCACGCCCGTCATCTCGCCCGTGGCGACTATCGATAAAACTGGACGGCCCATTACGATCGAAGCGACTCAGCCGGAACCAAGCTTCTCGGACATCATGGTTGCAGGGAAGCCGACGGGCGATAGCTACACGATCAGTTTCCCCACCGGTTCTGCGGGTGGGGCGTGCGTCTATACTGGAACAGGACGGTACCTCATCGAGAGCAACGGAACTCTTACGTTTCAAATGCTGGCAGGCTGCAGAAAACTAAAACAAGGCTACAGTTACATGATTTGCCGGCTCAATGAGAAGTTGCTCTGCAGTGAAGCTCCCTGGTGGTTTTTCAAGGGTCGGACGTTCGCTGCTACCGACCAAGGTGTCGTTATTAACGGCTCTCTAGTTCATCCCTGGAGGGATAGCTCCGAAGCTCCGCAACAATTGCGGGCCATGGTCGGAAAAATCGCGGCGATGAACGATCGATTTCGAAACGATTCTCGTGTTGTTCATTCTCGGCTCATCTCCTGTCGGAACTTTCATCCTGCCACTCGGTCTTACGAAATCCACGAAATCCCGACCACATGCGTCATACAAAGCTTGTGTAGTGGCATCCCGAGCACCGACTCATTGCAGGATGGCGAAGTGATTGATTGGAACTCATCCGTCGGAAACTATGTAAAGCAACAGAATAAGATTTCCGACGTTTCCACATGGAGTTGTTGGGTGCGAACGCAATAGTGCAATGCGAATCGGGTTCTGAACATTGCTACGTTACCGTCGTAAGCGAAATGCACTTCACTTCCCCGGCAGACGCGTTCATCGGGACTTTGCAAAAATGGAAAATGCAGTTGTCCGGCTACGGTGTCAATGGGGAGTCTATTCTGTAGAACTCGTCGAGGAGGCATGTGCCGCCTCACGGATCATCCGCTTGAGCGCGGCCTTGTCGAGGTCGCCGAGATGTTTGAAGCGCACACAGCACTGCCCGATGTTGGCTTTAGGGAGATCTTTCTTGTAACGCTTAGCGATATCGTCGTTGACGTCGTACCCGGTGACGTACAACGAGATGTAACTTGCGTTGCTAGCCAAGCAGATGAGGGGCCAGTCGGCTTCACGCCCGCTAGCGTATTTGTAATGCCGGTGGCCGTAAGCCAACATACCGTGCTGGATGAACGGCTTTAGCCCCGAAGCCTGTCGGACGAGCCGATCAACGGCAGTGATCTCCGTTTTACGGGGCTCCGAGAGCTTAGCGATGTACTGAGCTGGAGTCGAGACTTTCAGTTGACCTTTCATGGCCGGAGAGCATAGCACGCCTGGTAAGTCCCGAAACCGGACGGATTGCCTTGGCCTATTCAAGACACGTCACGCGCCGGTTGGGCAGTGACCAAGCGAGAGTACGGCCCAACAATGGCATGCCTGTCAGGTACGCCGCTATGGCTGTCAAGCGCTTCCGTCGATGCTTGCTCAAAAATGCGTCACGTCTTGCCGAGTACGTCGTCCGCCCAGCTCAGTGCCGCTTGGCCATTCGGGAAACCAATGGTGGTAATCGAAAGCAGAATAGCGTGGCGGATTTCGTCCGCCGAGACGCCTTCGGCCAAAGCGTTGCGTACGGCAGAATGCAGTGCGCCTTGTGATCCAGCACCTGCCGCGATCCCGATCTTCACCAATCGGCGTGTGTGGGCGTCCCGTGGGCCTGCTTGATGACACTCTTCGCCAAGTTTTTGAAAGGCCTTCCAGACGTTGGGATAGGTCTTTTGAAAGTACCTTGTCCATTCAGGGAATTCGGCTTTCATCGGGAAGCTCCTTTCTGCGGCATGGGCGTCCCCGAGCAAACTACATCATTTAGGCATCATTTAGCGAGAGTGACCCAGGCATGCATGAGCAGAGGCAACCGCAATCGGTCGACGTGACGGAGGTCACTTACGGCAACTTCTCGTTGAACGAGCATTGCGGCGAAATCCAGCGCGGCAGAAAGGTTCCACATGAGCCTTCCCACGACTGAGCAGGTCTACGATGTCCTCCGGGAAGTAGACGATCCAGAGATAGGGATCAATATCGTCGATCTAGGCTTGATTTATGGAGTTTCAATCGCTGATGCCGACATCTACATCAAGATGACCATGACTACACCAGCGTGCCCGCTCCACAGCTACTTGAGCAAGGCGTCACAAGAAGCGATCCGCAAGCATTTTCCGGACGTGAATGCCGTTAATGTCGAACTCGTCTGGATCCACCGTGGGAGCCAGCCAAAATGTCACAAGCGGCCAAACAACAGCTGGGATGGCGGACGAATACCTAATCGACGGACATGGTCGCACGTAGCCATCTCTTGCGTTTCTTGCTTCTGCTGATTTGCCTGCTTTTCCTGATTTTAGGCTTACTGGCCGGGGCAGTGCGCCTCGGCTGGGACAAGGCTTGGGCCCAACCGACGCTCGGTGTCATCCATGGACCGCTCATGATTTGCGGTTTTCTAGGAACGCTCATCGGTCTCGAGAGAGCCGTTGCACTTGGTCGACGGTGGGGATACGCGGCACCGGTCCTCGCGCTTGTGGGTATGCTCAGCTTAGTCGCTGGCCATTTTGACAGGTTAGCGATGTTCCTAGTCGCTCTCGGGAGCCTTGTGCTCGTCTTCATTTTCATTACCGTTCTCCTGAAGCAGCCGACTTTTCACACCACGACGATGAGCCTTGGGGCGGTGGCATGGCTTGTCGGCAACGTCCTGTGGTCTACTGGCGTCGCGATCCCCCACATGGCCCATTGGTGGATCGCTTTTCTCATTCTGACTATTCTAGGCGAGCGTCTGGAGCTCAATCGACTGGTCGCTCCCTCTCGTCACGGCAAGTTTATCTTTGGAGCCGGGCTAGTCTTGTTGGCGGCTGGACTGATCTGCGAGTCGTTGCTTCCCGGACAAGGAGATCGCATCGCAGGCGTGGGTTTATTGGCACTCGCCGTATGGCTGGCTTTTTACGATGTGGCGCGGTTCACGGTCCATCGGGCTGGACTTCCCCGCTTTATCGCCTTGTGCCTTTTCGCAGGATACGGCTGGCTTGGGATCGCCGGCTTGATCTGGGTTTGGGCGGCTCCTGTTGATGCGAGGGGAAGCTTTTCTTTCTTCCTGTACGACGCTATGCTCCATAGCGTTTTGCTGGGTTTTGTTTTTTCCATGATCTTCGCACACGCGCCCATCATTTTTCCCGCTGTCCTGGCGCGACCTCTGCCATTTCGTCCCGCGTTCTACGCCCACGCTCTCCTGCTTCATCTGTCTTTGGCCGCGCGAATCGCTGGCGACTTGGCCGGATCGCTTTCCCTAGTACGATGGTCTGGGCTAGGAAACGTGATCGCCCTTATCCTGTTTCTCGCGAACAGTGGTTACAGCGTGGTCACAGGACAATCCCGGAATCCTCCGTCGCCGTCGTAATCTGAACGCCGGAAGCCTATTGTCCGCACAATCTGGTTTAGGTCGAACGGAACGACTACAATTTCCCTTTACCGAAGCGAGCTTGAACCGAAGGAGACATGGCGCGAGCAAGGCCAGGATTCGTGGCAACAAGCTCCGCTACACCCATTTTCGCCAATCTGGTGACCCCCTATGCGAATTCCGCCCGGCGTAAGTCCCGTTGATTTTGCTACCGCACTCGAGCAACTTGAGAAAGCTGTCGGTAAGGAATGGGTCTTCAGGTCCGAAGGGGACATGGAAACCTACCGCGATTCCTATTCTCCTTTCTGGCATGAAGAGGAGGATCGAGTGCCGTCCGCGGCGGTTGCGCCAGACTCCCTGGAACAGGTGCAGGCGGTCGTTCAGATCGCCAACCATTTCAAAATCCCGATCTGGACGATTTCGACTGGCAAGAATCTGGCGTACGGCGGGTCGTCTCCGGTTTTATCGGGGAGCGTCGTGCTTGATCTGAAGCGCATGAACCGGATTTTGGAAGTCAACGACAAGAATCACTACGCGCTGGTCGAGCCGGGCGTCAGCTACTTCGATCTCTACCGCTACATCCAGGACAACAAGCTCAAAGTGTGGATCGATCCTGCCGGTCCTGGTTGGGGTAGCCCGGCCGGAAATTCGCTCGAGCGCGGCGGTGGAAGCACGCCGATGAACGATCACTTCGCCTCGGTGTGCGGAATGGAAGTCGTACTCGCCAATGGCGAGGTGGTGCGCACAGGCATGGGTGCGCTGCCGGGCTCGCGAACCTGGCAGCAATACAAATATGGGTTCGGTCCGTACATCGACGGCGTCTTTTCGCAATCCAATTTCGGCATCGTGACAAAAATGGGCATCTGGCTGATGCCCGAGCCGGAAGCTTACCGCGAGGGAACGGCCATGGTGCCGAAGCACGACGATCTGATTCCCTTCGTCGAGACGCTTTCCTTCCTGATGGACGCAGACATCGTTCGCGGAACGATGCAACTCGAAAGTCCGCTGCTCAATTACAGGGCATCGCAGGGCGGCAGCGTACTGGACATGCCTGGCAGTCCGTCGATCGCGGAGATGGAGAAGATCGGCGCGGAGAAAAACCTTCCCCACTGGAGCATGGTGATGCGTTTCTGGGGCCCCCAGAAGCTGATCGATGCGCAGTGGGAATACGCAAAAGAAAAATTCTCGGCGATCTCCGGTGCATCGTTTAAGGATGGCCGTGCCTATCAATTCCCCGTTGAGCTGAAAGAAACGGATGACATACTGAGTACTTATTTGGGTATTCCGAGCCTCTCCGTGTTCGCGCTGCCTTCCGGCAGCCAGGGCCATCTAGGTTTTTCGCCAATCGTTCCGAGGACGGGCGAGGCTGTGTTCGAGGTGCTGAAGGCGTTTGGCCAAGCTTATGCCGATCTCGGAGTGCCGCCAAAGAATCAGTATTTCGCTCTGCCGTGGACATTCTTCCCGCACTCGTTCGTGCTGTTGGTCGGGGTGCTGACCTGGCACGACATTGAGAAGAACCGGGAGAGCCGCAAGGTGTTCCGGCGCCTGGTGGAAGTGGCTGCCGAACACGGCTGGGGCGAATATCGAACGCACGTCGCGTTCATGGATCAAATCGCGGAGATCTATTCCTTCAACAACCACGCGCTTCAACGATTCTGCGAAACGATCAAGGATGCGGTTGATCCGAACGGCATACTTTCTCCGGGCAAGAGCGGTCTGTGGCCCAAGCATCTGCGAAAAGCACGAGCCTGAGAATCCCGAAATCTAGACTCCATGACCGGACCGATCAGTGCGCCGCAGGAATCGGGCTACGCTATGGGCTTTTGCGCGGTGACCATGTTCTGAAACATTTTTCTTCTGGCATGCCACTCAAAAAATGCCCATCTTCCTTACCAATTGGCGCAACACACTGAAATCTAGCTCCAGTTGGAAAGCGAGGAGTATCATCCGCCAATGCGAGACGTACGATGGATCACGCTCGTCCTTCTTTTGATTCTGCTCGCGAGCGGCGCGCGTAGCAAATCCGATGACTGGACGCCCCTGGTTGCTGCGCCGCTTACCCCCAACAGCCAGGCATTCCCCGGAACAGACGGAAAATGGCACATTGTCTACGAGTTGGTGCTTACGAATGCCAACGTCACTCCAGCTACGGTAAAGAGAATCGAAGTGGTCGACGCCAGCAGTCCGTCTAGGGTTTTGACGTCATACGAAGGCAGCGAAGTGCTAACGCATTTGCGGACGACGGCCAACATTCCTGCGACAAATGCAACGATTGAATTCAACGGCACCCGTCTGTTCCTGATTGATATCGCTCTGGAAGCCAGCGCCATGCGCCCGAAGCGTTTGCTGCATCACTTCGAGGTGCTTGGGGGAGCTGCGCCGTCGCACACGGCGGGGACGCCCGCTCCCCTCAGCTACACGATGGCTCCATTCGATGTGCTCGCTGGACTTCCGGAACTGGGCCCGCCGCTGGTGGGCAAGGGCTGGGTGGCCCTGAATGGATGCTGCGAGGTGGGCGGCGTTCACCGCTCTACGGGCTTGCCGGTCAATGGCAAAATCTGTTTCGCGCAACGCTTTGCAATCGACTGGATGCGCATGGACGACGGGGGGCACTTAGTGAATGGCGATCCGTCGGACGTGCACAGCTACCCGGATTACGGCGCGAATGTGCTGGCGGTGGCCGACGGCAAGGTGGTGGAGACGCTCAACACACTGGATGACCAGAAGCCGGGCCACCTGCCGGATCCGAAGACGATCACCCTAGAGAACGTGGACGGAAATCACGTCGTGCTCGATCTGGGCGGTGGCTTGTTCGCCTTCTACGCGCATATGCAAAAGGGATCGGTAACCGTGGCTAGGGGAGATGAGGTGAAGCGGGGCCAAGTTCTGGGGAAGCTCGGGAACACTGGAAACAGTTCGGCGCCGCACCTGCATTTTCATCTGATGGACGGCCCATCGGTTCTGGGGTCGAACGGCTTGCCTTATGTCATCGATTCGTTCGTCTATGCCGGCCAAGTGCCAGCTGCCGAGTTCGCGCAAGCAAGCAACGTGGAAGGAGATTGGAGCAAAGGGCTGTTGACGACGCCGAGCCCGCGGCGCCGCCAGTTCCCTCTCGACTTGACGGTCATAACTTTTCCCGCCGTGAAGTAACTGCATCCTGGATCAAATCACCTGTAAATGTTGACAGATGCTTATTTCAAGATTCTCGTTAATGATAGAAACTTAGGTCAACGAAGATGCAAGAACCTACTTTTGATATCTGGTCCGGCACACCCGACAAGAGTGGCAAGTGGTTGGAGACAGTGGCGGGGCTGGGGAACGCCCAGCGACGCATGAAACAACTAGCCGCGCAAACCCCGGGGAAATATTTCATCTTCAACGTGTGGAATAGCTGCGTGCTCGATCAGATCGAAACGCACGAAGAATCCATTCTAGCGCTCGAAGCAAAAGTCGGCGGCACCGGCGGACGCTGATGGCTGAGCCAAAAGTCGCTGGCAGCAAAGGAGGGCGGGATTGATGATTTCGAAATGCGCAAATCCTAGCTGCTCCGCAGCGTTTGATCATCGACAAGGGAGATTGCATCGTTTTCCCAAGTGCCGTACGGAACATGGCCCCCCGGCAAACACTCATTCCGTGCAGCATTTTTGGCTCTGTGCAACATGCTGCAAAACGTACTCACTCAGGTACGACGAAGATTTGGGAGTTACTCTCGGCCGACAAGTTGAACGAGGCTCCGCTCCCGAGATGCGTCAGTTGATCGCGGCAGCATGACTGTTGCAGAAACAGGACTAACCCCTCGAAGGAAGAGCACGATTGCCTGGTAGATCGCGAATTTCCGTAATTGCTGGATCGAATCGCCACCTCCTGGACAGGCAGCTACGATGAAACGTTCATCCCCATCACGGTCAAGAGTTAAGGCGCTCTCCGCCGCGAGCCGGTCGAAGAAACCACCTCAAAAGGCTTCCAAGAAGGATCGAGAATTCGAGATCCTATTGAGAAGGGCGTTTCTTAGCCTCGACACGAAAAGCACCACGACTTTGAACGCAAAAACTCGTGGCCAGAGGAAGAAAAGGAAGGCCAATAAATAGAGGCGGGCCAGAAGGTAAGCGCGCTGAGTCTTGGACATTGGCACGCTGCCACGCCGGGGTGAATCCGTCAGCTAGCGTAGATGTGCATTCGCAGTCCGAGGCCTGGGGGCGGCACGCTTCTTACTATGCTCTCTCCGTAGTTCTGCCGTGGGGGGTGCGCTCCATTTGCTTTTTTGTGTTTGTTGGATTTTCCAGGGCCGAATCACCTGTGGGTGGTGGGACTTGTCCATGACAACCTCCCTTAGACTTTCAGTGTACTCCCGACGCTTCGATCTGCCCACGTTGCCCTGGGCTCTAGTGGACAGGCAGGTCTTTGCCTCATGCTTGGGGCGCTGACAATCCGGGAGCCTTACGCAGCAGCGTCATCGATAGAAAGGCTCCGATCGACGAACCGGCGGCGGCAAATAGGACGTACTGCCATTTCTTAGTGTAGCTAATGACCGACAATGGATACCAAACGCTGCTCCAAGTAGCCGCCGGCACACGCCGCTGTGACGAGACCGCTGCATTGAACATGACATACACTGCATCGGTTGCGGCTGTCGAGACAGCACTCCAAGCGACAACCAAGGATCAATCCGCCACATTCCTCTCACCTCGATTCAGCAAAGCGTTTGCTACCGCGAGTGACGCCGAACCTCACACACCGCCCATGATTCGGCAGGCCGCTGACAAAGAGAGAGCTCAAAATAAGTAAGGTCGGCGACACAAGCATGGTCCTAGAAGGAATACACATATCGGTAGGAGCGCGGATGTGAAGGGGAAGCTAGCGTAGCGAGGGACGTCATTCACGCCTAGAGTATAGAGGAACGGAAAAATCTTCGTCGCTTCACTGCGGCTCAAGCATCCCCAAAATCTCTTTGACTCTGTATCGGCTCGCCCTGTCCCTAGGGCTGCCGCCGTCTCGTATCAGCCATTTTGTGAAATCTTTCATACTCACGGTGTGTTCGATTAACACGTTGGTGACAGAGACTCTTATCGGCTGAAGTCCTTCGGGTATTCCGCCAACCCATTCCTCTCCGCGCAGCGCTTTGAGGGCCAATGCGATGGCTTCGTAAAGCGTCTCGGCGGCCACGTGGACCGTGTGCTCCACGTCATCCAAATCTTTGATTGTGACGCGACACGGCCGAGTCGACATACAGGCACCTTATCATATTCGCTTTTTGTTCGCCATGCGTCTACCGCCTGGTGACTTTCAGCAAAGAGAAGGTCGAAAAGGAGCGCGGCTCGGGCCGATCATCCGAGCCGCTGCCATCCAGATCTCGCTGTGGTAGATTTCGTCAATGACTGATAACGGGGTCGACGAACGTGCGGTAGACCCGATCGACCGGGGCTAATAAATTGCAACCTCAGCTGAGTGGCGAATACTCCCTTGCTACTGGCGAAGCCGCCGTTCGCCGCCTTCATGCGTTACACCGGATCTATTCGCCCGTCGGCCGCCGAGTTCTCCTGCAAGCGGGCCTGAAGCCCGGTATGAACGCCGCGGATTTTGGTTGTGGCGTGGGAGCTACGACCCGCATGCTGGCGGAGCTGGTAGGGTCTTCAGGGCATGTCACTGGCGTCGATGTTAGCGCTGTCCAGCTGGAGCAAGGTCGCGATCTTTGCAGGACCGCTAAAATTGCGAATGTGACCTTCGTGGAGGCAAGCGCAACGGCGACTGGTTTGCCTCGCAATTCATTTGATCTGGTCTATTGCCGCTTCCTTTTGCTGCATCTCATTGATCCAGCAGCTTGCCTCCGCGAGATGCGGGAAGTTCTCAAGCCTGGGGGCATAGTGGTCGTGGAAGACGGAGACTTGACTTCGGCAGGCAGTACTCCTGTCAGTTCACTCCGAGCATTCGCAGACTTGTTTGGCCGTTTGGGTCCGACGAGGGGTTTGAATTACGCGTTAGCAAGTGACCTGTATCATCTAGTGAGAGCAGCGGGTTTTTCCGAACCCGATATTGAGATTCACCAGCCTGCCATTGCTCGAGGAGAAGACCGGTTTCTGCTGAAATGGTCAGTTGAAGAAGCGGGATCGGCCTGTATCGCCGCCGGACTGGTCACCCCCGAGGAGCTGAGGAACATCGTTTCAGATATGGACCGCGACACGCGGAATTTCGATATCCTGGCCCTTATGCCTCGAATGAGTCTGGTCTGGGCACGGAAGCCTTATTGAATGTTTTTCCATTGCTTCACTCAAACGACCGTATTGAACGTGGACGCATGCGGTGCGTGTCTTGGTAGTTTCCGCCACGCGTGATGCCGATTCCGAGTCGCAGGAGTTCTGCTTATGATTCGAAAGCAATTCATTACAGCGTTGCCAGCAGCAGTGCTTTTGGTGGCTCCCGCGATAGCGCTTTCGCAGGGTCCACAGAAACAGACGCTCATCATCAACGGGCAAACCACGCAGGTGCCAGTGATTCAGTTGAACGGCCATCCCTATGTTGGCCTGGAAGGTCTGGCGGACGCCGTGCATGGCTCGCTTAGCTATGCGGGAAACATGATTGCTCTCAGCGTATCGGTCGGCTCCGCCAACCCCCCTTCGTCTGCGACGACGTCTATGGGGCCCACCCCCGCGTCCTCGTCGGTTGCGTCGCCAAATCCGGGATTCTCGCGGGAGTTCTTGAACGCTGGAATCGAACAAATGTCGACTCTTCGGGAATGGCACACAGCGCTCGCGACGGCGATTCAAAATGGGATTCCTCTATCGGCCGGTTTGCTTGCGCCGTATCGCGCGCAAGCGACCACCAATCTGCGCCTCGCCTTGGTCGCTGCCACCACGCCTTCCGATCGCAGTGCTTATCAACTATTGAGCAACGAGTTTGAGAATATGGCGAAACTGAGCGACAAATATCTCAAGCTGCGGGCCAATATGTCGTACATTGCGCCAGACGCACTCGAAAACGATGCCCTCAACCAGCGCATCATAACCTGCGGCCACTCGCTCGGATCCATGGCGGCAAGCGGGCAATTTTTCGATGATGGCTCGTGCAATTAAGAGGCTGGGTCAACAACTTCACTGCATGCGGAAGCGGGTGGCGGATGGTGGTCGGCGTAGATCAGGAGAGGATTCCGATCGACTCGACGGGACTGGTCACGGTCCGTTGGCCATTCGCGTTGATTTCCATCCGGAAGCCTGCGTAAATCCCCCGCATCTTGCAGAATGAACCTCCGAGGGTCGCTCCTGCCAGCTGGGCCGGAGTCAGTTCCAGAAAGAAGGGGCCGCCCCTTACTAAGATCTCGCCGCTCGGGCCGTCGATAATCGTAATCTCGTAGAGGCTGTTGCGGGTTCGGACTTCTAGCTTCTCCATATCCTCCATGCAGTCCACCTGCACGCCGTTCGTCCACGCGTGTTGGGACCAATTGTCGAGGATCGCTCCGCTGGGGACAGAATCTTGGTTCGTCATTAATTCTCCGCTTTTTAGATGCTCGGAGAGCCTTTTCGGGTGCTGAATGTTTTGTCGTCCTGAAGTCCTCATGGGTCTCATGGAGCGCACCTATCGCCGATCGCTCCTAATATGAAAACTCACGCCGGTTGGCTAGCTCTAGTTCGCGTCAGACAACGCGTTTGGCTGGCGCGTTATTCCGCTTTCTTCGCGCCTGCAAAAGCGGTAATTTCCCAGTGCGCTGTTTTGTATCCTCGATTTTTGGGGGGCCAGGAAACATATCCGAGTTACGGCAGAGCGGTCCTGCCAAATTTCGGGATTCGGCTAAGGAGAGTCTTAATGAATCGGAACCGAGTGATTAACTGCAACACGCGCCCCGCCCCAAACACAATCATCTCTCTCTTTAAACCCTTGATGATGCTTAGCGTGCTTGTGCTTCTATCCGGCATCGCAACGTTTCCTCAGAACACTGAACTTCAGGAAAAACTGGCGGCTGTGAAGCAGGCCGCCGCCGAAAACAAGCAGCGGCTTCAACAATACCAATGGATCGAAACGACACAGCTGACCCTGAAGGGAGACCAGAAACCTCCCACGCAGAATTTGTGCCAGTACGGCCCCGACGGCCAGGTGCAAAAGACCCCCATCGGTCCTCCTCCGCAACAACCCAGTGGCGGCAGGATGAAGCAAAGAATCGTAGAAAAGAAAAAAGAGGAGATGCAGGACTACATGCAGGATGTGAAGAGTGTCCTCGCCATGTATGTTCCGCCTGACCCCCAGCGCATGCAACAAGCCTACCAGGCTGGTAACGCAGCCGTGAGCCCTGTCCCTGGCGCCGTGAATCTGGTTTTCACCAACTACGCCCAGCCCGGCGATAAAATGACACTCACATTCGACACCACCGCCAAAAAGATCAGCGCGCTGAGCGTCAATACCTATATGGGCGAAGCGAAGGATGCAGTCACCTTGCAGGTTCAGATGGGCAGCCTTCCCGATGGCACCAACTATGCGCAGCAGACCGTTTTGAATGCTGCGGCGAAGGAGCTTACGGTGACCACAACCAATTCCAACTACCAAAAGCGGTAATTCCAAAACATCCTTGCCGACAGCGCGACAATACAGGTACGACGCGCGCGTCGAGGTGCCACAGGGCTCTTCGTCGGAACAGGCAAGCACCTTTACTGCAACCATCCCCGGGGGGGGCAGTATGCCGTCGCAAGATTCAACGGCGTCATCGCAGAAATCGGTCCAGCTTGGACGGCCCTGCTGCGGGATTGGCTGCCGGGAAGCGCTATGCGACTCGACTCGCGCCCGTGGTTCGACTGCTACCCGCGTGAATCACAGATATGATCCCGGGCGGGCATTTTCGACTGCGATCTTTGGATTCCGATCACACCGCTTTGACGCTGCCCAGCCAGTGGCGAAACGCTTCTACCGTGGCAGCCTGAGATAGTCATCCACGGCCTTCGCGGCACTGCGGCCCTCCGAGATGGCCCACACGACGAGGGACTGCCCTCGGCGCATGTCGCCTGCCGCAAACACGCCGGAAACCGAGCTCATGTAATTTCGCGTCGCAACATTGCTGCGCGCATCGAGTTCGACGCCCAACTGCTCGAGCATTCCTTGCTTGACCGGGCCCGTGAATCCCAACGCGAGCAGAACCAGATCCGCATCGATCGTGTATTCCGTTCCAGGAATTGGCTCGAACTTCGGCGGCGGTCCCACGCGGACGGCATGCAGTTGCTTGACGTTTCCCTCCAAGTCGCCTGTAAATTTGTTCGTTCCCACGGCCCAGTCGCGCCGGCCGCCCTCTTCGTGTGCGCTTTCCGTTCGCAATTGCAGTGGCCACAATGGCCACGGTGTGGTCGCGTGACGCTCTTGGGGCGGCATCGGCATAATCTCGAATTGCACCACAGATTGCGCCTTCTGCCGGTGGCACGATCCCAGACAATCTGCGCCCGTATCGCCGCCACCAATAATAACGACGCGCTTGCCAGTTGCCAGAATTTGATCTGCCACTTCATCGCCCGCAATCCGCTTGTTCTGCTGCGGCAGAAACTCCATCGCGAAATGGATGCCCTTTAGCTCGCGGCCGGGGACGGTCAAGTCCCTCGGGTTTTCCGCACCGCCAGTGAGCAGAAGCGCGTCGAACTCTTTCTGAAGATCCTTCGCCGGCATGCTCTGGCCAACGTGAGCGTCGGTCCGGAAAACCACACCTTCTGCAGCCATTTGTTCGAGCCGCCGGTCAAGTACGTGCTTCTCCATCTTGAAATCAGGGATGCCGTAGCGTAGCAAGCCCCCGATGCGGTCGGCTTTTTCGAAAACAGTGACGGCATGTCCCGCCCTGGCCAGTTGCTGCGCTGCTGCCAAGCCCGCCGGCCCGGATCCCACCACGGCGACGCTCCTGCCCGTGCGCGTTTCTGGCGGTTCCGGCTTGATCCAGCCTTTCTTCCAGGCATGCTCCACGATCGTCTTCTCGATCAGCTTAATGGTGACGGGCGGCTCATGAATTCCGAGCACACAAGCGGCCTCGCAGGGCGCCGGACAGATACGCCCTGTAAATTCGGGGAAGTTATTTGTGGCATGCAGCACGCGGATCGCATCCCTCCACTCGTTGCGGTAAATCAGGTCATTCCAATCCGGAATGATGTTGTTCACCGGGCATCCGGTGTGGCAGAAGGGGATTCCACAATCCATGCAGCGTGCGGCCTGCGTGCGGACTTTTTCCTCGGGAAACGGCTGATACACTTCAAAATAATCGTTGATGCGCTCGTTCACCTCGCGTCGCGTCGGAGTCTCGCGCGCATATTCCATAAAGCCGGTGACTTTACCCACGGATCACCTGCCCATTGGCCTGTTTTCCGGCTTGCGCGGCGAGCAGCCCGGGAGGTATGCGCGGTACGCCGAGCACACGCTTGTACTCGTGTGGGAACACCTTTACGAATTTCGGCAGCGTGGACTCCCAGTTCTCTAGGATCCATTTGGCCTGGGGGCTGCCGGTGAGTTCGCTGTGGCGCGCGATCAACTCATGTAACGTTTCGATGTCCTTCTGCTGCGTCACTGGCTCGAGGTCAACCTCTGTGCGATTGCATTTCACCGATCCAAAATCACCGTGGTTATCAAGTACGTAGGCGATACCTCCGGTCATCCCTGCGGCAAAGTTACGGCCCGTTCTTCCCAGAACGACGACCAGTCCGTTGGTCATGTATTCACAGCCATGGTCGCCGACACCTTCCACCACAGCCGTCGCGCCGGAATTGCGCACCGCAAACCGCTCGCCCGCCATTCCGGCGAAAAACGCCTCGCCACTCGTAGCACCATAGAGGCATACGTTGCCGATCAAGATATTTTCTTCGGGCACAAACTCCGATTGTCGGGGATGGTAGATGATCAGCCTTCCGCCCGAAAGCCCTTTGCCCACGTAGTCGTTCCCATCGCCTTCGAGCGTGAGCGTCACACCATTCGCCAAGAACGCGCCGAAACTCTGCCCCGCACACCCCGTGAACTGCACTTGAATGGTGTCCTCGGGCAATCCCGCCGATCCATATCTCCTGGCGATCTCGCCGCTCAGCATCGTTCCGACCGTGCGGTGAACGTTGCGAATCGGCATGCTCAAGGAAACTGGCGTGCGGCTTTCGATCGCCTCCTGCGCCATTTCCATCAGCTTGTAATCGAGCGCCTTCTCCAATCCGTGGTCTTGCCCGATTAGATTTCGCCGGCCCACATGACTCGGCACCGGAGGGTCGTAGAGTACGGCCGAGAGATCGATCCCTTGGGCCTTCCAGTGCGTCACGTCTTCGCGTTGTGCCAAGCAATCGACGCGGCCCACCATCTCATTGACGGTGCGGAAGCCCAACTCGGCCATGATGCGGCGCAGATCCTCAGCCACGAAAAACAGGAAATTGATTACATGTTCGGGCTGGCCCGTGAACTTCTTGCGGAGCTCCGGGTCCTGTGTGGCCACACCTACGGGACAAGTGTTCAAGTGGCACTTGCGCATCACGATGCAGCCCATCGAAATCAGCGGGGCGGTCGAGAACCCAAATTCCTCGGCACCGAGCAGCGCCGCGATCGCCACATCGCGTCCCGTCATCAGCTTGCCGTCCACCTGGAGGCGCACCCGACTGCGCAGGTCGTTCAACACCAGAATTTGTTGGGTCTCGGAAAGCCCCAGCTCCCACGGCACGCCGGCGTGACGAATCGAGCTGATCGGTGACGCGCCCGTTCCGCCGTCATAGCCGCTAATCAGGATGACATCGGCGTGCGCTTTGGCCACGCCCGCGGCGACCGTTCCCACTCCCGCCTCCGCGACGAGCTTCACGGACACGCGTGCGCGCGGATTGGCATTCTTCAGATCGTGAATCAGTTGCGCCAGATCTTCGATCGAGTAGATGTCGTGGTGCGGCGGCGGTGAAATCAGTCCCACACCCGGAATCGAATGCCGCACGCGCGCAA
>CAYOXF010000004.1:0-6278 GCA_964407845.1 uncultured Acidobacteriaceae bacterium | reverse complement strand
ATCTAAAGGTGTTACAAGAGCAACAAACGCAATTGAAGAGTACCATGCTTTTCCACTACGAGCCAGCCAAATCTTAGCCGGTTGATGCGAGAGAAATGTTTTGCGCGAATCGCGCCGCGACTTTACGATGGAATCAGTCGGTGCCCAGGGATCGAAAAGGCTCCACGAGGGTTCTGATGCACGAAAAGGCCCATAGTCAGGGGCAACGCGAAAGCTTGCTGCGGGCGGCACGCCGAGTGGTGATCAAGGTCGGCACGACCACAGTTACTGGCTCGCAAGGGGAGCTATGCCAGGACCGAGTCGAGCCCATCGCGCGTTCGATTGCAGACCTAATGAAGTCGGGACGCCAGGTCGTGCTGGTGTCGTCTGGTGCCGTAGGCCTTGGGAGAGGATGGCTGGGGCTACATCGGTCGCGATTAGAAGACTTGGTCACCAAACAGGCCTGTGCTGCCGTCGGCCAGAGTCTGTTGATGGATGCTTACAAGGCCCTTTTTTCGAAGTGGGATATCAAGATCGCGCAGGTCCTGCTCACCGAAGAAGACTTCAGCAACTGGCGCCGCTATTCGAATGTGCGTCAGACCATGGAGAAGTTGATCGGCTTCGGCGTTCTGCCGGTCGTCAACGAAAATGACACGGTCTCGACGGCCGAGCTGGAATCTGTCTCACAGGGAACACGCTCGGCTGCCTTTAGCGACAACGATCGCCTCGCGGCGCTTGTGATGAGCGGGCTGGAAGCCGATGCGCTGGTACTGCTGACCAACGTGGACGGGCTGCTGCGCCGTCGGACGACGAATGAGGGCGAGGTGGGCGAGATCATACCGTTCGTCTCCGAAATTACGCCAGAGCTGAAAATCCTGGCGGCGGGGCCCTCCACGAGCGGACGCGGCGGGATGCGCACGAAGCTGGAAGCCGCAGAGATCGCTATGAATTGCGGTGGGGCCGCGGTGATTGCCAACGGCAGCCGGCCCGACACGATCAGCCGGCTTTTCGCCGGCGAAAAGATCGGCACTGCCTTCCTGCCTTCGAGAAGAATGCGCGGCAAACGGCGTTGGATCGCCTACGCAGCCGACGTCCGCGGACGAGTCGTGGTGGATGCCGGTGCGCATCGCGCGATTACGCAAGGCAAAGCCAGCCTGCTCGCCTCCGGAATCGTCCGGGTTGAGAACCATTTTGCGCCCATGGATGTAGTGAGCATCGTCGATCCCACAGGGCGCGAATTTGCGCGTGGCATTGCCAATTGCGCGAGCCAGGAAGCAGAGAGATTTTCAGGAAAGCGCGACCGTGGCAGTGAGGCCGCATCATCGCCCGTGCTTGTGACTCGCGACAATATTGTATTATTGCAAAACGCATGAGCCAGCCAACGACACTGCCCCTTGAGGCCAACGGCGCGTCGGTCGCCTCGCTTGCACGCCGGGCAAGGATCGCATCCCGGGCCCTTGCTAGGCTCTCCCTCCAGGCGCGCAACGAAGTCCTCGTGGCTGCGGCAAAGGAGATCGAAGACGGCGCCAAGCGAATTCTGGAGGCCAACGCGCGCGATTGCAAGGCGGCCGAACCAGATGTCGTCGCGGGGAAAATGTCGTCGACGATGTGGAATCGCCTGCGTGTAAACGAAAGGGGCGTCGTTCAGATGGCTCAGCAGGTCCGCGATGTGGCCCGCCTGGCCGATCCGCTCGGGCGCAGACTTGCCGCGACGGAACTAGACGATGGGCTGATCCTTTATAGGGAGTCGTGCCCGCTGGGTGTCATCGGCGTGATTTTCGAGTCGCGGCCCGACGTCGTACCACAATTGGCTTCCCTCGCGCTTAAGTCTGGAAACGCTTTGATCCTGAAGGGCGGCTCCGAAGCGGCCGAAACGAGCGCGACCCTGGTCTCGATTTGGCGGGAGTCCCTCGCGAAGTTCCCAGAGGTTCCGGTAGATTCAATCAACCTGCTTCATTCGCGAGCGGACGTGATGGAACTGCTCTGCCAAGACCGTGAGGTCGACTTGATAGTTCCTCGCGGGTCGTACGACCTGGTCCATTTCATTCAGAAGCACACTCACATACCGGTGCTTGGCCATGGCGAGGGCATCTGCCATGTTTATGTCGACCGGGCTGCCGACATCGAGAAGGCCACCGACATCACCTATGATTCGAAGGTGCAGTACCCGGCTGTTTGTAACGCTGCAGAGACTTTGCTTGTTCACGAGGCCATCGCACCCGATTTCCTGCCTAAAATTGTGGCGAAGCTCAAGGAAGCGGGAGTCGAAATCCGTGGTGACGGCAAGACGCGGGCCCTGTTGCCGGGCGAGTCGATCGTGCCATCAACAGAGAAGGATTGGGCGACCGAGTATGGTGACTTAGTCTTGTCGATCAAGGTGGTCGCGGATTTGGATGAAGCGATCGAACACGTGAATTCCTACGGCTCTCATCATACAGATGCCATCGTAACGGAGGATCCAGGTGCCGCTGAGAGATTCATGAACGAAGTGGACTCGGCGGGCGTTTATCAGAATGCCTCGACGCGCTTTGCCGATGGCTACCGCTATGGGTTCGGCGCAGAAGTGGGAATCAGCACCAGCAAGCTCCACGCGCGGGGGCCTATGGGACTCGAGGGCCTGACGACCTACAAATACAAGCTGTACGGCGACGGCCACACAGTCGCTGAGTACGCCAAGGGCGAGAAGCGATTCAAGCATCGCCGTATCGATTAGCCGAAGGCCTCCCTATTCGTATTCGGTCGACCGAACGCCCACGCCAGCACCCCCAGCACCACTGCCGCAATGGCCGAGACCACGTCGCCTGCCGTGCGATCCCACGTCTGGCAAAAACTGATTTTGATCCGAGTGCTTCCCGGTGAAAGGGGTACGAGGATCTGCCCTGTTTCGGGATACAGGCCGAATTTCGCGCGTTGTCCATTCATCAGAAGTTCCCACGCCGGGTAGTCGACCAACCGCGGGGCAAGCGTTAGAGCCTGTTCGCTATCCGCCGTGAAAACCCTGCGCATCGACGTCCAAACCTGCATATCGAGCATCACACCTGTGGCAGGAACGATGTTGCCGGACCCATCGATTTTAGCGATTCGCGGCGCCGGCTCGGCCGATACATCCGCGGGACGCTCCGAATCATCGGGGTTTCCAGGCAACTGATACCGATTGCATCCCGTAGGCGTGTACTCGTCAGCACCCTCATACCCTCGGCCGACGCGAATCGAAGTGGCAATATCGGAAACGTCGCTGCTGTCCCACGGTGCCCCGCTGAGCATCGTGGCTCCGGCTGTCCCGATTGCAACGAAAACGACCAGCTTCGTTATCCATCCGGCGGTTCGGCTTCGCAATGCCGCGATGGCCGCTGCCGCAAGGAAGCAAACGACAACATCCAGGATGTCCAGCCATCTCCAGGGAAACTGGACGAACCACAATTTTGGGAGCACGCGCCACAGCCACAGGCTAAGCGGCAACATCATCACAGTCGAAACAACGCCAAGCACCGACAGAATCCACCAGGTGGGAAAGATCTCGGCCCGTCTCTTTATGGTCAACAGCGCCGCGACCACTGCCGCAACTATGAGTCCGGCGGCTACCCAGGAGACCTGCCAATTGAACGCGACAAAAGCCGGATCGTTCGCGCGCGTGAAAAGAAAATTTGCAGAGGGACGAAGATTGTCGGAGACAGCTTCCCTGATCTGAACCCACGGCTGTTCCCAGGCGGCTGGCAAAACATAACAACAGGCCAGGGCAAGACCTCCGGCGCCCGCGCTCAGGCCGAGAACGACCGGCCGGAAGCTCTTCTTCAAAATCGAGCCCGTGACGATCGCCACAACCAAGCCATACGTCGCGATCACCGCGGCGGGCAAGCTCGAAAGCCAGATGCCGGCGAGCACCACAGCCAGGAAGGGAACCTGGCGCCACTCGCCTCCGATGATGCGGAGTACCGCCCAGAAAAGCAGGGGCAGAAGAGCAACACCCAGAAGTTCGCCGAAAGCGCTGCGGTAGTACACCATGACGAGATGATACGGATTGGCAACGTAGAGAGCGGCTGCTAGATTTGCGTACGGTCGCGAGAGGCCGTCTCGCGCGAAACGCCCCATCGATAGCCCGGCTAGGGTCAGCGCGAGCCAGATGAAAGCGCCAGGTGCCATCCTCCACGGAAGCAGCGAACCGAGCGCCGCTCCGATCATCCATGACAGCGGAGGGTAGAAAATGAAGCGCGGCTCGCCAAATCCCCAGTTGGCCCATTCGGCCCAGCGAGGGAAGAGGATCCCCTCCCGCCACTGCCCTCGTACGTCCATCCACGACGCGATGTGAAAGCGGAAATCGTGGCCCGAGATATTTCCGTGGAATAGCATCGGTAAGACAACGACTGTACTCGCCAGGCAGATCGAGAGGAGCGAGGAGTGCCAGAACGGCTGCGACGAGGCGGGCTTCGCATGGGGTAGCGCTAGAGTGGTGGGCGGTTGAGTCAGCAGACGGCTCCGTCGCTTTCCGGGTAGCTCGAGGATACAAGATCAAATCGCGAGCTGCCAGTGGCCGCATCGTTCGTGCGATCTAAGAATCGCACCCGAGCACTCGCTTGCCACGTGCGCATCGAGCCGCTACAGTGAGGGAGGCCGCCTTCGATGCCAGGGGTTTTCTGCCGAGTCTGCAGCCTCCAGCGAGGAATCTTCCGATGACCAACGAGGAACAGAGGCTCTACGCATCGGAAAAGCGCGAAGTCCACTGGAAGCGCTGGGGCCCTTACCTTTCCGAGCGGCAGTGGGGCACGGTCCGCGAAGATTACAGTCCCGATGGCGACGCTTGGAACTACTTGCCGCATGACCATGCTCGCTCTCGCGCCTATCGTTGGGGCGAGGACGGTATCGGAGGGATTTGCGATCGTCGCCAGCACATCTGCTTTGCCATAGCTCTCTGGAACGAAAAGGACCCAATTCTTAAGGAGCGGCTGTTCGGCTTGACCAATCGCGAAGGCAATCATGGCGAAGACGTTAAGGAGTATTACTACTACTTAGACGCCACTCCGACGAGCTCTTATCTGAAATTCTTGTACAAGTATCCTCAAGCAGCGTATCCCTATGACCAACTTGTCAGAGAAAGCGCTCAACGCACGAAGCACGATCCCGAATACGAACTGATCGACACCGGAGTTTTTCAGGACAGCCGCTACTTCGATGTGTTTGTGGAATACGCCAAGGCAACGTCGGAAGATGTGCTCGTTCGTCTGACAGCATGGAACCGCGGTCCGGAGCCCGCTCGATTGCATCTGCTTCCAACCATCTGGTTCCGCAACCGGTGGTCCTGGGGCGACTACGACGATTCCCCGGATGCTTCTGAGATCGCCGGACCTGGCGGAACGGAGTTGATCGAGCTGACGGAGTTTCACTACGTCAAGCGTTGGCTGCTGCTAGAAGGATCGCCGGAACTTTTGTTCACCGAGAATGAAACGAACATGGAGCGTCTTTTCCAGACCAAGAGCCGCACGCCGTACGTGAAAGACGCCTTTCATCGCTATTTGATCCAGGGCGAGCGAGCCGCCGTGAATCCCGCGAAGAAGGGAACGAAAGGTGCCGCGCACTACTCGACGGAAATCGCGCCCGGCGCGCGCTGGGAGATTCGGATGCGTTTGCTTGATAGCAACCCGGCGACAAGCGGTGTGCCAGCGCAGGAGTTTTTCGGCGCGCCATTCGAAGCGGTTTTCGATCAGCGTCAGAAGGAAGCGGACGAATTTTACGAGCAGCGAGTCCACACCGGAATGACCGAAGACCCACGCCTGGTGCAGCGCCAGGCATTTGCCGGCCTGCTTTGGGGCAAGCAGAGCTACCACTACGACATCAGCCGTTGGCTCAGAGGGGATCGGACCCAGCCCGCGCCGGATCCGCAGCGCTTGAAGGGCCGAAATCATGAATGGTCGTACCTTTACAATTCCGATGTGATTTCGATGCCCGACAAATGGGAGTATCCCTGGTACGCCGCTTGGGACTTGGCCTTTCATTGCGTGGCGATGGCGCTGATCGATCCGGACTTTGCAAAGGACCAGCTCGTCCTTTTTCTGCGCGAATGGTACATGCATCCCAACGGGCAACTGCCGGCCTACGAATGGAATTTTTCCGACGTAAACCCTCCCGTGCATGCCTGGGCTGCGCGACGCGTTTACAAGATCGCCGCCCGCATCCAGAAAAAAGCGGACCGTGCGTTTTTGGAGAAGGTGTTCCACAAGCTTCTGCTGAACTTCACCTGGTGGGTGAATCGCAAAGATCCCCAGGGAAAGAATGTCTTCGAAGGAGGCTTCCTCGGCCTCGATAAT
>CAYOXF010000003.1:0-42388 GCA_964407845.1 uncultured Acidobacteriaceae bacterium | reverse complement strand
CGATCGCCGAATGTGACGTCTCCCGACGGGGTTGGGACGCGCACGATGGTGTTCTCCTGCTTCACATCCCGGCTGACGAGCTTGTAGGGCTTGCTGACCGGAATGCACTCGACGACGCCCGGCATCGATTCGAGCGCTCCTGTGTCTACTTCGCCGCTGTTGCCGGTGATCCCGATCGCGGTGCGAGCCGCTCCCGGAATGGCGTGGGCACGAAGACCGAGCGACTCGATCCGTTCGCAAACGGCGCGTACCTGTTCCTCGGTGGCGTGAGACTGCATCACGACAAGCATGAGCGGCTCCCTCAAGACAAAGCGAAACGAAAAGTCTAGCGCAGAAGACGGCAGGGAAGCAAAACAGGAGAGAAATGCAACAGGATCTGCAAGTTGGAGGCGCGGGGCGGAATTGAACCGCCGGTGAAGGTTTTGCAGACCTTTGCCTTACCACTTGGCGACCGCGCCGTCGAACTTCCAAATGATAGCATCCGCGCTGGTTGACTCGCCAGTGCTTTGCGGCCGATGCGAGAACGAAACAAGGGGCGTTTGCGCGTCTAGGTTGATTCCGCTAGAATGATTTCGCTCCCGGACAACCTGAGGGAATGTCGGAAACACAGCATCGAGTTGATCTAACCTTCGACGACTCCGACGAGTACCGCCCGGTCCCTCCCACTCAACCGGCACCACCCGCCTGGAAGGACGGCAGTATCCGTATCGGAATCCATACGTCTATCGCGGGTAATATTACGCGCGCTCTGGACACTGCAGCCGGCTTAGGCGCAAATGCGGTGCAGATATTCTCAGCCAGTCCCAGGATGTGGGATCACAGTAGGTCTGGTATTTCGTCTCTTGACCAAGACCGCTTCCGAGCACGACGCCAGGAGCTGGGCCTCGGCCCCCTCGTGATTCATTGTAACTACCTGTTAAACCTGGCGTCTCCGGATCCAGTGCTGCAGGCGCGGTCGGTACAGGCGTTTCATCGGGAAATTGTTCGAGCCTTGGGGCTGGGCGCGGACTACCTGGTGCTGCACCCTGGCTCGGCCCTAACGGGTGACAACACGTCGGCAATCGGCGCCGTCACGCAGGGCCTCAAGCAGGCAGCACGCGGATTAAAACTGGGTGAGCTGCGCATTCTTCTTGAGAACACGGCTGGGCAGGGAAGTACTCTCGGATCGCGGTTCGAGGAATTGAAGGCCATCTTGGAGGCGTGCCCAGGCTTGCCGCTCGGCGTGTGCCTTGATACTGCGCATGTCTTCGCCGCGGGATGGGACATCCGGACCGACCAGGGCTGGGAGAACACGCTATTCCATATCGATCAGACGGTGGGAATCGGCCGCGTGGGTGTGATACATCTCAATGACTCCAAGGCAGCGCTTCGATCACGTGTGGATCGACACGAGCATATCGGCAAAGGCAAGATCGGCCTCCAGGCGCTGGGAAGAGTTCTGAACCATCCGCTGCTTTCGTCCTGCGCCTTTATCCTGGAGACGCCCATCGACAAGCCGGGAGATGACAAGAGAAACGTCGCAGCCGTCTGGAAACTGGTTCAGACCACGCGCCTTGCTCAGACCCATCCGCGAGCATCGTCGAATCGGCCGAGGGCGATCGGATGGCTACCGCGAAGATCAAGGGGTAAGTGAACTTGCCAGGTTACGATCCGCAGCGAATCGAAGCGAAGTGGCAGAAAATCTGGGAGGAGCGGGACAGCTTCCGGGCTGTCGAAAACGATCCCGTTCGGCCCAAGTACTACGTGCTGGAGATGCTCCCCTATCCTTCCGGCACTTTGCACATGGGTCACATGCGGAACTATACGATTGGCGATGCGGTCGCTCGATACAAGCGGCTGCGCGACTACAATGTCCTTCATCCGATCGGCTGGGACGCCTTCGGATTGCCCGCCGAAAACGCAGCCATCAAGCGCGGCGTCGCGCCCCGTGAGTGGACCAACACAAATGTCGCGCAGATGAAGGCCGTCTGTAAGCGCTTCGGATTCAGCTACGACTGGCAGCGTGAAATATCGACATGCGAGCCGGAATACTATCGCTGGAACCAATGGTTCTTTGTGCGCATGCTCGAGCGCGACTTGGCCTACCGCAAACGCAGCCGAGTTAACTGGTGCCCGCAGTGCCAGACCGTACTGGCGAACGAGCAAGTGATCGATGGCTTCTGTTGGCAACACGATACGACGCCGGTTGAGGCAAAAGAGATCGATCAATGGTTTCTCCGCATCACCAAATATTCCGACGCGCTGCTGGAGGGGATACATGAGCTGAGCAGCGGATGGCCCGAGCGCGTCTTGATCATGCAGCAGAACTGGATCGGCAAGTCGCGTGGCGCACGCGTTCAATTCGCGGTTGCCGATGTGGCGTCACCGCCGCTCGAAATCTTTACCACCCGAGTCGATACCATCTATGGAGTCTCGGCAGTCCTGCTGTCACCGGCTCATTCCTACCTTCCGGATCTTTTGGCGGGCGTGCCCGGCGGCCATGCGATGGAACAGCAGCTGAAGACCCTACAGCGGGGGAGCGTGAAAACGGAAGAGATTGCTACGGCCGAGAAGGTCGGGTTCTTTACGGGACGCTTCGCGCTGAATCCATTCTCCGGTGAGCGCGTGCCGATTTGGGTCGCCAATTTCGTGCTCGCCGAGTACGGCACGGGAGCGGTGATGGCGGTTCCGGCGCATGATCAACGCGATTTCGAATTTGCAGAAAAGTACAACCTGCCCATCAAGGTTGTCGTCCAGCCGTCGAACGCCGCTCCGCTGCGTGCCGACCGAATGACTGAGGCCTACACGGAATACGGGCGGTTGGTGGACTCGGGGCCCTATACCGGGCTCACGTCGGAGCAAGCCATTGAGAGGATGGCCGTTGACGCGGAAGCCCAAGGCTTCGGTAAGCCGGAGACGACCTACCGCCTGAAGGACTGGGGCATCTCGCGCCAGCGCTACTGGGGGACGCCGATCCCAGTCGTGTACTGTCCCGAGCATGGAGTTGTGGGAGTGCCCGATGACCAGCTTCCTGTGCGTCTTCCCGAAAATGTAAAACTCACGGGCCAGGGAAGATCGCCGCTCGCCAACGTGCCAGAATTTTTGAAAACGAAATGTCCCAAGTGTGGCGGCCCTGCCGATCGCGAGACCGATACGATGGACACATTCATCGATTCATCTTGGTACTTCTATCGCTACACCGATCCGCACAACGATCGCGCCCCCTTCGACAAGGCCCATGTGGCGTACTGGTTTCAGATCGATCAGTATATCGGCGGTGTGGAGCATGCCATTCTGCACCTGATTTACTCTCGTTTTTTCTGCAAGGTCATGAACGAGCTGGGGCTAATTGATCATCGCGAGCCGATCTTGCGCCTGTTCTCACAGGGAATGGTGCTGAAGGATGGAGCGAAGATGTCCAAGTCCAAGGGCAACATCGTCGGCGCAATTGAAATGGCCGACAAGTACGGATGCGATACGGGCCGGATGTACACGCTCTTCGCGGCGCCGCCAGAGAAGGATCTCGAATGGAGCGAGCAGGGAATTGAGGGGTCGTCGCGATTTTTGAATCGAGTCTATCGGCTCGTCGAGAAGCACGCTGAGCGATTGCAGCCGGTGGCGCTCGATTGGAGCTCGCCAACGGACTTCGAACATGCTACGGGGAAAGAAAAGGCTCTTGTTCGCAAGGCTCACCAGACTTTGAAGCGCGTGACGAATGACTTTGAGGGCCGCTGGCACTTTAACACCTCGATCGCACTCATCATGGAACTGGTAAACGAGCTCACGGCGCAGGAACCACTCGATCAGGACGTTACGCCGACTGTGCTCAAGAGCGTGTTGTCCGCCCTGGTGCTGATGCTATCCCCGATGACCCCGCATGTTGCCGAAGAGATGTGGGAGATCCTTGGCAATGCTGGCTCCATCTCGACCGAGAAATCAGAACGCCGATCGCGCGAGGGCTGCGGACAAGCGGCCTGGCCGCCGTATCGCGAAGATTTGACTCGCGAGGAGCAGGTTGAAATCGTTGTTCAGATCAACGGCCGTCTGCGAGGAAAACTGTTGGTCGATGCCAGCCTTGGGGAAGAGGAAACAAAGCAGCGAGCGGCCCGGGACCTACGCATTGCGCCGCTTATAAAGGGCAAGGAAATCGCCAAGGTAATTGTCGTTCCGAAAAAGCTCGTCAACATTGTTCTGAAATAAGGGGAGTGCAAGACGCAAATTCCCATCATGGCCGAGAGCGGATTGGCAGCGCAGCTGAAGCGCGGAGGTACGGTGAGCACGAAACGGGGAATCGTGGTGCTGGATTTTGGCGGCCAGTACACGCAGTTGATCGCGCGCCGAATTCGCGAGCTGCAGGTCTTTTCGGCGATTCTGCCCTGCACCGCTGCGGCGGAAGAGATTCGCGCACAGGAGCCGGTCGGAATCGTGCTTTCCGGTGGACCGAGCTCGGTCTATGACAAAGACGCACCGCATTGCGATCCGAAAACCCTGGAGTTGGGCGTTCCGGTTCTTGGCATTTGCTACGGCATGCAGTGGCTCGCACGTACGCTGGGTGGAAAAGTGGAACGAGCGGAGCGGCGCGAGTACGGTCCGGCCTGCCTGCGGATCGGTCGAGAATCCAAGCTTTTTGCAGGCTTGCCGCCGACGTTGAAGGTCTGGGAGAGCCATGGCGATCATGTGGTCGCTCTGCCTCGTGGCTTTCACGTCACTGGACAGACCGATAACGCCGTCGCAGCCATCGAAAACGCGGAGGGACGCTTCTTTGGTGTCGAATTTCATCCCGAAGTCAATCACACTGAGCGCGGCGCGGAGATTCTGCGAAACTTCGTTTTTGAAATTTGCGGCGCGAAAGCGAATTGGAACCGTGCCGGGTTTGTCGCCGAGACGGTCGAGAACATTCGCGGGCAAACCGAAGGAGCGCGTGCCATTTGCGCTTTAAGCGGCGGAGTGGACTCGACAGTCGCGGCGGTTCTCGTCAACCGGGCCATGGGCGACCGCCTCACGAACATTTTCGTGGATACGGGCCTGCTACGGAGGAATGAATTTCAAGACACGCTGGAGATGCTGCGCGACCGCCTCAACCTCAACGTCATCGGTGTGGACGCCTCCGAGCGGTTTCTCGCGAAACTAAGGGGCGTTATTGACCCCGAAGAAAAGCGAAGGATCATTGGCAACGAGTTCATCGCCGTATTCGCGGCCGAAGAACGAAAGCTCGTGGCCCTGGCAAAGCGAGAGCCGGTAAAGTTTCTTGTGCAGGGAACGCTGTATCCCGACGTCATTGAATCGGTTTCGGTGAAGGGGCCGTCGGCCGTGATCAAGTCGCACCACAACGTCGGCGGTCTGCCCCCGGATATGCCGTTCGCACTGATTGAGCCGCTGCGCGACCTGTTCAAGGATGAAGTTCGCCAGATCGGCAGAGAACTCGGTTTGCCAGAAGAGATTCTCGTCAAACAACCCTTTCCTGGACCCGGACTGGCCGTCAGAATTCTCGGTGAAGTGACGTCTGAGAGGTTGGCGACGGTTCGCGCGGCCGACGCCATTGTAGCGGAGGAAATTCACCGCGCTGGACTCTACGAGAAGACTTGGCAATCGTTCGCAGTCCTGTTGCCGATTCGCAGTGTCGGCGTAATGGGTGATGGCAGGACCTACGGAAACGTGATTGCGGTGCGGGTGGTCGAGTCACTCGACGCGATGACGGCCGATTGGGCGCGCCTTCCGATGCCCCTATTAGAGCACATCTCCTCGCGCGTCGTAAATGAGGTGCCCGGCGTCAATCGCGTCGTCTACGACATCACCTCAAAACCGCCCAGCACGATTGAATGGGAATAACATCGGGGCAGGCGAGCAGCGGCGGTAAGCTTCAGGACTGAGAGCCGCGCGCAAATGGAGTGTGGACCAATCCGCTAGCGGTTGGCCATTTTTTGCGCTACGTAGAGTAGCAGCCTGCGGTCACCCTCTTCGATGCGGCCGAGAAGTCGCCGAAAACGGCCCAAATACCGCGCGTCTTTTCCCGTGCTGCCCCAGGCAATGTCATCCGCACTCTTCCGCTTCGGAAGATTTGGAAGTACAGGAGGCTCTTCCCCGTCGTAGAATAGCTGGTAGAGCGGCACTTCCATGGCGCGTGCCAGCTTCTCGAGAGTCTCGATGGCCGGGACGGTGTGGCCATTTTCGACACGAGAGATGTAACATCGAAGCAGGCCGGTCCGCTTTTCGATATCGCCCTGGGATAGTTTTTTCTGTTCTCGTAGTAAACGGATGCGCTCGCCGATTATCATGGCGGGTATTGTTACATGGACTAGTGCCTGTCGCAACAAGAAATGTAAGCAACACACATTTTCTCCGACGTAACCGAACTTGCATGAGGAACGTCCCAAAAAATATGGCAGCCAGCGCGCACACGCTTACGCTCCCCTTTCCAGCAGGGGAGAAAAGGGTGGACGACCGCGAACTCGTGCGGCTGTCGCAGAGCGGTGCGGAAGCGGCCTTCGAGGAGCTCGTTCGCCGGCATCAGCAGCGCGTCTTCGCGTTGGTCGCAGGCATCTTGCATCGTTCTGACGATGTGGAGGACATTGCGCAGCAAGTTTTTTTGAAAGCCTACTTGGGGATTAAGAGGTTCGATCAGCGCGCCGCCTTTTCCACCTGGCTGTACAAAATCGCGGTGAACGAGTGTTGGGATTACCTGCGAAAGCGCAAGGTTCGACCGCTGACATATGAGGCCGATTTATCCGAGGAACAGGTCTCGCGGCTAGATGGGATCGTTTCCTCGAGCCGGCCCCCGGAAGGGCCCAACACTCGCGCGGAAACGCGCGAAATTCTCGAACGAATGCTCGCAGTACTCCCCGAGCAGGACAGGCAATTGCTCGTGTTGAAAGAAATCGAGGGGTTCTCGGTTCAGGAACTGGCTGAGATTCTCAATCTCAACGTCAATACCGTGAAGGTGCGACTGTTCCGTGCGCGAGGCCGGATCATGGACACCTACCGACGTCGGCTAAACCCGAGTCCAGGGAAAAGCCACGCGGCACCAGCTGGAGAAAGAAAGGAATAAAAGCATGGCCACCGACTCCCAATTCAGACGTGCTGTCTGTCAGAAGCACGAGGCGCTGCTAGAAGACTACCTGAATGGAGAACTGAGCGGCGCCGATGCAAAGCCGGCCATCGAACACTGGCAAAACTGCCCTTCTTGTCGCGCTCTACTGGAAGACGCCGCGCTGAGTGCGCGTCTATTGCGGGCCGCCGAACCTTCGCCCGACCCTGGCCCGGGCTTTGCCCGCAAGGTGATGGCGAGAATCCGCGCGGCAGAGAGCGAAATGAGCGCACTTCGAGCGAGTTTTTGGCAGCCGTTTGTCTCGTTTGGTTGGAGGTTTGCAGCAACCGCGACGCTGGCACTCATGGCATTTGTAAGCTACAACGTGCGTTGGGGTCACCACGCGCAACCGAATGTCGTCGCGGCGCGTCCTATTTCAGTAACTGACATTTTGGCGCCGGAGCCGGCCTGGGTGTCGGCGAACGGCGATGAAGTACTGATGATGGTAGCGGACAGCGATCATGAAAAAGACTAAGGCGGGCCTTGAGGCAGCCGCTCTGTTCTTGATGGTTTTTGCGCTCGGCGTCACCTTCGGCGCTGTGGGCAATAACGTCTGGAACCAGCGGGTCTCGGGCAATACGCCGACCCGCGACCAAGTGATGCACGATTTGACGGAGCGTCTTCAGCTTACCCCCGAACAACAGAAGCGGATCGGCGCCGAAATCGATGATACGCGCGCGAAATGGCAAGCCCTCTCTGCACAGTTAAATAGCCAGCACGAGGCCATGCGGCAGCAGTTTCGCGCCAATATCCGTGCGATTCTGACGCCCGAGCAGCAAGTGAAATTCGACGAGCGTATCAAGCAACTCGACGAGGAGCGGAAGAAAAAAACGGAAAAGCAGTCGGCGCACTGAGGCGCGGCAGCCCCAGATTCCCTGTCAGGACCGCGCACGACTCGAATTGCAATGGACTCTCGCACATCGACACCCCCTTTTCCCCGCGCCGCAAGCGAAGAGTCCAAGCAACGGATTCCGACCATCCGGTTGGAAAACGTCCACAAAATCTATGACCTTGGCGAGGTCCAAGTTCCGGCGCTTCGTGGCGTGTCGCTCGAAATCTACCCAGGTGAGTTCGTTGCCGTCATGGGCGCGTCAGGGTCCGGCAAATCGACTCTCATGAACATTGTCGGATGTCTCGATCGTCCCACACGGGGACGTTACCTGCTCGACGGCAAGGATGTGTCGGGGCTCACGAAAGACGAGCTGGCTGCCATCCGCAGCCACAAAATCGGCTTCGTGTTTCAGCAGTTTAACCTGCTACCGCGCACGTCGGCTCTTGAAAACGTTGAGCTGCCCACGATTTATGCCGGCGTTCCCATCGAAGAGCGCGCCAAGCGAGCGGAGGGGGCACTGAAGCGAGTGGGGCTTGCGGAACGGGCGGGCCATTTTCCATCGCAGCTATCCGGCGGACAGCAGCAGCGCGTGGCGATCGCCCGGGCCTTAGTGAATAATCCATCGCTTTTGCTCGCCGATGAGCCAACGGGAAACCTCGATAGCCGCACAAGCATTGAAATCATGGAGATCTTGCAAGGGCTCAACGACCAACAACAACTGACGGTCGTGATCGTTACGCACGAGCCAGATATCGCCCAGTATGCGAAACGCGCTCTCGAATTTCGTGACGGCAAGCTGCGAAGAGACACGCTGGTTCGTGACCGCTTGATTGCCTCGGAGGTTCTGCCCACCCTGCCCGCCCCGGGCGCCGAAGATGACGACGGTGCTTTGCCCACCGATGAGCCCAACAGGAATGTTTGAGCTAGAATTCGATCCTTCGATCACTCTCACTTCAAATGGAGAACCAGAGGAGGATCGGCGAGGGGTAAGCCCGCACTAGAAGGGGATATCTTCGTCGGAGATTTCGGGGCCGGCAGCACCTTCTTCAGGCCCGGGACTTGCAACATCGAAGTCCGCATCGACCAGCCGGCCGTGACCCGCGGCCCCTTCCACACCCGCACCAGCGGCGGCGGCTTCCACGCGTGACGTCAACATACGCATGACGTTACCGACAATCTCGGTCGTCTGGCGCTTCTGGCCGTCGCGCTTGTCTTCCCATTGGCGTGTTTGCAAGCGGCCTTCGACGTAAACGAGCATGCCCTTCTTTAGATACTGCTGCGCGATTTCTGCCAGTTTGCCCCACAGCACAATGCGGTGCCATTCGGTTCGCTTTTGGCGCTCGCCGGAACGGCTCTTGAACGTTTCGTCCGTGGCCAGAGTGAAATTCGTCACCGCCTGGCCGCCCGATGTATAACGCGTTTCCGGGTCTCGTCCCAGACGCCCGACCAAGATCACTTTGTTGACGGACATGCCCGGGAGTATAGCTGAAAGTGACGGAATAAGAAACGCGACGAGCTCGGGCTCTAGCGTCGCGATCTGTTAGAATCCGTCCGAACCGTGGGTAACGATGGGAGGTCCTGCATGAGCCAGACTCAGAACTTCGAGAACCACACGAAACTGGTGCCTGCCTTTCACTTCGTGGTACTGCCGATTTTCTTACTGAACCTGGTGTGGTCCATCACGCGTGTCATTCACAATCTTTCGCTGGGGACGGTCGTCTCGTTTCTGGTTTCGATCGCTCTCGTTCTGCTTGCCTTTACGGCTCGCATCTTCGCGCTCACCGTGCAGGACCGAGTGATCCGTCTTGAAATGCGCCTCCGGATGCAGCAGGTTCTTCCGGCAGAATTGCGATCGCGGATCGGCGAATTCACCGTCGGTCAACTCGTCTCGTTGCGCTTTGCGAGCGATCGGGAACTCCCTGCGCTCGCGCAGAAGGTTCTCGACGAAAAGCTCCAGGACCGCAAGACGATCAAAAAGATGATCCACGAGTGGCAGCCGGACGTTCTCCGCGCCTAGGCGTCGAGCGCAGCTCGGTGCCTCAATAGCGCGAGAGACTAATGCGGTGCGGTACGGGCGGCCGGGGCGGCGCCGAGTTCGCGCAACTTGGCCTGGGCGCGTCTGGCATCATCGGAGTTTGGAAAACGCCGAACCACTTCGCGAAGGTCTCGGGTCCCGCTGGCTTTCATTCCCAGTTCAAGTTCCGCGAGCCCTTTTTTCAGCAGGGAAGCTCCCAGCTTAAAACTGTTGGGGTAGTTCATGAGCACGATGTCGTAGGCTTCGATGGCGCCCCGGAAGTCGCCTTGTGCGTAGGAAACCTCACCGAGATAGAACTGTGCGTTAGAGGCCAGATCATTGGACGGGAAAGTCTTAATATAATCAGAGAATTCCTGCCGGGCCAGGTCGTACTTTCCCGTGTTGTAGTCGCGCAGGGCGTTTTGGTAAAGGGTGTCGGCCGAAGCGGACGATAAGCCCGAAGGCGGCGCCATATTCCCACCCGCGGGCTCAGCTCCACCGGGTGCCCCGGTGGGGCCACTGGGTGAGCCTCCCGAGAGTTTCGCGTCAAGGCTTTGCAGCAGGTTCTGGACGTCGGTCAACTGTTGCGAGAGTTTCCCGACGCGTGCCTGAACGTCCTGTAGATTGTCTGACAGCCCCTGCGTCTGCTGCGCCATCGTGTCAATCCGCGAGCCGGTGTTCGCCTGGACCTCCTGCACGGTCTTTTGCAACGAACCCATCTCTCCACTGAATCGGTTGATGGAGTCGAGCGACTGTTGCACGAGTGTGCGCAGGGTCGCTTCGTTGCTATCCATCGCGCTCCGGAGATCCTGCTGGCCCTGAAGCAGCTGACCAACCTGCTGTTGGAGCTCGATCATTTCTTTCGATACGGCCCCTGCCGGCTGCGGCGCGAGAATCGCCCCGCCGACGGCGCCGAAAATCATTGCCGCAACTGCGAGCAAAAGCCATCGTGTGCGCAAGGTCTTGCCTCCTCAGGGAAACTGGGCCAAGTGTAGCCCGCCGGGTTTGTTTCAGGCAACGCGGCGCGTCCAGATCCGTGATTCAAAAGATGCGGCTCGGCCAGCTGGTGGCGCTGACAATCCAGGCTCAGCTCGGCGCGCTGTCACTGCGCCAGGACGAAGTGGGCGCGGCGATTCTGCTGCCAGCACTCCTCAGCGTGCTCAGTGCAGAAAGGCCGCTCCTTGCCCCAGCTCGTGGTTTCCATTCGATCGGCGGAGATGCCCAGCGAAATCAGAAAGTTTTTCGCCGCTTCGGCGCGCCGCTGGCCGAGGCCGAGATTGTATTCCGTCGAGCCTCGCTCATCGCAATGTCCTTCGAGCGAAACATGCACTTGAGGATAGGAGCGCAAAAACTCTGCATCTCTGGTGAGAGCGCTGCGAGCATCGTCGCGCAAGTCGGATTTATCGAGGTCGAAGAACGCATCTTGTACGTTTTGCGAGAAGAGCTCGCTCAAATTGGGCGGCCCCGAAGCGGCTCCCCGAGCGCGAGCCTCTGCCCCCGCATTCACATCCACATGCGCCGTGGCGGTCGCACTGCCGCCGGCGCCCGTCGCTGTGATCGTGTATGTCGTGGACGTCGTCGGGTTCACGGGGGTCGAGCCCTGCGGCGCGACTTTGCCTACGCCCGGTTCGATATCGAGGTCCGTGGCATTGGTAGAGGACCAGGACAGCGTCACGGTTTGTCCCGCATTCACAGACGCCGGCGAGGCGTTCAATGTGACGGTGGGCTGCGCAGCCGGCACAGGGGGCGTTTGCGTCGGCGGCGTGGTTGCAACCTTCTTCTGGCATCCACCTGCAAGAGCAAGCACGGTCAGGCCGAACAGCAATAGGAAGGTGCGAAACCTAAGGCGCTGCATCAGGTGCCTCCTTTGACGTTTTCGCGAGGGCTTCGAAAAGCCCCGCGAATCACACTGTTATGCGATTACTCGAAGCTTTCATGCCGCGCCGTCATTTCGGCGACCAATTCGGCGATTCGTTTTGCCCTTCGAAAGTGAGTTGGCGCGGCTGGCTGCCGTCGGCGAGCATGGACCAAATCTGCCGCGTGCCCGTGCGTGTCGATTCAAAGACGAGGTGCCGGCCGTCGGGCGCCCAACTGGGCCGTTCGTTGCGATCCTCATCCTTTGTCAGCTCAGCCAGTTGTCGGCTGACAATATCCATCACGTAGATGTCGTAGTTTCCACTCGGCCGCCGCCAGCTGAAAGCAAGCAGTTGTCCGTTCGGAGACCACGTCGGATCCACCACGTAGCCCATGTCCGGCAAATCGAGCTTCTGGACATTGGAGCCGTCCGAATCGGAGAGATACAGCACGGGCTCGCCTCCTCGGTCGCTCACAAATACGATCTGCTTGCCGGTTTTCGGGTTCCATACGGGCGAGGTGTTCACACCGGCCGAAAAGGTGATCCGGTGTAAGCGGCTACCGTCGGCATCCACGACGTAGATTTCCGGGTCGCCGTTTAGGCTAGACATAAAAGCGATTTGCGATCCATCGGGGGACCACGCCGGCGAGCTGTTGGTTCCCCGAAAGCGCGGGAACCCGATCAACCGGTTGGAGACGACGGAGTACATACAGATTTGCGCCGAGGTGACACCCCGGTTGGGAACATAGCAGGTGAAAGCGATCCGCGACGCGTCCGGTGACCAACGGGGCGTAAGCGAAATCGACCGGAGATGCGTGACCGCATGCGGATTCGCTCCGTCGTAGTCCATCACCCATATCTCTTTGTTTCCGCCGAGCGCACTGACGTAAGCGATTTGGGTTCGTGCAATACCGGGCTGACCGCCGCCCAGGTAGGCAACGATGTCATCGGCAAACTGATGCGCAAGCCGCCGGGCATCAGCATCCGTCGCAGCACCGCGATAGATCTTTTGAATCGCGGGCGGTGCCGACGGATTGTGCACGTCGGAAAGGTATCCGGCGAAGGCGATACCGGTCGCATCCGTCGTCATATTTCCGTAGGCCACCATGTAGGCATCGGCGGGTGCGGCGGCCCACGCCTGAGCATTCAACTCGCTCGGCTGAGACGGCGATTGCAGGGGATAAAAACTCGCACTGACGAGATCGAGAATGCCGCAATAGTCTAAGTCGGCCCACAAAACATCATGAAATGTTTTTGGCAACGGCTGCGTGAAAGACGAACGCGCGACTGTATCCGGAACGGCGACGCGGGCCTTGGTGATTCCGAGGCCTGTCCCCGTCTTGAACCAGTCTTGCGCCGCCAGGGGCCGCGCCGTCAAAAGAACCGATGCGGCAAGCAGAACCGGTAACATCGCCAGAATGGTGCTTTTTTTTCGTGCCATGAGACTCTCGAAAGTTATCTCCGATAATCGAAGTAGAATTCCACGCTGACACGCGAGCCAGAATATGCGGCGGGGAGCGCCGCCAGAGGACTCGCGGATTGAACCGCGCGCAAAGCTGAGGTGTCGAGCGAGCGGTTATTGCTGGACTGTATGAGCTGCACATTGGTGATGGTTCCGTCGCGCAGAATATCGAAGGTCACGCTCACCCGTGGCGCCCATTGCAGGCTTGGGTCCACCGATGACTGGAGCCACTCCCGGCTGATCCGTTGTTGCACGGCCGTTACGTAGGACGCAAAACGCGACGCGAAATCGCCGCCGCTGGCGCCACCGATGGCTAATCCCGCCGCCGTCGTACCTGTATTGCCCATCGCGAACGACGATACCGGCACCATCGGAGTTCCGCCACCTCCGTAGGGCACAGCGTTGGGCGGGGGCGGCGTCGGATTCTCGAGCGTTTTGGACGGTCGGGTTAGGTATTTGGGGGGCTTTTCTTTCTCGAACTTCGGTATGGGCGTGGCCTCGGGTTGGGGCTGGGGCTTCGGCTGCGGCTCAGATTTGTAGAGGCCCTTTGACTCATCCACGACGCGATTGGGCGACACCACTTCGGGTTGAGGCAAAGGAATGGCGGGCGCGCTACCCACGAGACCGACCGTCACGGACCCACCCGGCCCTCCCCAACTCTCACCGCTGTGTGAGAAGTAGGCAGAAACGGCGACGGAGCCGGCCAGCAGCGCATGAAGCACAACCGATGTGAAGACAAAGCGCTTGAGGTTTTCGTCCGGCCGGATTGTCGCGGCTTCGATCATTTACGGCGTTCCGGGGCGCTCGACCAGAGGCTGCGTGACCACGCTGATATTTTGGATGCCCGATTGTCGCAGCTCGTCTACCACTGTGGCCCAACTTCCGAACGGCACGGTCTCATCGCACCGCACGTACACCGCCCGCGTCTTGGGGTCGTGCGACTGGGAAACAATCTGCTGGCCGAGTTGATGAATGTTGACGGGCTTATCATTCAGATACACTCGCTGCCCGCGGTCGATCGTAACGACCATGCGCGTCTCGGTGAGCTCCTTCACGGTTCGGGTCTTGGGCACATCCACATCGATTCCCGACTGCAAAATGGGCGCCGTGATCATGAAAATGATTAGCAGCACCAGCACCACGTCGATAAACGGCACCATGTTGATGTCAGATAGGGAGGTTCCAATTTCGCGTTGGAGTTGCGGCATCGGTCTCGTCTAAGCGCTATAAATCGTCTCAATTTTCGCTACGAATTCCGCGGCGAAGTCGCTCATCCGGGAGGCGATGCCCCGGATACCATGAAGGCAGTGGTTGTAGGCGATCAGTGCGGGGATCGCCGCAAACAGGCCTGCGGCGGTCGTGATCAGGGCTTCTGCAATGCCCGGAGCAACAGCGCGCAGGCTGGCCGCGCCCGCTTCGCCCAAGCCCGCAAACGCATCCATCACGCCCCACACCGTCCCGAAAAGTCCAATGAAAGGCGACACGGAAGCGATGGTCGCTAGCGACGACATGCCCTTTTCGAGCCGTCGGACCTCCTCGCCCGCGGCGACTTGCATTTCAACGCCGACCGCGCCCGCGTTTTTCAGTCGGCCGCTGCCGCCCGCGCGCGGGTTGGTACCGTTCATCTGGGCCTCGAGCTCGCGATAGCCTGCCGCGTACACAGCCACGAGCGGGCTGCTCCCGACCCCGGCTCGGAGAGTGTTGGGATCGGACAGTCCGCGGCCCCCGCGAAACATCCTCAGAAACTTCTCTGTTTTTCGATCCATGCCTCCGAGCTGTGCCAGCTTTTGCAGGATGAGCGCCCAGGAAAAAACGGACAACAGGAGGAGAAGGCCGAGAATCACGCGCGCCACGCCGCTTGTCTGTTCCAGAAGCGTGACCGGGTTGGCGAAAAGCAGAAGCGCCGGGCTGGAAATTGTTTTCCCCCAGAAAAACTTTTTTGCCAGGCAAATCTACCGTAGCACACGCAATTCGGAGATTCAAACAGCGGTCCGAAAATATTTGCTGTCGGAAACGACACAACGAGCGACTGAAAATTTGTTGCTCAGCGGTGAGAATTCTGTAGTGGTCCGCAACAACTTGTGCTATCTATATGTTCGTGAGCAACGGATTTTGTCATAAAGCGGTCCCCTATCGCATCTCGCCGCATAGGTTTTTTCGCCTTCTCAAATACACCGCTAGCTACTTCTAACCACGCCTACTCAGACAGTCGCCCGCACGGTACGGGTGTTTTCCATGTCATCTTAGAACGGAACTAAAGGAGGAACGATGATCGCGTCTGAGAACGTCGCGTGCAGCCAGCCGATTTCGCAGTTTATCAAGCACCACTACCGGCATTTCAACGCTGCTGTTGTCGTCGATGCGGCCGAAGCGTACGTAGAGCACCTCTCGAGGGGCGGCAAGATGTTGATCACGCTCGCGGGGGCAATGAGCACGGCCGAACTCGGTCTTTCACTGGCCGAAATGATCCGTCAGGGTAAGGTGCATGCCATCTGTTGTACCGGGGCGAACCTCGAGGAGGACGTCTACAACCTCGTTGCCCACGACCATTACAAGCGCGTGCCCGATTACCGTCAACTCACGCCCAAGCAGGAGGTCGACCTGCTTGAGAATCATCTGAATCGCGTCACCGATACGTGCATTCCGGAAGAGGAAGCGATGCGACGCATCGAGCGCATTGTCGTCGAGGAATGGTACGCTGCCGATCGCACCGGCCAGCGCTGGTTTCCCCACGAATTTCTCTACCGGGCGCTCTGCACGGGAAAGCTGCAGCAGTACTATCAGATCGATCCGAAAAACAGTTGGATGGTCGCTGCCGCCGAACGCAACCTGCCGTTGTTCGTCCCGGGCTGGGAGGATTCCACCCTAGGAAATATGTACGCCGCGCAGGTGATTGGTGGCAAGGTGAAGAATCCCACTACCGTTCGCGGGGGCGTGGAGTACATGGTGCAACTCGCGAGCTGGTACACCCAAACCGCAACGGCGACACCTATCGGTTTCTTCCAAATCGGTGGCGGTATCGCTGGAGACTTTCCCATTTGCGTAGTGCCCATGCTGCACCAAGATTTGCGCCGCGAAAACGTGCCGCTCTGGGCCTACTTCTGCCAGATCAGTGATTCCACCACAAGCTACGGCTCCTATTCCGGCGCAGTCCCGAACGAGAAGATTACTTGGGGAAAACTGGGTGCCGATACACCGCGCTTCATTATCGAATCAGACGCGACCATCGTGGCGCCGCTCGTCTTTGCCTACGTTTTGGGCTGGTAGGAACGCCACGGGCACGATTCCGAGCGGCTCGCGGCCGCTCGGAACGTGGGCGCCGGCCTGCGCGCACGCTTGAGAGAGTTCGGAATGCCAGGGGGAGCCGTCCCGGGTGATCGCGTCTTACTATCCACGGCATGGCGCAATCTCGTCATGCTCAACAACGCGGTCGATTGCTCGGCGCGCCGCGCCTTCAGTGCCCACCCCCAGCCTTATGGATATAGATGTTGCCATTGAAATTGCTGAGTTGGATGTCGGCACCTCCCCCGTTGATCGTGGCATGAACCCCGCCCCCGAATCGAATGTGGTACTTCGCTCCACTATCGGAACCTTCCCGGATCGACTGACTAGAAGAGTCTTGGAATTGAAGGTCAAAGTCGCTGAAAACGCCGCCGCGCGCAGCGTGCAGGAGCAGGTTAGCTTTCACGTCAGGTGGGAAGGTGACATCCAGCTGCCCGTTGATCGAACTAAAGGCAACCGGTTTCGCCGGATTCAGGTGAGCGAAGGTGGCGTTGAGAGGGCCGTTGATGGTATGCGCGACGGTACTGCCGGAAATATCCGACAGCGTCACGGCGCCGTTTACGACGCTAATGTCGAGGTCGCCGTCTCCTCCCGTTACCGATATGCTCCCGGCATTCACGCTTCGCAACCAGAGCGATGTATGCGCAGGAACGGTCAAGGTCAAATCCACGGTGCGAAACAGGGAATCGGTGCTGATACGAACCTCGTTGTTCTCTTCATCGGCCGTCAAGCCTGTCGTTCCCACCGAGAAGCGGTGCAGTCCGGGTCTTGCCTCCTCGGTCCGCCCGGTCAGTTCTTCGCGCGGTCTTGCCTCGATGTTGATGTCTTTTCCATCGTAGCTCTTGACGGCGATGCTGCCGTTCAGCAAGCTCACCTTTACTGCCCCGGGCCTAGTCGGATCGCTCAAATGGACGCTCAGACGGTCAACGCCGTCGCCAAGTTGAGGCTGCGTTTGTGCCAAAGCCGGGGGCACGAGCGGCGCGAACGTCAACACGGCCAACAGCCCAGCGACCGGCGGTTTTGAACGTTTCGTGCTCTGTCTAATCATGTTTCTCCAGTACGCGCACATTTCCGTTGAGACTCTCGACTCGGATCAGCGGCCCGCCGGCACCCACGCGCCCCCCCTCGAAAGCACTCGTCTGGAAATACAAGCGAGCGCCGTGTCGTTCCTCGGCCGGAACGCTCATGGGCGCCGCGAGGATGGGGAAGTCGCTATCGACGCTACCGCTAAAAGTCCTGAATCGAAAATCGGCGGATAAGTTCCTCGTGAAATACAGGTTCACGCCACCATTCACCGAGGCAAACTGCCAATCCTTTTCCGGGTTCTTGCGAAACGTAACTTTGATCGGGCCATTGACCGTACGGGCCGTGCCGCAGCCTGCGACCTCCTCCATCGTGATCTCGCCATTCACGTTGGAAATGGAAAACGTACCGCTCACATCGCGCACCCGCACCTCGCGCCCCTCCACCGTCTTTAAAGTCAAATCCGAATCGTGAGGTACCTCGAGGCGGAAGTTCGTTGTGACGCGGTAGGAGTGATCCTCGAAACTCCAGCAATCTGGCAGCGCGCAGGGTGACGGGTACTTCACTTCAATTCTGAGCAAACCCGGATCCTTGTCGACATGGAGGGTGACTTCTTTCTGCGCGCGTTCCAGTGCCTGGTTTGAATGCGCGCGGATCGATTTGTCCACATCCATTTGAACGTCATCGCCATCGCTGCCTACGACTTCGATCGAGCCGAAGAGATTCGCGACTTCAATCGCTCGCGGGCCTCTTAGCGGTACCACGCTGAATGCCTGATGGAACGACTCCTGCGTGTGAAAGGGCATGTCCTCATCCCAGCCCCAGGCATCATCGATTTCGTGTGTGACGGCCGCGCGAAAGCCCGCAGGCACGGCGGGAATTGTTCCCGCTTGGCCAAAACCGGCGTGTATCGGCGTTTTGGCCCGAATGATAAAGGCGCACAGCAGCGCGAGGACCGTGATGGCCTGCAATGCAGAGGAAGTGGCTTTCAACATTTTCTTGCCCCCTTCGCCAATCCATTTTTCAGCTGAGCTGATCGATCGCCCGACGGGCTCGTTCCCGTACTGCCGGATCGACGTTCTGGTCCCGCTCGATCCTGCGCAATTGATCGAGAGCACTGTCGTCTCGCCAAGCTACCAGCAGATCGATCAACTCCACCTGTACGAGCGGCGATTGTCGAGATTCCAACGCTTCTGTCAGGCCCTGGCGCACCTGTGTTTGGTCGCCATAGCGGCTAAGTGCGTCGAGCGCCGCCAGCCGCACGTCCACGCTGCTGTCGTATCGCAGTGTGTGCAGCAGCGCGCCAAGAATCTGGGGGTCGGCCTTTGGCTGTCGCCTGCTCCAGTTCACGCCTTGAAGCCGCTGGCTGGCCGAATCCTGTTGCAGCATCGAAAGCACCATCAACTGCCGCATGTTGGTCAACTCCGACTGCATCCCCGCAATTTCTTGCTGCGAACGGGCTGCTTCGCCGCCGCTCAGAGAGCGCCCAACCACAAATCCCACGGCCACCAACAACACCGCGGCCGCGCCCATTGCCACTGTCGGGCGCGCCCCCATCCAGTTCCTGCCCCACGGCCATGCCCTCGGTAGGAAGTGCGACACTTCGCCTCGGCCTTCTTCGTACGCATCGAGCATGGCGTGAAAACGCTCCCGCAACGCTGGGCTCGGCTGTTCTAAAGGCAATTCGGCGAGACCTTCTCCGAGCGCCACCAGCTCGTGGCATGCCGTGCACACCTTGAGGTGTGACGCGACAAACTCGGCGTCGGGCGCCCGGAGCGCGCCTTGCCAATAATCCGGTAGCAACTTCTCCATTCGATCACAGTCCATGGTTTACTCCCGCGACTTTGTCGTTCGCCGTTCGACCACCCCCCAGCCGCAAAAAAACGTCCCGCAACTCCTGAAGCGCCCGATGCACCCGCACTTTCACCGCACCCGGCGGACACCCCATCAGTTCTGCAATCTCGTCGTAGGGAAGCCCCTGAAAACGGCTCAGCAGCAAGACCTCGCGTTTTACCTCGGGCAATTCCAGCAGAGCCCGGTGCAGCAGCGCCTCCTGTTGACTCGCTGCCGCCGTGTCGTTCTGCAGTATGGCCGGTGCCATCTCGGGTTTGAATTCAACCTCGGTCCGGCGTCTCCGAGCTTGGTCCGCATGGGCGTTGCGAGCGATCTTGTAAATCCAGGGACGAAAGGCGGTGCCGGGTCGGTAGCTGCGCCGATACTTCAGGATGCGGACGAAAACCTCCTGGACAAGGTCTTCGCTCGCCGCGCGGTCGCCGGTCAGCTTGCTATAGAAGCTAAACAGCGGCACTTGATAACGGTCAAACAACACTCCCAGCATGTCCCCTGCGCCACCGCGCACCAGCATCATCAGCTCCTCGTCCGGCACCGGCCTGGTCATCGGGTCGTTCCGTTCCGGCTGCTTACCTAAGTGAATACTGAATGGTCAGGCAAAGGTTACAGGAAAACTCCAAAAACTCGCGAGCCAGCTCCGCTGCCACAGGGAGGGTTGGGCGGGGATGGGCCCGTGAGCGGAAGGCGTCTATGCTAAACTGGGCGGCGAACCATGCAAAAGACGTTCGATGTCGCCATCGAAGCTTTGGGCGGTGAGATTTCAGCCGTCGAGCCGGGGGTCCGAACCGGCGCCCGTCTCGCCGAGGCCATGCCAAGCCCACCAGGTGCAGCGAGAGGGAAGAGCTTCTACATTGAAACCTTCGGCTGCCAGATGAATGTCCATGATTCTGAGAAGGTCGCGGGGCTACTGCTAGGGCGCGGGTACCGAGTGGCTGCAAGCCCAGCCGATGCCGACCTGATGCTTTACAACACCTGTAGCATTCGCGAAAAGGCCGCCCAAAAGGTATTTTCACGGCTCGGCGAATGGCGCGGCGAAAAGCGAAAGATCATTGGCGTTCTCGGATGCGTGGCCCAACAGGAAGGCGAAGAGATCTTCGAGCGCGCGCCCTGGGTTCGCCTGGTTTGCGGCTCCGCCAGCTATCGCAAGCTGCCCGCGCTTGTGGACGAGATGGAAGCAGGCGGCCGACGTGTCATGGGCCTGGATCTTGGAGTGGATGAGACTTTCGAAACGGAGATGACCCTCCGTGACAATCCCATTCGCGCCTACATCACGATTATCGAGGGCTGCGATTACTCCTGCTCGTATTGCGTTGTGCCGCGCACACGGGGGCCGGAGCGCAGCCGTGCGAGTGACGCGATCTTGCTCGAGACGCGCCGGCTCGCCGATGCTGGCTACAGTGAGATTCAACTGCTCGGCCAGACAGTGAATTCCTATCGCGACCCTTCGCCTCGGAAGCTGACCTTCGTCGAACTGTTGCGCGCCGTGGCATCGGTTGAGGGCATCCGCCGCGTGCGTTTTACGACATCGCATCCGAACGACTTTCACCGTGGAATCGTCGACGCGATTGATTCGACGCCAGCACTCTGCGAACACATCCATTTGCCCGTGCAGTCGGGCTCGACGCGCGTCCTCCGGGAAATGCGCCGCACCTACACTCGGGAAGGGTATCTGGAAAAAATCTCCTGGATTCGCAGCGCTCGGCGAGCCATCAGTGTTACTACCGACGTCATCGTGGGCTTTCCGGGCGAAACGGAACAGGATTTCGAGGACACGGTAACTCTTCTCGACCAGGTGGGCTATGACGGCGTGTTTTCCTTCATTTACTCGCCGCGCCCGAACACGACAGCCGCCTTAATGACCTCGGCGATTCCAGAGTCGGAGAAGTCACGCCGCCTGGGGATTCTGCAGGAGCACCAGCGCGAGATCCAGCTGGAGCGCAACGAAAAACTGATCGGTCAGACCCTCGAGGTGCTCGTCGATGGGCGCCATGAGGCACGGGCGCAGTGGACGGGGCGTCCCAGTAGCAACCGCATCGTAAATTTTACTTCGCCACGCGAAAATCTTTTGGGAGAATATGTTCAGGTACGAGTAACGCGGGCTGGGCCGCACAGCCTCATGGGCGAGCACGCCGCTTCGGTGTAAGCCACCATCACGCGCCAGCGCGTGGGACGGTTTTCGGGGGAGGCCATCATGGAACTCGAGGTTAAGATTCGCGGTTTGATGATGGACCCAGTGACCAACATGCCCGTCGTGGTTCTCAAGGAAACACAGGGTTCCGGAATCCTTCCCATTTGGGTGGGCGTCTACGAAGCCAACGCGATCGCGCTCGAGATCGAGAAGGTTCAGACTCCCCGCCCAATGACGCATGACCTTTTGAAAAATGTCCTCAACGGCCTCAACGTTCACGTACAGAAGGTCGTCGTCTCCGACTTGCGAGACGACACGTTCTACGCGCTCATCTGGATGGAGCGCGACGGCCACACCATGTCGATGGATTCCCGTCCGAGCGATGCGCTCGCCTTGGCACTTCGCCTCGATTGCCCGATCTATGTCGAAGACCAGGTGCTGAAGAGCTCGAAAATGGCGACCACCGTCTCCGACAAAAGTTCCAGCGACGAGCTGCGCAAGTGGCTTGAAAACCTCAGTGACGAGGACTTGGGCCGCTACAAGATGTAGCTGCGCTAATGCCGTTCACCCTTGCCCGTTTATCCTTCTTGACCGCCCTATTTTTTGTTTTCCTGCCTTCAGGGAAGGCCCAAGCTCCACTGCCGCAGGAAGCGGCGGCTACCATCCCCATGGAACAGGAGCATCATCACCAACTCGTCTTTGCGAACTCCTACGTGAAGGCTTTTTACGTTGAAATCCCGGCGCACGACGCAACGCTCTATCATCGGCATGATCTGCCCTATGTGAGCCTGCCACCACCTCTCGCGAATGCTCCCGCGGTGCCAGCAGGCACTCCCCAGGAACCGCGAGTGAGCTACAACCCCGGCGGGTTTTCCCATGCTGTGACCAATTCCGGTGATGTGGCCTTGCGAAATGTCGCGATTGAGCTACTGCATCCGCAGGGGTCGGTTCGCAATCGCTGCCAAGAGGTGGTCCGCGGCCAGCCCCTCAACAGCTGTGACAAGCCAACATCACCCGATCCGTCCGTGCCATACCATTACACGCTATTTGAAACCGATGAGATTGTCGTCGAATACTTTGCTCTGCCGCCCCATTCGACCTTCACGTCCAGCCCGAACCGAGACATGCTCGCCGGTGCTCTGAGTGGCGTGAACACGAACGCTCCGACAGGGCCCCGAGCAAATGGCCCCTTTTTTGAGCCACGAAGCGGGTTGGCGTGGCTGCCAACCGGGTCGACTGTGCTTTTCGAGGCGGTGCCCGACGCCGTCGGGCACTTCATCACAATCAAATTCAAGGACGCGAAGCCCGTGCCGTAGCGCGGCAGTGGTGCTTCCAGCCGCAGGGCCGTCAGAATTTGAGCGTGTGCAGATAGTGTGCCTTCGTAAGGAGGGGGCCAGCGAGCCCTGATACGGCATCCTGCCCAACGTGCTGTATCATTCCCGGACGCAGGCTTTTTCTCATCGCGGCGAGAGTTCCGAACAACGCACCGTACACGGAGATTACTACGACCGCCTTTGGCCCCTGATACAGGTGCGCCGCGCCGAAAACGACAGCCTGCAGCACAACCCCGGCGACCACACTTCCGGTCCAGGCCAGAAACTGGCGCTGCAAATAGCCCCGAAATACGATCTCCTCGCAGAAGCCGGCGCACGAAGCCAGCACAACGAAAACAGCCATCTCAAGAGGTGTGCGAGGCAGGAGAAACTTTGCCGCCTCCTCGCCGTTAAAATGCAAAGCATAAGAAAGCCCGGCCAGCACGGTGCTGACCACGATCCAGAACAGCAGCGCAATCCCGACGTCGCGCCAGAAATCGGCCCAGCGCCGCCATTTCCCGCCCACTACTTCTAAGATGCTCACGCGGCGGCGGCGCAGCCCGAAGAACCAAACGTATCCGACGAGTGCCCACTCGTAGATGATCGTGGCAATGTAGACGGCCACGAGATGAGGCAGTGGCGAGGTCGGCGCCGCAAGTCGTGGCTGGTATTGAAGCAGCGCGAACCCCAGCAGAAAAGCCAAGAACACAAGCGTGTGCCAGACGGACCCCACCGCGGCGGGCCGCGTGCGCGCCTGTTGAGGTGCAGAGGCTGTGGCTTCGTTTTCTGGGATCACGCTAGGGACCTCTTCCACGGACTTCCTTCGCGCCCAAAGTGTAACAGCCCGTTCAGAACGGCCCAAGCGTGACCGCGGGGTAGAGCCCGTTAAGGCAACACCGTGGCTGGGGCGGTTTGCGGGCCCGTGGGACGCGGTGTAGAATGTTTTCCGAGTTCGAAAAAATTCTGCGGCGTTTCGAACAAGTTCGGGATGGTCGAGCTTCCCGACGACTTCCGTCCTGAATTCACGATAAGAAGGAGAAGGCATGGGCTTCCTTAGCACGACCTCTCAGCGTTTCGGCATCGCGGGAGAGCTACTCTCATTTTTCGCGCGCAATAAGCGGTGGTGGCTGCTGCCGGTCGTTTGTGTCGTGCTGATCGCCGCGGTCGTGATCATTCTGGCGCAGAGTTCGGCGCTGGCACCCTTCATCTATACACTCTTCTAGGCTCAGCACGCCCCGATGGGTACGACTTTTTCCGAGAATCTGAAAAGCCTCTGGAGCGCATGGAAAGGCCTGGCCCGCAAGATCGGCAACTTCCAGGCACGCGTCATCTTGACTGTACTCTATGCGATCGTTGTACTTCCTTTCGGCTTGATCGCTCGCGTCTTCTCCGATCCCCTCCATATCAAAAACCGCCCGAGCTCGTGGACGGAGCGTCCGGCCGAAGCCTTCGACATGAACTGGGTCCACAAACAATAGCCGATGCATATCCTCGGCGTTTCCTGCTATTACCACGATGCCGCCGCGGCGCTGCTACACGATGGCCAGCTGGTTGCGGCGGCCGAGGAAGAGCGATTTTCGCGGATCAAACACGACTTCAACTTTCCCACCCAGGCGATCCGGTTCTGTCTCGAGCAAGGCAAAATCTCGGGGAAGGATCTCGACTACGTCGTATTCTTCGAAAAACCCTTTCGTAAGCTGGATCGCATTCTTGCCAGCGTCTTGCAGACCTATCCCCAGTCCTGGAAGGTGTTTCGGGAGTCCATGATTGGCTGGATGCTCGACAAGCTGTGGGTTGCAAGCACGCTCCAATCGGAACTGGGAATCAGCCGTGAGAATATTTTTTTCTCCGATCATCACCTTTCTCATGCCGCCAGCGCCTTCTTGTGTTCGCCCTTCGAGGAGGCGGCCATCCTCACCGTCGATGGCGTCGGCGAATGGTCGACTGCTGCTTGCGGCGTCGGTCAAGACACACAAATTCGCCTGACCAAACATTTGGAGTTTCCGCATTCGCTCGGACTCCTCTACAGCACGTTCACGGCATTCCTTGGCTTCGAGGTCAACGAAGGCGAATACAAAGTCATGGGCATGGCGCCTTACGGGACACCGCGCTATGTGGACAAGGTCTGGAAGGTCGTGCAGCAGAACCGGGATGGCTCCTTCTCTCTCGACATGGACTATTTCTGTTTTCACCACTCGACCCATCGCATGTTCAACCGCCGTTTTGTAGACCTCTTCGGTGAGCCACGCCCCGTCAACATGCCCTTCTTCACCGGATCTACCGGTTATCCCCCCTATTTTGGCCAGCGGCCCGCCGATTACGCTGCGAAATGCCGCACCAATGAGCACTATGCGGACATCGCCGCCAGCATCCAGCGCGTCACCGAAGACCTGTTGGTCGGAATGGCGAAGAGCGTTCGGAACGAGACGGGGTTGAAAAATCTGTGCATTGCAGGCGGGGTCGGACTGAATAGTGTGGCGAACACACGGATTCTCCGCGAATCCGGCTTCCAGGAGCTTTTTATCCAACCCGCTGCGGGCGACTCGGGCGGTGCACTCGGCGCCGCCTTGTGGGCCTATCATTCCGTGCTGGGGAAGCCGCGTGCGTTTCGCATGGAACATGCCTACTGGGGGCAGGAGTACGGTGCTTCTGAAATCAGCTCTTTTCTTAGGAGCGAAGGTATTCCATATCACGAAGCGTCGAACGCAGACGAGCTAGTGGATCGCGTGATCGCGCATCTGACCTTGGGAAAAGTCGTCGGCTGGTATCAAGGACGCTTCGAGTGGGGGCCGCGGGCTCTGGGGAACCGCAGCATTCTCGCCGACCCGCGCAATCCGGCCATGAAAGACATCGTCAACGCCAAGATCAAGTTCCGCGAGCCGTACCGTCCCTTTGCGCCATCGGTGACGGCCGATTGTGCCACAAAGTATTTCGAGCTGGATCAGGCGGCCCGACAATACCCGCTGCGTTACATGCTTTATGTGACGCCCGTGAGGGAAGCAGAGCGCGTTCACCTTCCCGCTATCACGCACGTGGATGGTACGGCGCGCGTGCAGACCGTTTTGCGCGAGCACAACCCGCTCTATCACAGCTTGATTGAGAGTATGGGACAGGCCACGGGCGTTCCCGTCGTGCTCAATACTTCGTTCAATCTGCGAGGAGAGCCGATCGTGACGACTCCTCAGAATGCCTTCAGCACTTTCTCGAAGAGCGAGATGGACTACTTGGTTTTAGGCAATTTCTTGATCGAGAAAACCGCTTGAATCTGGCAAGCAAATCGTCTTTCGATAGGGAACAAGTGAGCGAGAGTACCAGCGCTCCAGCGCGGCGCTCCATTCTCCAATCAACGCTCTATCTGTTGCGGCTCGTCGCGGTCAATTTCCTGATCTTTGCCGTCTTGGCCGAGCTGGTATCCATCATCTTGGTCCGCCGTCGCAGTTGGCCTTCGAGCAGGCCCAGCTACCACCTCAGTTACAACCTATTCTGGGCCAACATCAATCCCGTTTTCGGAGTATGGCATCGCCCCAATGGCGTCTTCATTCACAAAGGTGGGTGCTACGACGTCACCTATTACACCAACAGCTACGGTGCACGCGATCGGGAGCGCAGCCTACATTCTTCTCGGCCTCGCACCATCGTCTTGGGCGATTCCATGATCGAGGGGATGGGACTACCGGCCGAGGAGCGGCTGAGCAATATCATGGAAAAGGACACAGGCATCGAGCACCTGAACTTTGCTACTGGCGGCAACTTCGGCCCTCTGCAATACGCTCTGTTGTACCAGAGCCTAGCGGCCTCTTTTGACCACAACCTGGTGATTGTGGGAGTGCTGCCGGACAATGATTTCCATGACATGGACCTTGCCTATTGGAAGGCCCACGGTTGGGCGGGCCCCTATCGCCCATACTATGGTGCCGATCTTTCCATCATCTACGACGGCCACTTCGATCCCCATGCAGGGGAGGGAAGTTGGGATCACGTTGAGGCTTTCTTGCGTGCCTACCTCGCTTCCTACCACGTGGGTCAATACCTGTATACGCGATTCTATTGGCGCACACTCAACCCCTATTCCGGCTACAACGACTACAACGACGTGGATCTGGCACGCCTCGAGAAATCGCTGCAAGACATCAAAAGCACGGCCGATGCGCACGGTGCCCGAATCGCCGTTCTTTTGATCCCCCGCGCCACCGATTTCATCCGTCTCCGCCAGTCCGCTAGCAATCGATTGGGGCCCGTGATGGAGCGCTGGGGGCGCGAGCAGGGGATTCCGATCAAAGACCTGTTGCCGGAGATGAACCAACGCGCGGGTGCCGACTACCGCTCTTATTTTCTGCCCTGCGATGGCCACTGGTCGGCCCACGGCAACGCCGTGGCGGCCAGTATTTTGGAGCCCTGGCTGGGCTACGACACAACGGAGGCGTCCCGCCCAGGACGCTGAGCCTCGCACAAGCGAGGGGGTGCAGCTAGATTTTGCTTGCGTTGAGCAACGGAGAATCGGTACATTGAACGCTACAACTGGTGGCGAAGGGCATCTGGAGGGGCTGTATATAGCCCTGCGGTTGCCATACGGGAGCGAGGGGCACAGGATTTGAATTGCGTCCTGGCAGTTGCCAATCAAAAAGGGGGCGTTGGAAAGACCACTACATCCATCAACCTCTCTGCCGCCCTCGCGCTGAAGAAAAAACGAACGCTTCTGATTGACCTCGATCCCCAAGCCAACGCGTCGATCGCCTTTTTCTCCCCGGACGAAACCCAGTTCACGACCTACGACTTGTTCGCCGAGCATCCCGGTGAACTGGCCAAAATCATACGGCCCACAAAGGACCCCAATTTGTTTGTGGCTCCCGCGCGCCTTGCTCTGGCTCGTCTGGAACAACAGTTGGCCGGACAATTCGACGCGCCTTACAAGCTGAAAGATGCGCTCGCGCAGGTGCTCAAGGATTATGAGTACATTGTTCTCGACACCCCGCCTGCGCTCGGCATCCTGACCGTCAACGCCCTGGTCGCCGCGACGCATTTGCTCGTCCCGATTCAAGCCGCCTACTTCGCCATTGAAGGCACAGACGATCTGCTGGAGACCTACGCGCGCATTCGCGCACGTCCCAATCCCGATCTGAAGGTATTGGGCGTGGTGATCACTCTTTACGACAAGCGCACCAACATCTCGCGCGATACCCATGAACAGATTCGCGCGACGTTCGGGGACGCTCTTTTCAAAACGCGTATCAGCAAGAATGTCCGACTCGAGGAAAGCCCGGCCTACAAAGAAACCGTCTTCAGCTATGCGCCAAAATCTTCCGGCGCCGAAGAGTACAGGAAACTTGCCCAGGAGGTTTTACAACGTGTCGAAGCGGATCGGGTTGCCCGTCACTCTCAAGATGCGGCATGACGCGCATTACGTCGAAACTCTGACCAGCTTTAGCGGCGCGTCGATTGGCCGGATGATTCCGATCGATAAGATTCGGCCGAATCCGGATCAGCCGCGCAAGCAGATCGGCGATGTTCGCGAGCTCGCCGACTCCATCCGCGAGAAGGGCGTGCTCGAACCCTTGCTGGTACGCTATGTTCCGCGCGAGGACATGTACTACATCATTTCTGGCGAGCGCCGCTACCATGCCTCGCAAAGTGCTGGCCTGCGCGAGTTACCCTGTATTGAGAAAATCGCAGACGATGCCGAAACGCTCGAGCTGGCGCTGATCGAAAACCTCCAGCGCAAGGACCTCACTCCGTTTGAAGAGGCCGACGGCCTCCAGCGTCTTGCCGATCAATTCGAGTACACACACGACGACATCGCAAAAAAAATCGGTCGCGCTCGTTCGTCGGTCACCGAAACAATGTCTCTCCGCGTGATTCCCGATGAAGTCCGCCGTGCGTGTATCGAAAGCGGACTGGCTACGAAGTCGCTGCTGCTGGAAGTTGCGCGTCAGCCAAATGAAAAGAAGATGTATGAGATGGTCCACCGCATCGCCCAGGGTGGGCTCACGCGTGATGAAGCCCGCCGCGCCCGCAAGGATGACACCGAATCGGCGCCCCGGCCCCACCCCTTCGTTTTCAACCATCAAGCCGAGGATGGCTCCTTCACCGTGCGCTTACAGTTCCGCAAAAGCCATGTCAGCCACGAAGAGCTTGCCGCCGCGCTGCGCACGGTTTTGCGCCAGCTCGAGTCCGGCTCGCTTTCTTCCTCGGCTGCTTAGTGACCGCTTTCTCTTGATCCCTAGGGCGTGAAGTTTTCCGCCTCTAGCCGCCAGGTTCTGCGTTTTAAGCGATTGGCTTGAGATGGGATAGACCTGCACGAATGTATCCTCAACCGCGACGTGATCCTCGTGGCATTACAGCCCTCGGGCTGCACCCGCTTGCCGCCTTCATAGTGCGATCGCGTGGCCTGGCACGCTCCAGCGTTTGCTCGTCTTACCTATCCCGGCCGTCTCGCTCTTTCGCTTTCGCCCTGCTATTCTTTCTTTTTTATGGAACTGACATCCCAACAAATGACTTTCCTCAGTCAACTGCGCTCGCGCGGCTTCGACGTCGTCGCATTTCCGATGTATGAGAACTTCGTCGGCGTCCGCAAGGGGAACTGTGGCGCGCTGCTTGTGCCGAGCGGCGCCGCAGGCTTTCAACTCTATGGCGAGCCTTCCTATCTTGTCAGTGGTCAGCCCAGCGCGCGCACGATCCAGTCTGACGGTCACTGGTTCGTTCGAAAAGGAGAAAAAGTGCCAGCGACGCCCGAACGCACCGCCGAGCTCGATGCTTTCGCGGCCGAACTAGCAAACGCGCTTCTCCCTGTCGCTTAGCGCTCGGCCGAGGCGTGAGCCAGGCCCAGAAACGTTGTATAACATGGCTGGCAGATATGCGGCGCACGATACCGCAGGCTGCCTTTTTATGGCTCTTCGCAGCCGGGAGAATCGTGAAGGACTCCTTCAAAATCCTCGTTCTACTGAGCGCGATCCTTGCGTGGCTTGGCTACGCTCGTGCGCAAACGCAGCAGTTCTTCCGGTTCGATGGCGCGCCCTGCGCCGCGCCTCCTGTGCTGCACTGTCCCGACACGGATTGCTCGGCTGACAGGGAAATCAACCAAGGACCCGTGGTCGAGATGAAAACCCGCCGCACGTACTTCCTCGATTATCCGTGTGATCTGAAGCCGGGCGAAAAGGTCACCTTCCTTCTCAGCATCCACGGTGCAGGCTCTTACGGGAACTGGCAGCGCCACTATTTTCCGGCCCTCGATTACGTAGACAAGTACCGTGTCGTCGTGGCCACACCGAATTCGCCGACCCACGTCTGGTCCTCGGTCGATGACGAATACCTGCAGAACATCATTGAGTTCGTTGTTGGCCAGATCGGCAAACAGAATATCAAGGCCTTCTGGCTTGTTGGCCATTCGCAGGGCGGCATGACTTCGAACCGCCTGCTGCGCACCGAGTTTTTCAGTGCGCGGGTCGATGGGTGGCTCAGCCTTTCTGGCGGTCGTCTCGGCCCGACTCCGCCCATTCCTGCCAGCTTTTTCGCCGCCGCGCGGCCGGCCGGCAGCACCACGCCGCCCCCGACGGCCAGCAGCCTGGCGGCGGCGATGGCTGCGCTGCGCGAACCTCCGACCGCGGACTTCTCCTTCATCTTCGAGACGGGTGAGCACGAACTCGGTGACCAGCCACTGCCCGAAGCTTCGCCCTGGGCCACGAAATACGGCTGCGGAGCCCGCGTTCGCCAACCCGACATCGTCGATACAAAGGCCGGTTACGTCTACGACCCGCTTCGCCAGAACCCTGGCTCCGACGCCTGGGGACATCTGCCCCGCCCCGGCACTGCCGAAATCCTCGAGTATTCCGAGTGCAAGGACGGCCGCGTGGTTGCCGATGTCGTCCGCTTGGGCAAGGGGCACACCGAGGGCCTTGAGCCGAAAATCACCGAGCAACTGATTGTTTTGATGCTCTCTGCTAAAGGCGGCAAACTCCAGCAACTTCCGTAAGCCTCGGGAATGGTGACCAACAACCGCTTGCAATTTCTCTCGCGGCTGCGCAAGCTAGCTAAAAACATGACGAAGTGGATACAGCAATCAACTGAGAGCGCGGCCCGAGCCGGGACTATCGGACCAGGCGGTCGACCCAGCAGCGGTGCCCATTCTTCTCTGAACGCGATGTCATCGCCACTCTCCAATGCTAGGGGGCCGGTAGCACCGTGAGCAGCGATCACGAATCCCCGCCTATCCACAACGGCCCGTTCGACGTGATCTGCATCGGCGCCGGACCCACCGGCCTCGCCTGTGCCATCGAGGCCAAGCGAGCCGGCCTGTCGCCGTTGGTCATCGACAAAGGTGCGCTCTGCAACTCGCTCTTGCACTACCCGATCAACATGCTCTTCTTCACCACACCCGAGCGCATGGAGATTGGCGATCTGCCGATGGTCACGCTGGGCGGCAAGCCCACCCGAGCGGAGGCCCTAAAGTACTATCGCCGTGCGGTTGAACATTATGGCCTCAAGACCAAGCTCTACCAGCGCGTCACTCAGATTCGCGGTAGTGACCATGCATTCGTCGTCGAAGCGCAGGCCAGTGACACGCGACGCGAATACGCTGGCCGCAAGATTATCATCGCAACGGGCTACTATGATCTGCCAAACCGTCTGGAGATCCCGGGCGAGGATCTGCCGCACGTCTCGCACTACTTTTCTGAGCCCCATCCGTACTGGAATCAGGATGTGGTGGTCATCGGAGGGAAGAACTCGGCGGCCGAGGCTGCGCTCGATCTTTTCCGCGGGGGCGCCCGGGTTACGTTGATTCATCGTGGCCCTGAAATGGGCAAGGGTTTAAAGTACTGGGTCCGGCCCGATATCGAAAACCGCATTCGCGCGGGCGAAGTCCGGGCGCTGTTTCTCACGCAGGTGACGCGGATCGAGCCGGGTCGAGTCTGGGTGAAAAACGGTACTGGTGTCAAAGCCATTCCGGCCGCGCATGTCTTCGCCCTGACCGGCTATCACCCTGATTTCGACTTTCTGGAGCAGCAGGGAATTCGCCTGGATCCTGTCACGCGGCGCCCCCTATGCAATTCCGAGACGCTCGAGACAAACATCCCAGGCATCTATGTTGCCGGTGTCGTGGTCGGCGGCATGCTGACGTCTGAGATTTTTATTGAGAATGGCCGCTTCCACGGGCGCCAGATTGTCGCTGCGATGACTGGCAAAGGCGCGCTCGCCGAGCGCGCTCCCGTCGCTCCCCCCGGAGAATGAACCCCTTTCACACCAAGCCAGAGGTTTGCCGCCGCCAATTCGGGGGGGACGCGAGAGGGCAGAATTTGCTAAAGTGAGGGTCGATGCCATCGATTGTGCGAGAGGTCGGCGAAACGTTTGTAGCGCTGATGAAGGGCTTCAGCGTCACGCTGCGGACGATGTTCCAAAAGACGACGACCGAGAATTTTCCCGTCTCACCCGCAAGCGTACAGCCCCGCTATCGCGGTATTCACGTCTTGCAGCGCGATGAGAACGGCCTCGAGAAGTGCGTGGGTTGCTTTCTATGCGCGGCGGCCTGCCCCGCCAATTGTATTTACATCGAAGCTGCGGAAAACACAGAGGCCAATCGCATCTCCGCAGGAGAACGCTATGCTGCGGTATACAACATCGATTATTCTCGATGTATCTTCTGCGGCTACTGCGTAGAGGCCTGCCCCACCGACGCAATTACGCACGGGCACAACCTCGATCTGGCTCCCTACGATATCAATGCGCTGATCTACCGCAAAGAGCAGCTGCTTGAGCCCTGGCCTCCCCGTAAAAGCCAGTCGGCGTAATCTGTGGAAGAAAAATCCTCAGAAAGAGTAAATTTCCACAGAGATTTCCACAGATAGTTATGACCGTCGTTTAGAGGCGTGGAAGAGTTGTCGCAGCAGAGGAATCCCCATATTAAAGGGCGTTAGAAGGACATTCTTCAATAGGTTTGAGCGCTGTTCGATGCGATCGTGAATGGCGTCCGCTTCGTCTCGTCTTGCCGCAACGACCGCGGTAATGTATTTCAGAAAATCGACCCCGCACTTGTCGCACGTGCCGCCGTGCCGCTGCTGGTGGTTGCACGACGGACATGTGTAGAGCAATGTCGCGTGGCAGCGGGGACAAAAGCGGGCTACATCGCGCGCTTCCGTGTTGCATTTCGGGCATTTCATAGCGCTATTTTACCGGGCCCGCACCATCACCGAATGCCCCCTGAGGCGTGCCTGCACCCTTGGCGTAACCTGGCCCTCCGGCCAGCGGCACCCCGGGATTACGGATGGAGAAACAACCAGGCTTAGTAGGATCAGCGACCGAGCTTCTCAGAATCTCCAGCGGCGCCGTTCTGGGGAGGAAGCGCTCACAGGCGATGCCTTTTTATTCCGTCCACAGCGAGCGCGATCGATCGGATGTACGGGCGCAGTCTGTTGTTTGTGCTGTTGCGTTGGGGCCAGCAATCGAACCACGTGTCCGAGCCGGTCTTGACGATATGGTTTCGCCATACAGACCACCGCGCCCAACGAATGGGCATTCGCGTAGTCGCTGGGATAGGCCGAGCGCGTCAGCAGCACGATGGGCACCGGTTGCAATCGGGGTGTTGCCTTGCAGTGCCCGCACAGCTCGTAGCCGGGCAAATCCTCGCCTTCGATTTCGGCAATCAGTAGTGCCGGAGTAAACATTTTTAGCACTTCGTGCGCTTCCGCCCCTCGGCTGACGGCGATCACATGATACCCCTCGCCGGCTAGAGACGTCTTGATCGACTCCCGGATCGCCGGATCTGCATCGACGACCAGCACGAGGGGCTTGGGCCGATCCGCACCCTGTTGCGGTCCGGCCGCCGGGTGCTTTGCAACCAAGCAGCGGCCCGCCGCGTCCACAATGTCCTCGCCGACTCCGACGCCCAGCGCAATCGCCACCGAACGCTTACCGTCCCCCATTTCGCTGATGCGCACGATGCGCCCGGACTGCTCGGCGCGAGCCATCTGGGCTGCCTTTTCGTAGGGAAATGTGACGGCCACTTCCATGCCTGTAGTGAACATGGTGAGTGAGGTCACAAATAGCACGCCGTTCGGCGAAACGTCGAGGGTCACCGAAACCTCATCCGGCCCGCCCTGCGTCACATCGACTGCGCGGACGCGAATCGGTGCAGAAATCAGCGCCCTCCGCCGTTTCCGCCGGTCGGCTGGAACGCGGCTCGGTCCGGCTCCCGCGGGCTTTGCGAGTGAATGTCCGCTCGGAGTATTGCCGAGATTCAAGGATACGAATGTTTCTTTCATTCTGTTCGTGGCTCTCTTTTATTGGGATATCTATCGCGTGAACAATAGCAGCCGCACGCTCAGTTCCTCTGTAGAAGGGAAGTCACATTTGCTCGGTACCCTGGTGTCCGACGGAGCTGGTACCTTCGTACTGAGACCGCCTCAAAGACGTTAGGTTCCGAAATCACCGCCGCGAAGGCCTGCCGACCATGCGACAATGGCTCGTTCTATCGAGCGACATGGGTGCCCACGGATAACCTCTACCAGCTCTCCGTGCTGGATGTTTCGCCCGTACCATCGGGCTCATCCAGCGTGGAGGCTCTGCGCAACACGCTAGACCTCGCGCGCCTGGCAGAGCAGCTCGGATTCACGCGCTATTGGCTCGCTGAACACCACAATACGCCGCTGATCGCCAGCTCGGCGCCCGAGATCATGATCGGCCACGTGGCGGACGTGACCTCGCGTATCCGCGTCGGCTCAGGTGGCATCATGCTGCCAAATCATACACCCCTCAAAGTCGCAGAGACGTTCCGTGTTCTCGAAGCCTTGCATCCGGGCCGTGTCGATCTCGGCATTGGCCGAGCGCCTGGCACCGATTCGCTCACGGCGCTCGCTCTACGCCGTTCGCGCCAAGCTCTTAGCGCCGAGGATTTCCCCGCACGCCTCAGCGACCTTCTCGCCTTCCTGGACCATGGATTTCCGCAGGATCATCCGCTCGAGTCGATCCGTGCGATGCCCGACGATGTCCCGATGCCAGAAATCTGGCTGCTTGGCTCGAGTGACTTTTCAGCGATTCTTGCTGCTCAGATGGGGCTGCGGTTCGCGTTCGCGCACCACATTCAGCCGGCGCCCGCGAGGAGCGCGCTACGTCTCTATCACGAGAATTTTCAGCCGTCGGAATATCTGAACGAACCGGAGGCGCTGATCGGTGTGTCGGTCATCTGTGCGGAAACCGATGAGCGGGCAAGGGAACTAGCGCTGCCGCTCGAGTTAGTCCTGCTGCGTTTTCGCACGGGCCGTATGGGTCGCCTGCCGACCATTGAGGAAGCCAAGAACTACCCATACACGCCCGAGGAACGTGAACTGGTCGAATTGAATCGCGAGCGATCGTTTGTCGGCTCGCCCTCTACCGTGCGCGAGCAGCTGGTCGAGCTCGCCGAAGCGGGCTCGGTCCGCGAAATCATGATCACCACGATGACTCACGAACACGCCGATCGCCGCCGCTCCTATGAGTTGCTTGCCGAAGCGTTCTCGCTTCCCGGTCCGGCCGCGCTCGCTTCGTAAGGCACAACAGCAGCGTCCGTTTCTCCGACTTGCTTCTGCCTTGCCCTCTGAGCCCTGCCAAAGCTCGCTAGCGGCGCTCGTCTGCTCGTGTCACTTGGCTAGGGGCTTCATTTCCTGCGACTTCTTCGCCGTCTTCCGTTTTTTGCCGCGGGCTGTCTTCTTCTTGCCGGCCATGGTGCTCCTTTCGCTACGGCTTCGACTGCGCGGCCGAAAGCCTATCACTTCTGCTCGATCAGCGAAACCCCGGAGCATGACAACCGGCCATTCTCCCGAGCCTCGGAACCCTCGGGGTGCTTCGTTCCGAAAGTATGAGATCGTCCTTTGGCTGGGCGTCCTGTCCTTCCTCCCCATCGCAATGAGGCACCGACTGTAGTCTGTACCCCCTCAGCGCGGCTAATGCCCTAATGCCCGTACGCTTGCGTTGGTCAGGCGGTTATGCTATATTCCTTTCTGTTTGTTGTTCTTATGATCAGAGTTGCACCAAGGTGAGGCTGCCGGACAACCGTCTGACAGCCTTTTTTGTGTCCTGCTGATCTCTGGAGCGATAGACAAATCGGCCCGGGGGATATCCACCTCCGCATCAATGAATTAGGAGACACACTGAAGTGGCTACTGAACAAGGCACAGTGAAGTGGTTCAATGCCGCCAAAGGCTATGGCTTCATCCAGCGCCAGTCTGGTGAGGACGTTTTCGTCCATTTTTCAGCGATTCAGGCCGATGGCTACAAGACTCTGAATGAGGGCCAAGCCGTCGAGTTCGAGGTTAAGCAGGGCCCCAAGGGCCTGCAGGCAGAACGCGTAGTCGCTCTGTAGCACCCGCCCAAGCGGTCGTTTCGTCTTATCCGGAGGAGGCGTTATGCAGATCCTGTCCGAGGGGCAGACTGTCCGCCACCAGCAGTATGGCCTTGGCACGGTCACGGAATCTAATGTTGAGCGCACGACCATCGACTTCGACAACCATGGCGTGAAGAAGTTCGTCACGTCCATTTGGACCGCCGAACTCGTCGGTGAGCCACCCGAGGGGCGCCCGGTAAAACGCCGCGGCCGCAGAAAACCAGCCAAGAAGTGACGAGCCGGATTACGCTCATCTAGCGCATTGGCAGCTCGATCCGCCTCGATGGGCACCGTAGCTTTGTTCCCAAACAGCACCTTCTTACCAGGCGGGAATTGCGTGGCGGCACGCCGCTACAGTGGCCTTTTGCCCCGGGAGATACTCCACCACAGTGCTGTACCCGCGAGCACGGATGCGACACTGGCCACCTGCGCGTTGGTTAGCCCGAAAAACGACCGTGGGTTGATGCGAATGAATTCGACCATAAACCGTGCCAATCCCGTCAGCAGGAGATAAGTCGCAAACACGCTCCCAGGTCGCCACCAACGCGCCGTGAACCCGGCCCTTTGTGATGCGCGCGCGGCAACCTGCGCTGCTCCAAGCTCCCACAGCATCCAAGCGACTAGGCACCCGACGAGGAATTCGTAAATGGGCGTCGGGTGGACCCTTTCGCTCGTCGGCACAAGTCCGTTCGGAAAGCTCATCCCCCAGGGCAGGGAAGTCGGCACGCCGTAGTCGCCGTCCCCTGATAGCAGACATCCGATGCGCCCGACGCCGTAGCCCAGCGCGGCTGCAGCCGATCCTGCATCGAGCGACTCGAGCAGAGGCACTTTCTGGGCTCGCGCGACTAGCACCCACGCTGCAAATCCCGCGATCAGACCGCCGAACCAGGCGAGCCCATAGCGGCTCAATAGCATTTCACCAGGATAGGCAAATAGCTCGCGGGGTGTTTCAAGTACGTGGTACAACTTTGCTCCGACAATCCCTGCAAGTGCCGGTACAACGATGAAGATCTCCGCCGTCGCCGAACTCTTGTCCGCAATCTGGCGCCGCGCCATGTCGGCGCGCAGGACATAGTAGGCAACGATCATCGCCACAGCGACCATCAGGCCAAATGTCGGAATTGCGATCGGCCCAATATGTAGGAAGGGAATCACCGCGCGAGTATATCTGATCCGTTTTAGGTCTGCGCTGCTGCGCAATTTTCCTGAGGTGGTTCGGCCGGTCCAGGGCGCCGTACAGAGACTTCAGCCTATCCAGTCGCTCACTCGCGGGCAGTGGGGACAGCAACGCAACCAGGCAATGCCGCGTCTAATAGTGTAGAATCGCTGACGTCCCCCTCGATTCGCGGAGAGGGTGCGAACATGAAGCGTCACGGCTGGTTTCGCCTGCCTTTCGGATGTGCTGTTGTCTTGCTCACGGCTGCCCTCTTTTTGGCGTTCGAACCAGCGCTCGCACAACACGGTGGTGGCGGAGGCCACGCCGGTGGAGGACATTTCGGGGGCAGCAGCCACTTTGCAGGTATAGGCGGTACTCATAGCCGCTCCTCTTCGCATAAGACAGCGAGCCATTCGACTCACGCTCTGCGTGCCGAACCCATCCTGCCACTGGAGGCAGCGAGGCCCTCAGCAAGCTCCGTCGCAGCTCCGACCAAGGAATCTACCCTTTTTCACGCTGCCCCTGAGCACACAACGATCGGCTTCCCACCCGAGCCACCTTCCACATTTCCGACGGCTCCGCTGCGTTCTGCAGGTGCAGGCCCACTGAGCTTTTCGGGCGAAGGTCACCAGATCTGGCAGAATTTCCCGTCTTCAACGACCACGGCCACAACGCCCCCGGTGATGATGCGACCGCCGCAACCTCCGCACATTATCCGGCCGCCGGGCTTCCTGCTCCCGTATTATCCGGCCTGGTTTTTCCCGGCCTACGGATTCTACGGCTTTAGTCCGTTCTTCGGCTGGGGCTGCAGTCCGTTTGATCCGTGGACGTTCGGTTGTGGCGGCCTTGGCTACGGGTATGGATTCGGAGGGTATTATCCGCCGGTTTGGGACCAGAGCGAGCCACCTGCCTCCGATGAAGTCTCGAACGAACCGAGTCCGTCTTTGTGGCAAGATCCGCCGGCCGGAGAAGATTTGCAGGGCAGTGCCGTTTCCACTCCTCTAACGGTGATCTACTTGCGAGACGGCAGCAGTTACGAAGTGACGGACTACTGGTTATCGGACAACAAGCTGCACTACGTCACGAATTATGGTGGCGAGAATTCGGTGACTCTAAATCAGATCGACGCGCAGCGAACAGTCGACGCGAACGCCGCGCACGGCGTCAACTTCACGCTTCACCCCGCACCGCCAGCCTCGCTGACTCCTCCACCTTCGGCCGACAGTGCGCCGCCGGCCACACCGCAGCAATAACGAACTCATCGCTTCATGCGCCGCTGGGCGAGCTGTTCGAGGCTCGGATAGGATTGCGCGGGGACAAATGTCTGCTCCGGTGGCTGCGAACCATCCCGCATTGCCTGCGTGAGCATTTCCAGTGCCTTTTCCATCGTCAGCGAAGTCAGCACCGCGGCACATAGCACACCTTGATCGACCAGAGGCTTCACCTGGCTCGGGACGCCCACACCGGCGCAGGGCACGGCCCGCCACTTCGACCGATCTGGCTCATTCGTGTTTGTTTCGAACGCCTTCCTCGCCCCGAAAATGAAATCGGCGTTTTGCGACACAATCAGTTGCGTCGCATCGGGCCGCCCCATCGACAGGCTGAGCCACGAACACACCGCGTTGTAGGCATTTTCCGCCGTCGATCCTTGTACCTTCAGGGCTTTCAGCTCGATGTTCCTGGGCTTAGCACTTTGGAGTCCTTCGAATCGCCGCGAGGCCAGAGAACTCATCCCGGGTCCGCGAAGGTAGAGAACCAACCCCCCTGTCGGGAACATCGCGCCGATCTGCCGCGCTTGAATCCGGCCCACTTCCACGTGGTCCTGCGATACCAAGAACACAGGGGCTTTGGCCTTCTGACGCAGCGCCGCGAGATATTCCACCTGCGCGTTGCTCACCATCCACCCGATGCCTGCGGCCACCGCCGCCTCCGCCACACGCGGTAGTCCGGCGGCGCTCACCGGTTCGAGAAGGATGCCATCAGGCCGCGATCCCGGTTGCGACTGAATGAATTTCAGCAGTTGCTGGCCTTGGGCCACAGGATCCATATCCGCGCTCACCACCTCCAGCTCGACGCCGAGACGCTCCGCAGTCGCTTTTGCCGCCGCCGTTTGTTCGCGCAGATACATGCTGTCGCCCGGGATCGACAGCACACATCGCCATTTCTTCATGGCTGCTCCCAAGATTCCGTTTCGGTTTGGCCACCCAGGGGAGAGAATGAGCCCAATTAAAGGATCATCCGGATGATCTTTTTACGCAATCGATAAAACGACCGGTTGTGCCGTTCTCGTCCCATGCCCAGTGCGGATCGCACACAGCGCTTGAACCGAGAAATGGCCGGCGAACCCTTGCACAACCACCAGGTTTCGTTTAGAAGAAGAAGGCGTAACTCGGCTGCGTTAACATAGCTCTCGACATGCTTCGGGATTGTTCGTTCGCGCTCGTGGCGGTTCTTTGTGTCGCGCTTTCTTGTGTCGAGGTTCGCGGGCAAGCGCCTCCCAGCCGGGCGTCGTCATCATCCGCACAAGTCCAGACACCGGCCCCCACGCAATCGGCGCCGCCCGCGCAGGAGTCTCCCACTCCCACCAATCCGGGTTCGTCGTCGACCCAGTCACCGACACAGGCACCAGTCCCGCACACAATCTCGGTCAGCTTCGACTACGACTTCGATCGGACACCTGCATGCACGGAGAAGATCACCCGTCGCTGCGTTCAGAAGTTTGTGATTTATGACATTTCGTCAGGCGCAAACCACGCCTATCCGATTGGCACCGTGGCTCTACCGGATCACCCCTACGGCCAGAGGCGGGCCATTGTCGGCAAGACCGATCCGCACGTCTTTGAATCCGGCAGGCATCTTATCGCCATCAGCGCGCAGGAGCCGGAACCGCAGCCGCACCCGCTCGAATCGAACACCGTCGGATGCACCAGTTGCACCACCTGGGTCAACATCCCTTAGCGGCGAGACAGATCTCGGGGCGTTTCTCGCTTCCGCGCCCGGCTACGACGTCACGCCATCCGCGGGAGCTGCTGCGTCATGCAATGAATCGTACCGAGGCCCAGAACCAGATCACGGCAATAGATCGGGATGATTTCCCGGCCGGGGAAAACCGACGCGAGTGTGTTGAGCGCAACCCGATCCGCAGGATCGTTAAACGTCGGGACCAACACGATCCCATTGGCGACATAGAAATTGGCGTAGCTCGCTGGCAAGCGCTGCCCTGCAAAATAAACGGGGCGGGGCATCGGCAACCTCTCGACGCGCAGCGGCTGGCCGTCTTGATCTTTCATCTCGCGCAGCAGGGCAAGGTTTTCCTCGAGCGACTGGTAATTCACCTCCGTAGGATCGTTCTCCACGACTGTCACCACCGTCTTCTCGTCGACGAACCGCGCAAGATCGTCGATGTGCCCGTGCGTGTCGTCGCCCGCGATCCCGTTGTGCAGCCACAGCACATTCGTCACACCCAGGTATTTTTTGAACACCTGTGCGTAGTCGTATTTCGTGTATCCCGGATTTCGCGACTGAACTCGGCTCAGCAGACATTCTTCCGTTGTCAGCATCGTGCCGCGGCCGTTCACATCAATGGCGCCCCCTTCCAGAACGACACGACGCTTTTTGTGTTCAGGCACAAGCAGCGGTCTCCGGAGCTTGCGATTCGCCAGCGCGACGACGCGCGCATCCTTCTTATGGTCGTCGTACTTCGCCCACCCGTTAAACTCGAAATGCAGCAGTACGCCACTGGGAGGCGCTGAGTCATTCTGAGCGTCGAGCGCGAGCGGAGCCAAGGGAAGGGTCCCGTTTCCATCGGCCGGCGCGACATTTTCCATCGAAAATTTCCCCGGTTGCGACGGTACCCCGGCTCCGGATTCCTCTTTCGGCACGACCACTGCAATCGGCCCTGAATCCCGCATCCATCCGCGGTCGGTGGGAACGTGAAAAAATGTGAGGGCGTCGATGGGCGCTCCGGCCTTATCGAGGACGGCCTTGGCCCGATTCTCGCTCACCTGGTCTTCGACAATCAAAAACACGCGCTCGACCGCCGCCAAATGCCGAACGATTTCCGCAAACGCCCAGGGAATCGGCGAAAACTTCCCGGGCCAGTCGGTTAGCTCGTGCGGCCAGCTCAGCCAGGTTGCTTCATGCGGCTCCCACTCGGCGGGCATCCGAAACGTGGTGTTTGGTGGGATCGTGCCGGATTCTCTGCGGATCATTTCCCGAGCCAGCGGCTGAGGATCGGCTCATACGCGTCAACGCGGCGATCGCGCAGAAACGGCCAATTGCGCCGCGTGTCCTCACTCTTAGCGGGGTCGCATTCGACGACGAGCACTTCCTCTTGATCGTTCGACGCTTCGGCAACCACCTGCCCGAACGGATCCGCCACGAAGGAGTTCCCCCAGAAATCAATCCCCGGATCTCCCTTGGCCGGATCGCCTTCATAACCTACACGATTTACGACTGCGACATAGACGCCGTTGGCGATTGCATGGCCGCGCTGAATGGTGCGCCAGGCATCGAGTTGCGCCGCGCCGAATTCGGCTTTCTCCTTGGGATGCCAGCCGATACTCGTGGGATAAAAAATCACGCCCGCACCGCCCAGAGAAACCGCGCGCGCGCCCTCCGGGTACCACTGATCCCAGCAAATCTGCACGGCGATACGACCGTAGCGCGTATCGAAGTTGGGAAAACCGAGATCGCCCGGCGTGAAATAGAATTTTTCATAGTAAAGGGGATCGTCGGGGATATGCATCTTGCGATACTTGCCAAGGAACGAGCCGTCCGCGTCGATCACCGCGCAGGTATTGTGATAGATCCCGGCGGCGCGCCGTTCGAACAAAGATGCGACGAGTACAACTGTGTTTTCGCGGGCGACCTTTGCTAATGCGTCGGTTGCCGGTCCCGGAACGGCTTCTGCCAAATCGAACAGTGCCGCATCTTCCGTCCGACAAAAGTATTCGTTGCGAAACAGCTCGTGCGTGCAGACGATCTGGGCGCCGCGCTTAGCTGCCTCGCGGATTTTTTCGCAGGCTCGGGCAAGATTTTCGCTTGCGTCCTTGGTGCACCGCA
>CAYOXF010000002.1:0-9309 GCA_964407845.1 uncultured Acidobacteriaceae bacterium | reverse complement strand
GGGAATCGATGTCACGACCGTGCCCATACGGGACTCGCAGGGCATCGTCGATCCGGAAGAGATTCGGCGCGCGTTGCGCCCGGAAACTGTTCTCGTCAGTGTCATGCACGCCAATAACGAGCTAGGGGTCATTCAGCCGATTGAGGAAATCGCGCGCATTGCTTCCGAGGCGGGTGTTCGCTTCCACTCTGACGCAGTCCAGTCGGCGGGCAAGGTGGCCCTGCATGTGGAATGCCTGGGCGTTGATTTGCTTTCGATTTCCGCACACAAGTTCTACGGCCCCAAGGGTGTGGGCGCGCTCTACGTTCGCACCGGGACACCGCTGGCTCCCCGCTTTTTCGGCGGGCACGCTGAGCGTGACCGTCGACCCGGCACGGAAAACGTGCCCGGTATTGTCGGCATGGGCAAGGCGGCCGAACTCGCACGCAATCTGCTCGCTGAGGATTCCGAGCGTATCCGTCGGCTGCGCGATCGTCTCGAAACGGCTCTGCTCGAGCGGATTCCCCGAGCGCGTGTAAACGGTGACCGTGCTCATCGCGTCCCCAATACAACGAGCATGTCTTTTCCCGGCGCCGGGGGCGAAGCGCTGTTGATCTCACTCGATCTTCAAGGCATCGCCTGCTCAACGGGCGCGGCGTGTTCCTCCGGTTCAACCGAGCCCTCTCACGTTCTCCTAGCCGTGGGTTTGTCGCGCGACGAGGCGCGTTCGACTCTTCGCTTCAGTCTCGGCCGTCCGACGACCTCGGAGGAAATCGATTACGTGATTTCTGTGATTCCGGCGGCAGTCGAACGGATTCGTAGACTCTCGCCGCGCGAGCCACACGTGGCCGCCGCTCGCTGAACCATGACGACGGCCGCCCAATGCGAGGTCGAACGCGACGCGACTGAGCCAGCCACCACGCCGGTCGCCGTGGCCATGTCCGGTGGCGTCGATAGCTCGACCGTAGCGGCGATGCTGTGTGAGCGGGGCGTTGAGGCCATCGGTCTCACGATGCAGCTTTGGAACCAGCGCCGCCTACCGCAGCTCGAGAGGGGTGGTTTAAGGCGACACCGCTGCTGTTCGCTCGACGACGTCTATGACGCGCGACGAGTGGCTGAGCATCTCGGCATTCCGTACTACGTGGTCAATTTCGAACCTGAATTCGAACAGGCCGTCGTACGCCCGTTTGTCGAGAACTACCTGGCTGGCCGCACCCCGATTCCTTGCACGCACTGCAACAATGACGTCAAGTTCGATCTGCTGTTGCGAACGGCCCGCCAAATCGGTGCCGGGCGGATCGCCACGGGCCATTACGCCCGCATTCGCCAGAATCTAGACTCGGGACGCTACGAATTGCTACAGGCCGTTGACCAATCGAAAGATCAATCCTACTTCCTGTTCGGCCTTACCCAGGAGCAACTGTCACGAAGCGATTTTCCGCTGGGCGATTTAACGAAGCACGAGGTACGCCACATCGCTCGGCGCCTCGCCGTACCAGTTGCGGAAAAGCCCGAGAGCCAGGAAATCTGCTTCGTTCCCGAAGGAAACTACGTCCGTTTTATCGAGAGCTATAGGGAGGAACAGGGATCGGATGGCGCCGGGGGATTGGGTGGACCTGGTGAAGTCGTGACAACATCCGGGGCCGTAATTGGCCGACATAACGGTCTTCAGAATTTCACCGTGGGTCAGCGCAAGGGACTCGGTTTTGCTGTGGGCCGCCCGATGTATGTGGTGGCACTCGATTCAGAGAACAATCGCGTCGTGGTTGGCGAGGACGGAGAACTGCGGCGCCGCAGTTGCGAAGTTCGCAGTGTAAACTGGATTGCCTTCGTTGCGCCGGAAGTTCCCGTGCGAGCTCGTGTCCGCATCCGCAATCGTCACGAACCTGCCGAGGCCGAGGTCACCCCGCTCGATGCCACCACCGCACGTATCAACTTCCTCGAACCGCAGCGCGCGATCACGCCTGGCCAGGCTGCAGTATTCTACTCGGGTGAGCTCGTCCTAGGTGGGGGCTGGATCGCTACGTAGTGGGTCGTGCCTATGCCAATCCAGAGGGATAAGGCTTGCTCTAGATAAAGAGCTCTTCGTCCTGCGTCGTGCGATCCGGCTGGGGGCGCCGCTGGCCGCGGATAAAGTCGAGTCCCGCCTTGACGCCCTTTAGAATGGCAGAGGCTTGGTGGAAGGGTTGCCAGAGTTTGGTGCGGACAGTCGAGCCGGCCTCTTCGATCACTTCGAGCGTGCCGGTCAGGATTTGGTCAGCCCTCACGACCTGTATGCGCAGCCGTTCGACCGCCTCGGTGAAGACGCGGTCCACTTTTTGCGCTTGGCTCCGAGCGATTTCCGTGAGCTCCGCCGCGTTGCTCATGATGGTGCGGACGCGGTCCTCGGAATCATCCAAGATGCGATTCGCGCGGACGAGAATTGGGTCCACCCGCGCCTGCAGCTGCCCAGCGATCCGCTCGAAATGCTGGGCTGTGGCGCGCATTTGCAAGAAGATGGCCAGCAGAATCGCCATCTGAATGACGATCGCGATTGTAGCGACTGCGATAAATGCTTCGAGCCAGCCCGACATCTGGTCTCCAGACGATTACGAAGCCTTGGCCTCGCGCTTGTACGCTTCCTTGCCAGCGTCGACGGCGGAATTGACCGCTTCCTTCTGCCGCGCCATGATTTCCTTGCTCCGCTCGATCAGGTCTTCGGCGCGCTCGCGAAGCTCTCGCGCTTTCCTCTGCGCATATTCTCTGCCTTCGTCCGCCTTGGAAGAAAGGTATTCACGTGTCTCTTCGCCAGATTTCGGCGCAAAAAGAATGCCGATGAGTGCGCCAATTCCCAAACCCACGAGAAAGAAGCTCACTTTGGAGCCGACGTTGTCTGCCATTGCACACCTCCGAGTGTCACAGTAGCATAGCACTCTCAGTACAGGCAAGGCTGTGCGTCCGACAAGTTTGCAGACCCGCTCGACATGAGCGGGCGAGAATAGCGAGGCGCTTAGGATGCTTCGGTACGGCGCGCGGCCGTTTCGTGCAAGCCATCGAAGACGCGTTGTGCTTGTCGACGGCCCAGTTCGGCAGCCAGATCGTCGAGTGTTAGTTGCCTGAGCCGCGCCACGCTGCCGAAGCGACGGAGCAGTTTTTGCGCGGTGCGCTCGCCCACACCGGGGATTTCGACGAGTGCCGTACGGATGCGAAGTTTCGAGCGCCGCTGACGGTGAAAGGTGACAGCAAATCGATGCGTTTCGTCCCGAATCTGCTGGATCAAGTGCAGGACGGGCGAGTGGCGCTCCAAGACGATGGGGTCCTCTTCCTGGCCGAGCACGTAGAGAATCTCCTCTTTCTTGGCGATGCTCGCGAGCGGCTGATTGATGACCACGAGTTTCTCAAGGGCCTCCGCAGCGGCGTGCAGTTGGCCAATGCCGCCGTCGATCAGAACCAGGCTCGGCATCGGTTTGCTTTCGTCGCGAAGACGGCGATATCGCCGTTCGACGGCCTCGCGCATGCTTGCAAAGTCATCGCGGAGCAGGCCTTCCGATTTTTCGCGGCCTTCTGCCATCCGCTCACCACGAATGATGAATTTGCGGTAGTCGGCTTTTTTCATCCGGCCGTCCTCCCACACGACCATCGAAGCAACCGTGTCGGATCCCTGGATGTGCGAAACGTCAAACGATTCAATTCGCTTGGGAGGCTCGGGAAGGCCCAGCACAGACTCCAGGGCTTCCGCAATCGCTTTCGAGCTCGGCTTAAGCACGCGAAAGCGCTGAACGAAGGAATGCTTGGCGTTTCGTTCGACCAGCTCGAGAAAGGCGTGCTTTTGACCCCGCCGCGGATGGAGAATTTCGACGCGGTGTCTGGCATTTTCGGTCAAAACGTCTTCCAGTAGCGCGCACTCCTCAAACTCCACGGGCACGTGGATGTAGCGGGGCAGGTAGGCGGCGTCCAGATAGAGTTGCTTGAGCAAGGACGGAAGGAATTCAGAGGGAGTAAATTCTTCAAGATCTTCCCAGTAGAAATCCCGCCGGTCGACGACGCGGCCCCCCCGCAGATGGAAGAGATTGACGGCAACCTGCGGCGGCTCCGCATACCAAGCGAGCACGTCGGTGTCATCACCTTGCGCTGCGGCGATTTTCTGGCGCTCCTCCATCTCTCCGAGCGTACGAAGCAAATCGCGGTAGCCGGCCGCCTCTTCGTAACGCTGCTCGTCCGAGGAGCGCTCCATCCTCTCTGTGAGACTTTGCGTCAAATCGTTCCGGCGCCCTTCCAAAAACAGACGGACGTCCCGTGCCGCCTCTCGGTAGCGTTCCTCGCTTACGAGACCGGCACAGGGGCCGAGGCAGCGGTGAATGTAGTATTGCAAGCAAGGCCGCGGATGAGGTTGATCGAGATCCACGGTGCATGACGGCACCAAGAAATGCTTGTGGATCAGATGGACGAGCCGGTGCGCGAGGCTCGCAGGAAAATACGGCCCGAAGTAGATCGAGCCATCCTTCGCGAGCCGTCGCGTCACGTAGACTCGTGGATAGGTCTCAAACACGGTGTAACGGATATATGGGTAGGTTTTGTCGTCTCGCAGCAGGATGTTGAACTTGGGCTTATGTTGTTTGATTAGATTGTTTTCGAGTGCCAGCGCCTCGCGCTCGTTGTCGACAACGATGTATTGGACATCGGCGATCTCGCGGACGAGAGAACCGGTTTTGGCGTCCTGCCAGCGCGACTGGAGGAAGTAGGATTTGACGCGATGCCTAAGCGACCGCGCTTTGCCCACGTAGAGCGTTGTCGCCCTCGCATCTTGAAATAAGTACACGCCGGGCTGAAGGGGAAGTTGATCGACTTTTTCGAGGAGTTCCATGGGCAGCGCGCTAAAATAACCAAGGAGTAGATGCGCCCGACGCGGAATTTCCTTGGGATCGAACGCTTATGATAGCAAACGTATTCTAAGCTCGGCGAGGCGTGAGATGCGGCCGAACATAGTTGTGGTTCTCCTGTGCAGCCTGCTGGTGCTAGCGCCAGTACTCGCCGCGCAGCAAAAGCCGAATTCAACTCCTCCGGGAAAATCGCCTAACGACACGAAGGGGCAGGCGCAGGAGGATGACTCCGACGCCCCGCCAACTCCATCCTCCGCAGAGGAGGACATGGAAGTAGCCTCCTACTACATTCACAAAGGCGACCCTGACGCCGCCATTCCTCGCCTGGAGGAGGCCATCCGTCTCAAGCCGAAGCTGGCCAAGCCGCGCCTGATGTTAGCTGAGGTCTATGAGAAGAAAGGTGACTCCGCCGCTGCCGTGAAATACTACAAAGAATACCTGCAGGTCTTTCCGAGCGCTCCTGACCAGAAAAAGATCGAGAAGAAAATAGAAAAACTCACGGGCCAGTAGCTCCGGAAGGCTACCGGAAACAGGCCAAGAAGCGCATGGCTCGGCCATAGTGCTCAAACCGCTTTTCTTCCTGGCGGAACTGGCCGGAATGAGAAGTACGGCGACAGCGGTTGAATCGCATCGGGTGCTTCACGTGTAGCATCTCGTGATAGAGCACATAGGAAACGACATAGCTTGGAACGCGAGGGTGATCGAGCTGGCGGCCGAGCACGATCTGATTCAGGGCCGGATCGAACGACCCCAGCTGGCTTCTCCATGCCCGCTTGCTCCACCCCAGCCGCGGCTGGGGCAGGGAATCGTCGAAATAGTGACGATTCAGCGATGCAAACAGAAGCGCCAGATCGTGGTGGCGTCCGGTAGGCCGATCCTCCATCTTTCGGGCACGACGCTGACGCAGCAACCACAGCCGGCGGCGTGTGGATCGGGCATAGGAGAAACGGCGGTAGCGCTCGAGCAAGTCAATCGGCAGGCGTCTGTGGTAGAGGCGCGCCAGCAAAATCGCGGCGACGGCTTCGATGATGGCACGAGGCGCGGGTTTCAATGCATCGGAGAGTCGAACGTGCGCCGTATCTTCCCGCAGTCGGATCGTATGGGTTAGCTCGGCGTAAGGGTGATACTCGATCACGAAATGTGGTGGACGGCCTTCGCAGCCGAGGCGCGTGTAAATTCGCCGGAAGATCTGTTCACCGCCCGGAACGTGCTTGCGGACCGACCCGGACGTCAAGAAGGTTTCCTCCGAACAGGAGCAGGCAGCATTTCCTTCTGAGCCTCGTCCACATCCGATAGCGCATCCTGAGTGCCTTGGATCGCATCTTTCAGCGTGTCTCGGTACGTGTCAAGGTCCTTGCCGTCCTTGTCATATTTTTGGAGCTGGTTGAGAAATTCGGTGTACTTGGCGTGCATCAGCTTCAAAGCCGCTCGTATATCCATCTGTTTCTCGCGGGCCATGGCAATCTGGTCGGCGCCGTCATCTACGCAGCCCGCGTACCCGTTCAGAAGGGTGTTCAAGATTTCTGTTCGATCCCGCTGAGAGGGCGTCCGATTGAGTTCGTAATCGAACTTCTTCAAGCGGTCCTCGGCAAAAGACAGATAGAGTTTGATCCGTGCCGATGGGGTATCTGCATCTCGAATCTTGTCGGCCTCTTCGCTGCTCAGGTAATCCCTCGGCTCGAATTGACCCGCTGGTACAGGCGTCGCGACTGCCATCCATGTCGCCAACAAAAGCCAGAAGATGAGGATTCGATGTGCCATCCGACCTCTATTGTACGATTTTGTCGGGCTTCGGTGGAGGTGTTCGGCCTGGGAAGAGTTGGTCGATGAGATGACGGTTCACTGCGTCCAGATCCTTGCGTACCTCGAGGAAGGGTGCTTGCTCGTCGCTGGTCATCGGAGGGAGCAGCGCATCGATGCGCATCAGCGATTCCTGCACGGAGATCTGCAACTGCTTGAAGCCGGAGGGGTGCTTTTCAGGGTCCACGTTCGTGCTCGCCAGGCCTTTTACACACAGCGCCACCTGGGCGTCGTATTGACGCAGCAGTTCCAGGGCTTGGGAAAGATGGTAGGCCTCCGCTTCTTTTCGAATCTGCTGGAATTCCGCTTGGCCGAGCTCGGGCATGAGCTTCGCCTTTTGAACGGGGTTGGTCTCGCGCTCGAACCGCGAGCGCAGGTCGGCAGTGCGATCTTGTGCGCCGAGGAGTGCCGCGAAAAGTGTCGCGGCCCAAAATACAGCCCCACAGGTTGCGGCGAACGAGCGCAAGGCTTTACCTCTTTTTGTCTTTCAGTTCACGGGTCAGCGTGCGGACGCGGGAAGTAGATACGAAGTACATATCGCTGTTTTCGTCTTTGTTCAACTGAAGAAACTTCTGGTAAGCGTCGAGCGCGTCAAAAAGCTGACCGAGTTTGTCGTAACAAGTGGCTCGGAGGTACCAGCTAGTCGCGGGGAGCTCCTCGCGTTTGGAAAGCGCATCGAGAGCTGAGAGGGCGAGCGCGTAGTTCTTGTTTAAGTACTCCGCCTCGACCACCTCGCCGAGCAGGTCGTTTGCGGCCGGGTTCATATCGTAAGCTGCGACCAGCCAATGCAGGGCATTGGGATAGTCCTTCTTCTCCAAATAGACGCGACCGAGTCGGTCCGCCATATTCGCATCATGCGGGGCCAGTGCCACCGCTTTTTCTAGGACGGGGATGGCATCGTCGTAGCGCTTCCGTTCCCAATAGATCTGCGAACGCAGTTTCAGCGCTTCGAGGGTTTCGGGCCCCGCCGCAGCCGCTCGATCGAGTTCCGCCAGAGCGTCGTCGTCTTTGCCGAGATCGACGAGGGCCGAGGCCCGTTCGATCCGCACGGCTGTATCATTCGGTGCCAGTTCGAGGTAGGCCGCAAGTTCCGGCACTGCCTCCGCTAGTTTCTTTTGCTCGACGAGGCTGTTCGCCAGGCCGAGGTGAGCTTGGCGCAGCGTCGCACCCTCGGGATTTAAGGCTAGCGTAGTGCGGTACGCGGCTTCGGCCTCCGCAAAGCGCCCGGCGCTCAACAGTGCATATGCCAAAGAGGCGTTGATCCGGACATCGTGATCATCCAGCTTCCGCGCGGCCTCGAACTGTTCGATCGCGGGTCCAAGCTTACCGCTCCTTTCCAGCGCCGTGCCAAGAAGCCACTTGGCCTGAGCGTCCTGTGGCTGCAATTCAGCTGCACGTTCAAGCGGATCGATGGCCGCTGCGGGATCTTTCGCCAGCAACGTCATACCCAGATTTCGGTAAGCCGGTTCCATTTGTGGGTTCGCGGGTTCGAGGGCGATGGCCTTCTCGTACTCGGCCTTCGCGTCATCGGGACGTTCGAGCGCCGTGTAGGTGTAGCCGAGGTTGTAGTGGACCGAGGCGTCATCCGGCTTTTTGGCAAGGTAATCCTGATAATCCTGTACGGCGGTTTCGAAGTCCTGCTTTTTGACGGCGTCGGCAGCCGCTACGAGCAGGCGGTTAAGCTCTTGCGCAGTGGCATCGGGAGGAATGTGCCGCTTGGTAGAGCCGGAGCTCTGGGCAGGGACTTGGCTGAGAGAGCCGAACAAGAGGTAGAGCGCGCAGCAGCTGAGGGATTTCAAGAACCGTGCCATGTTCTTCCTAAGCGGCGATCTGTTACCGCCTTGAATCATCCGGCTGAGGGCGATGCTCTGTTTCGGCTCCTGATTTCGCTGAATGGTCCGAATGGGCGCCGTTGCGATGATTCAGCACACGCGCCAGAAATTTACCCGTGTGCGATTGCGAATTGCGCGCTACCTGCTCCGGAGTTCCCGCGGCGACCACACGCCCCCCTCGGTCTCCACCCTCCGGCCCAAGATCGATAATCCAGTCGGCGGACTTCATCACGTCTAGGTTGTGCTCGATGATCAGCACAAAAGCGCCGCCGTCAATGAGCTTGCGAAAAGCGGTCAGCAGCTTCTGAATGTCATCGAAATGAAGGCCCGTGGTGGGCTCATCGAAAATGTACAAAATGCCTTGGTTGTCCTGTCGAGTGAGATGGGCTGCAAGCTTCAGGCGCTGCGCCTCACCGCCCGATAGAGTCGTCCCGGACTGGCCCAGGCGCAAGTATCCCAAGCCGACTTCCTCGAGGACGCGCAGCCGCGAAGTCACCTTCGGATGCGACGCAAAAAACCCCAGGGCCTCGCGGACGGTCATCTGCAGCGTTTCGTGGATGTTCTTGTCCCTGTACCGTACGTCGAGCACGCTGCTTTTGTAGCGCGTGCCACGGCATTCTTCACACACCAGCTCTACATCGGCGAGAAAACGCATCTCGACCGTCACAGTGCCGTCGCCCTGGCATGCCTCGCAGCGTCCCCCAGGAATATTAAATGAGAAATGGCCCGCGGTCAGATTGCGTTTGCGAGCGTCAGGTGTCGCCGCGTAGACTTCACGGATTGCATCGAATGCTTTCAGATAGGTTGCCGGATTGGAGCGCGGGGTGCGGCCGATCGGT
>CAYOXF010000001.1:0-23364 GCA_964407845.1 uncultured Acidobacteriaceae bacterium | reverse complement strand
AATCAGCAGGCGCGAAACACGGTTGGGCTGTTCATCCGGAACGATGAACATCTCCTTCACGCGGCCGACGAAGTTGCCAGCGGAATCGTATGTCTCGGCTCCCAAAACCTCCGTTGCGTGCACCATGTGAATCCTCCAGACGAAAAAAAAGCCCGGGACCGGCGATCGACCCGGCCACGGGCAGATGAAAAACCGCCCTCGACTAGATCAGGCCGGGCCGCGTCTCCCTGCCCCCGCGTACCCAGTCGGCGAACCAGCCGCGCAGGTTTCGCTCAGCACAGGGCCGATGACCGAAAAGGAACCTCGCGCTGGCTGCTTCCCTCCGGGGAATCCTCACCGGACCGGCCGGGCAGCCAGCCCCAGGCTCTGAATTGGACGAACGCTCTCCCATAGCGAGACGTTGACCCTCGGCTTGACTAGTAAATGCAGTTCAGGGATTTGTCAAGGCAAGAGTGCAGTCCTGCGCGATTTTCTTGCGCCGAACAGCATATTCTTTGAAAACCAGCCGCGATGGCTCCGTTGGGCCTGAAAAAGCTCCCAATACGTGCTCTGTATATAGTCGCGAGGCGAAAACCCGAGCGCGCGCGCGGCCCGGTCGATCGCTCGGGGAGCTCCTTCGAGCTCGAGGAACGTGCCAATGGGGGTTTGGTCGACCTCGACGTGGAGACCGGGGAGCCGAAAGGTCGTCCGGTATCGTTCATAGCAAAAGCCTGGCCGGAATCCCAACAGGAGGAGCCGCCCGCGCCATCGTCGCAGGCTAGCAACGATCAGTTCTCTTTCGAGCTTCTCTTTGTAACGCGACCTGGAAGCGGGAACGGGAGCCTTCGACGTGATAACCGCTTGCCGCGGGCCTCCGGCAACGTGCCCGGAGGGAGCTGGCCTCCGGGTGCGCAGACGGAGGAGGAGCCCTCGGCGGCGGAAGTCCTGCGTGGCCGTGTCGTAGAGCGAATTTCGCTCGAAAACCCGGCCCTGACAGACCGCCTTCATCTGACGCAATTTGCCGATGAGACCGGGCAGATCTGCGATCGGAAGCTTGACCTCGATTTCCCGAACCGTGCTCCTGTGAGCCATGGGCAGAGTATAACTGGCTTCACTCCTCCGACTCTCAGAAGCACAAACGAACCATGTTGCCAAAGGACCGTGCGGGACACATAATCGCTCGACCGCGGACCCCAATCGTGCCTATGACAGAATCCACCACGCCGTTGATGCAGCAATACCACACCGTCAAGAAGCACCATCCAGCGGCTCTCGTGCTGTTTCGGCTCGGCGATTTCTACGAACTCTTCTATGACGATGCGGTCACTGCTTCGCGGATCCTTCAGATCACCTTGACGGCACGCAATAAGGAGAGAGGCGAGCCAGTGCCGATGTGCGGGGTTCCGTACCACGCTGCCGATGGATACATTGCCCGGCTGATCCAGGCGGGGCACAAGGTGGCGATCTGCGAGCAGATGGAAGAACCAGGTCCGGGTAAAAAGCTCGTGCGACGCGAGGTGATTCGCGTTCTGACCCCGGGAACGGCCATCAGTGGCCAGCTCGTCGATCCGAAAGAGAACAATTTTCTTGCAGCCATCGCACGAAGCGCGACGGCCAGCGCCGCAGCGGCCGGAGGTGCTCTGAGTCGTTCGTCTCAGGTCCGCATTGGGCTGGCCTATGTTGACTTATCGACGGGCGAATTCCGCGCCACCGAGTTCGCCGGAGACACGGCTGAGGCCAGACTCAGGGAGGAGGTGGAATTGCTGCGGCCCCGGGAGATCCTAATTTCGCGGCCGGTGACCCTGTTTAAAGAGACAGACCCGCTACACCACGCCTTGCCGGAATCGAAAGGCGGAGCGGTTGAAACCCGGTTGGACGACTGGGTTTTTGAAACGAGCTACGCCGCACGCCAGCTCGAAAATCACTTCCGCGTAGCTGCCTTGGAGGGATTTGGACTGGCCAATCATCCCCAAGCCATCGCGGCGGCCGGCGCAATCGTTCACTACCTGCATGAGACCTCGGCAATCAGCGCCACCCAGCCTGAAGCGACCGCCGTGCCCCTGGGACTTCGCCCGGCCGGCACGGGCCTTGAACACCTCGATCGCGTCTCTTACTACGAGCAGCAAAACGCCCTCGTGCTCGACCAGGTGACGGCCCGCAATCTAGAACTCGTCGAACCGGCAGCAGGAGAGGACCGCTCTGCGACGTTGGTCTCGGCAATCGACGAAACCGCGACGGGCATGGGGGCGCGGTTGCTGCGGGCATGGATCCTCCGGCCGGAAATTTCACGGGCTGAAATTGAGGAGCGGCTTGGCGCCGTGGCACGCCTGAAATCTCAAACCGTGGCGCGCGAGGAAATCCATAAGGAACTGGAGGGCATTCTCGATCTAGAGCGCCTGGCCAGCCGTGTGACGCTGGGAATCGCCACGCCGCGGGATCTACTCGCCCTCGGAGCGTCGCTTGCGAAAATTCCCTCTGTGCGGGCCCTGATCCGAGGCCTCGGCCTGGACGAAACGGGAGATGCGGCCTCTTCCAGATTTTTTCGATTGCACCAGCAGATGGACGAAATGGCCGATGTCCGCGATGTGATCGCGCGAGGTATCGCCGACGATCCTCCGGCGCTGGCGAACGAACCTGGCGTGATTCGAAGGGGATTCCACGCGGAACTGGATGAGCTGCGCGACATCCTCAAGCAGGGGCGTCAACTCATCGCCCAGATGGAGGAGCGGGAACGAAAACGAACCGGCATTGCGTCTCTGAAGATTCGTTACAACCAAGTATTCGGCTACTACATTGAGATTTCGAAGCCCAACCTCGCGCTCGTTCCGGCAGACTACGAACGCAAACAAACGCTCGCCAACGCGGAACGCTTTACGTCGGATGAGTTGAAGGCCCACGAACGCAAAGTGCTGTCTGCCGAAGACTCGGCGCTCAAGATCGAGCGGCACTTGTATGCCGAGATCCGCGAGGAGATCGCCCAGCACGCGGGACGGTTGCGGGGGGCGGCGGCAGCGATCGCGCAACTCGACGTATTAGTGAGTTTCGCAAGGATCGCGGCGGCGCGAAACTATGTACGACCGGAATTTACCGAAGATGAAGTCGCCAAACAGGGTCGGCGCGGTGTGCTGCTGCTCGCGGGGGCACGGCATCCGGTGGTCGAGAAACTGCTCGAAGAACGAGGTGAGCGGTTCGTCCCAAACGACCTGTACCTGGACGGCGAATCGCAGTTTCTGGTCGTGATTACCGGACCCAACATGGGCGGTAAGTCGACCTACCTGCGCCAGACGGCGCTGATTTCCATCCTAGCGCAGATGGGTTCGTTCGTGCCCGCGACAAGAGCGCAACTACCGCTCCTTGACCGCATTTTCACGCGTATCGGTGCCTCCGATAGCCTGGCCCGGGGCCGTTCCACTTTTCTGGTGGAGATGAGCGAAGTAGCGGCGATCTTGAACACGGCGACCCCCGCCAGTCTGGTGCTTCTGGACGAGGTCGGTCGCGGGACTGCGACATTTGACGGGCTGTCAATTGCCTGGGCTGTGGCGGAGGCGCTGCATGCCGGCGCGCGGCCGCGAACGCTTTTCGCTACGCACTACCATGAGCTGACCGAGCTCGAGCAGTTGCTGGCGGGAGTGAAGAACGTCCACGTCTCGGTGGAGGAGGCAGGACACGAGATCGTCTTCCTGCGGCGGGTCGAGCCAGGAAGCGCGGACAAGAGTTACGGCATCGAGGTGGCGCGGCTTGCGGGCCTGCCGAACAGCGTCATCGTACGCGCACGAGAGATCCTGCGCCGTCACGAGCGGCGCGAGGAAAAGCTGACACAAGAGCTCTCTTCTGGAGCTGTCAGGCCCGCGGCAGAACAAACCAGCTTTGCTGCGATCGACCAATCGGTGGTTCGTGCCGTGCGGGAGGCGGATCTGAACCGTCTGACGCCGCTCGAAGCACTCAATCTGCTGGCAGAACTGCAAAAGCAGCTGGAGTGATCCGAGAAGAAGGGCTAATCGCAAGATTGTCGTCCAAAGCATGCGGTCGTGCGTTCGATGTTCCCATGAGGATCGTACGTTCACTAGCGGCGGGCTTTTCGTTGTCAGGGGGCGGCTTCCGGTAACTTGGGTGTAGCGATGCGCGTGCTAGGTATGATGTCGGGTACATCTGCAGATGGCATCGACGTGGCCCTGGTCGAGATAAAGGGTGCTGTGCCGAACCTCGTCACACACCTCGAAGGGCACTACCAGGTTCCCTTCCCCGACTACCTGCGGCGAAGGATCCTGCGACTGGCGAACGGCTCGGAAACGACCGCCGCGGAAATCAGCGAACTGAATTTCCTGGTGGGTGAGGCGTTCGCCCATGCGGCCATCCGCGCGTGCAAGCACTGGAGAGTGGCGCTTGGGACCATCTCACTCGTCGGCTCGCACGGGCAGACCGTATTCCACCTCGGATCGTCGGCCCGATTTCAAGGCAAAGTGCGCGCGCCTTCCACGCTGCAGATCGGCGAAACCAGTGTGATTGCCGAGCGTACGGGCATTACTACCATCGGCGACTTTCGCACCGCGGATATGGCCGCGGGCGGTCAAGGAGCACCCCTGATTCCGTTTGTGGACTACTTGCTATATCGCGATCGGTTGCGTGGGCGTGTCGCCTTGAACATAGGCGGAATCGCCAACGTAACGGTCATCCCCCCAGGTTCTCGTCCTGGGGACGTGTTTGCATTCGACACCGGACCGGGCAACATGATCGTCGATGCGCTGATGGAGAGAATCACCCGAGGCAAGGCGTCATACGACCGCGATGCCCGCTTTGCCTTAAGCGGGCGCACGATTCCAGAGCTGCTGGTGCGCATGATGCGCGAGCCCTATCTCCGGAAAAAGCCTCCGAAATCGACCGGACGGGAACTTTTCGGAGCGACATATGCTCAGATGCTGTTGGCCTGGGGCCACCACCACCATGCGGGGAACGCAGATGTCGTGAGGACTGCAACGGTGTTTACCCCGCTGTCGGTCGCGGACGCCTTCCGAAGATTCGTCATCCCGCGGGCGCAGATTCATGAGTTAATTGTCGCCGGGGGTGGGGCGCGCAACCCACTGATGATGGCACAGCTCGCCGCGTCTCTGCCGGGCATTGAGGTCGTACCCGCAAGCCGATTTGGCGTGCCCGTGGAGGCGAAGGAAGCGTTCGGTTTTGCGTTGCTCGCCTACGAAACCTACCACGGACGGCCCAGCAATGTGCCGTCAGCAACGGGAGCAAGACACGCGGCTGTACTCGGCAAGATCGTACAAGGGTGTAGGAGCAAGCCGAAAAGCCGCAACTAGCCGCAAGCGGGGAGCGGTCACGGATTTCGAATTGCGGAAAGAGGAAGAACCTCGGTTTCGCGGGCGGCTCACGCTTTTGTGCGCGCTGATGATGGCGGCCGTGACGACAGGCTGCCAAAGATCACCTGGCACGGGTGAGAGCGGCACGGTCAATTTCCTGATCGAGTCCATGCCCACCAATCTCGATCCGCGCATTGGGATCGATGCACAGTCAGAGGATTTGGACGGCTTGATCTTTGACGGCCTCGTTCAGCGTGACGCGCAAATGAACGTGGTTCCCGACCTCGCGCAGACGTGGGAGATGCCCGATCCCGTCACGTACGTGTTTCATCTGCGGCGTGGCGTGAAATTTCACGACGGACGACCCTTCACCTCAGCCGACGTGAAGTTCACGATCGATTCCATTCTTACCGGTGTCGTGCCAACCCCCAAGCGCGGAGCATTCAAGCGCATTGTCTCGGTCGAGGCTCCCGACGATCGAACCGTCATCGTCCATTTAAGCGAGCCATACTCTTCATTCTTGCTGAACCTGTCGCGGCTGGCGATCGGCATTGTTCCGCAGGAGTCGCACGAGGAACCGGCGCGCCGCCCCATAGGAACAGGGCCGTTTCGTTTCGTGAGCATGACGCCGGATGAGGAGATCCTTCTCGAGCGCAACCCCGATTACTTCGGGCGAGTGCCCAAGGTCGACCGCATACATTTTCGCATCGTGCCGGAGGCTATCGTGCGGGCGCTCGAGTTACGCAAGGGCACGGCGGATATTGGTGGCGTGAATTCTTTGACCCCCGACATGGTTGTAACGCTCAAGAAGCAGCGAGAGATCGCTGTGGAAGAGGAGCCAGGTACCGAGCTCGCCTACGTTGCCTTCAATTTCGACGATCCCATTCTGGCCAAGCGAGACGTGCGGCAGGCGCTTGCCTATGCGACCAATCGCGATGCCGTCATTCAGTACTTGCTGCGGGGGAAGGCGCGTCCGGCGAATAGCTTGCTGCCGCCGAACCACTGGGCCTACGAGGCGAACGTAAAACAGTACCCCTATGATCCGCAACAGGCGGAGCAGCTTCTTGACCGTGCAGGCTACCCCGAGGATTCGGGCGGTGTCCGGTTTCATCTGACGCTGAAAACTTCGACGGAGGAATCAACGCGACTGCTCGCAGAGACCTTGGGGGAACAGTGGAAGCATGTCGGCGTCGATCTCGCACTCAGGCCGCTCGAAAGCGCGACATTTTTCTCAGACATCGGCCGCGGAAGTTTTCAACTTTACACGCTTCGCTGGACGGGCTTCACCAACGACGATCCCGACATTTTCGATTACGTTTTCAGCTCGCAGCGTATGCCGCCGGATGGAGCGAATCGAGGCCACTACCACAACCCCGAGCTCGATACGCTGCTCCACCAGCAGGGCCTGGAAATGGACCAGAAAAAGCGCAAGGCAATCCTCTCAGAAATTCAGAAAATCATCGCCGAGGATGAACCCTACATCGACCTGTGGTATTACGACAACGTGTGCGTGCATAGGGACCGAGTCACAGGGATCGCCATTCCGCCGGGCGGCGATTATGATTTTCTCGATAGCATCGAGCTGAGGATCGCGCCCGCAACGAGCGCGTCTTACGCGCCGAACGCGCGGTGAATCTCGGTATCGGGAAGGGCACCTTGGCGGGCGATCGACCATGTGTCGCCTTCGATTCGGACAATCGTAGATCCGAGAGTCCCTCCCGTGTCGCCCGCATCGAGGATCAGCGGCAGACGATCCCCAAGTTGCTCAACGAGCTGTTCGACGTTGGTGCAGGAAGGACGCCCGGAAAGATTCGCGCTCGTGCCGGTGACCGGCCCGCCCAGTGCCTCAATCAGCGCGCTGACCACGCGCGAGTCGGCCCAGCGCAGAGCGACACGACCGGTGTTGCCCGTGACCTTGAGCGGAAGACGGTGTGTCGCCTCAACCACCAGAGTTAGGGCTCCGGGCCAGAACCTGTTCGCCAGGGTCAGGAAGGCATCCGGCACATCGCGCGCGAGCATTAAAGCCTGCTCGATGGAATTGACAAGAATGGGAAGCGCTCGCGTTTCTGGGCGCGCTTTCAGCTGGAAGACGCGTTCAACCGCGTAGAGGTTGAACGGGTCGGCGCAGAGGCCGTAGAACGTGTCGGTCGGAGCAGCGATCACACGGCCACGCTCGATGAAGCTCGCGGCATAATGGATGAGATGCCGCTGGGGCGTTTCGGCTGAGACGCTTAGGATTTCAGCAGGCAATTTTCTTTCACGCGGGACGATCCCGGTTCGGGGACAGATTACAGCAGCCTTACGCGAGAAAGCAACACGAACAAATGCAAGACCTTAGCGGGCCCTCGGCACCCGCGTTCAGGAAACGGACCGCCCAGAGAGCTGCGGAGCGGGCAGTGGGTTTACCTACTGAGATAGGTTTTGTTAGGCTTGCCAAATGGCACCTTCTCCGTCGCCAGTTCGGCACCGACGGGAAGCAACCTTGCCGACCGGTAGCGAGCATCGACATTTCATCACCAGCCGCGAAAACAAGTGGCTGAAGACCTTTCGTGCGGCGCTGCAAGGCAAGGGGCCGGAATCGGGCGAGGCCATCGGAGTCGAGGGCCCGAAGATGGTCGCCGATGCGTTGCGCTCAGGACTCGAGGCCGAGGCGCTTCTCATCAGTGAGTCCGGAGAGCGGGATGCTGCGCAGGTCTTGCGCGCAGCCAGCGAGTGCGAGCGAGGCATCGAAGTGGACCGCATCCTGCGGACGACCGACAAGCTTTTCGCGAGCGTCACGGGCACCGAGGCACCCCAAGGAGTGGCCGCGCTGTTTCGGCAGCGCACGTGGGGAATCGAGGATGTCTTGCGTGGACCGGGAGCGATGCGGAGAAGCGCACCTTTGGTCGCTGTCCTGGCGGCGGTGCAAGATCCAGGTAACGTGGGGACGATCATACGATCGGCCGAGGCCTTCGGTGCCACCGGAGTCGTCGCTACGCGCGGCTCGGCGGATCCTTGGTCTCCCAAGGCGCTGCGCGCTTCGGCAGGATCAGCCCTGCGGCTCCCGGTGCTGCGAGCGATGGCCATCCCGATTCTGATCGCCCAGCTGAAACTCGCTGACGTCACATTGTACGCGTCCGCTTCGGCGCACGCGGGCACTGGCGACCGAGCAGGAGCTTCGCTCGAGGCGGACTTGACCGGCCCCGTCGCAATCTTCATAGGCAATGAGGGAGGCGGCTTGCCGGCCGAGATCACGCACTCGGCAGATGGCATGATCTCGATTCCAACGTGTGGCGATGCGGAGTCGCTCAATGCGGGCGTTGCGGCTTCGATCTTACTCTATGAAGCAGCGCGGCAACGAACGCTCGGCAGCCCATAAGCAACGAGGGTTGGTAAGCATGGAACTGTTTCGCGCCATCGAACCAGAGCAGGAGCCACAAGCGGGGCGTCCGCTTGCCGACCGGATGCGTCCGCAGACGCTGGATGAATTTATCGGACAGCAGGACCTGCTTGGGCCCGGAAAGCCTTTACGCACGCAGATCGAAAAGGACGAATTGGGCTCCATGCTCTTCTGGGGTCCGCCCGGATGCGGAAAAACGACACTGGCGAGGATCATCGCAAAGCGCACACGCGCCCAGTTCGTCCCCTTCAGCGCCGTGCTCTCCGGAATCAAAGAGATCAAGGAGGTGATGAATCAAGCCGAAGCGGTGCGCCGGTATGGACAGCGCACGATCGTGTTTGTCGACGAGGTCCACCGTTTTAATCGCGCGCAACAGGATGCTTTTCTTCCGCACGTGGAAGCCGGGAATATTCTGTTGATCGGGGCGACGACGGAAAATCCGTCGTTCGAGGTGATCGCACCGCTGCTATCCCGCATGAAGGTCTACGTGCTCGAGTCGCTCTCCGAGCGACAGATCTTGGAACTCCTCAGACGCGCTCTGGCGGACTCGTCGCGCGGGCTGGGCAAAGAAGACATCGAGGCCAATGAGAAAGTGCTCGAGCGGATCGCCGTGCTCGCCAATGGTGACGCGCGTGCGGCGTATAACACTCTCGAGGCGCTCGTGCAGGGAACCGAGTCCGATGCTCGGGGCCGCAAAGTGCTGTCGGAGGAACGCCTGTCGGACGTCTTGCAGAAGAAACTTCTGCCATACGACCAAGCCGGCGAGGAGCACTACAACCTCATTTCTGCATTGCACAAGTCTGTGCGGAATTCCGATCCGGACGCTGCGCTGTACTGGCTGGCTCGCATGCTCGAATCCGGTGAAGATCCGTTATATCTAGCGCGGCGTATGGTGCGCATGGCGAGCGAGGATATCGGCCTTGCAGAGCCCGGCGCGCTGGCGGTGACGATCGCCGCAAAGGAAGCCTTCGATTTCATTGGCGCGCCAGAGGGGTACCTCGCGCTGGCGCAAGCGGCGGTCTATTTGTCGCTGGCGCCGAAATCGAACGCCCTGTACACAGCGTATGGCGCCGTTCAGGAGGATCTTAGGAAAACGATCGCGGAGCCGGTCCCACTGCATCTAAGAAACGCGGTCACCGGCCTGATGCGGCATCTTGGATATGGCAAAGGCTATCAGTACGCGCACAACGCGGAAGAGAAGGTGACGGACATGACGTGCTTGCCAGAAGGCTTGCTGGGGCGCTGCTACTACCAGCCCACAGACCAGGGATTCGAGCGACGAATCCGCCAGCGGCTTGACGAAATTCGCCGCCTTCAAAAAAAAAGGCAGGGGGCAAGGAACAACGAGTGAACCAAAGCCGCCGTGGAGGGAAAAAAGAACGTAGCGGTCCGCAATTCATATGGATGCTGGCCCTGATCGTCTGCGGGTTGCTTCTCGCCTGGGAACCCGTGCTCGTACGAGCCCAGGACAATCCTAAACTGGTCATCGAGGAAGATTGCCAAGCCTTTGACATCTCGACGGACAACGCCATCGTCTATGCCGTCCCTCGCCTGAAGCGGGTCCGACGCCTGATCATCGAGCGCGACGACATTTTTGTCGCGACCGGACCTGGCAAAACCAAGCGAATCGTCGAGGGGGAAAAGTTCATGCCATTTCCGCCGCCGGCCGGTTACACGGTCGAATCGCTCGTCTGGTCTCCCGATGGCCGTCGCATCGCAGTCAACATGAGCCTGCAGAAAGCGCCTCCCGGTTTTGATGACAAAGATGCGAAAAAGAAGGGCGACCTGGGTGATGACGAAGATAAGCCACTGTCAGGCGTGAACGGGGGCAGAGCGATTGCACTTCTCGATGATGACGGCCACGAGATTAAGGTCGCGAACTCGAAGACCCGTTTCATCGAGGAAGCTGTTCACGGGACCTGGCTTCGAGACAACAAAACCATTGTGTATCAGACGGGCGGCGGGCCGTACGGGATTGCACGGGTCCGCCCCGAAGATGGTAAGGCGGACACCCTCTTTGAAGGCCATACATTCAACGCAATCGTCTGGGACGCCAAAAGAAACCGGGCGTTTGCCATTGGAGAAAACCTAGGGCTACGGCGGGGACTAACGCTTGTGCGGCTCGATTTGCTGCAGGAAATCGTTACTGAGGTTGCGCATATCGAAAGCTACCAGGGAGCGCTGAGTCTTTCTCCTTCGGGCTCGAAAATTGCGTTCTTCGAGGACGGAGATTACATCGACGTAATCGACACCGAGCACCCATCGAAGAGCGTCCGCGTGCGGGCCGGCTACGGACGATTCGAATGGAGCCGTGACGAGCGCCGCGTTTTGCTCAAAAGGGGAGCCTTCGACCGATCTAACATTCTGCTGTGGGTGGGCCTATACGACGAATCGTTTTCCTCGATTCTGCACGGCCTAGAATTTCACGATTTCCAAATCGCTCCCAGCGAAGATGCGATTGCGGTCACCGAACCAGGGAAAAGAGTGCTGAGGCTGTATCCACTGCAATAGGTTGCGAGCGGGCGCGCGGTGAGACCCCGCTTCTTAGTGCAGGCGAAAGCGCTTGATGTGCTCTTTCAAAATACAGGCGTTCATGATGACCACTAGGCCAGCCCTGCGGGCGCGCTCTGCGGCCTCCGGGTGCATGACACCCTCCTGCATCCAAACGCCGCGAGCCCTGATGCGGATGGCCGAGTCAACAATCTCGGGGACGAATTCGGAACGGCGGAACACATCCACGATGTCTACAGTGTCGGGAACGTCCTCCAAACGCGCGTAGCACTTCTCTCCAAGAACCTGTGTCTCCGCTGGATTCACAGGAATCACGCGGTAACCCACCGATTGGAGGTACTCAGCCACGCCGTAGCTGGGCCGATGCCTTCGACTGGAGAGACCGACCACGGCGATCGTGTGGCTCGTTTTCAGAAGCTCACTGGTGGGATCTCCGGCCGATGGCGCCTGAGGTGAGCTGCCGTCGGGTCCCGCACCAAGCTTGTTCATTCTGCCTTTCCTGCCCCTTTCCGCCGTGGCCGCACGGGTCCTAATGGCGTAGCCGCATCCAAGCGACAGGCTAAGCACGCACCGTTGCCTCAGCGCACTACCCTAATCCCTATTTATGCGGTTCCCGTGAGGGTTCCCCCCGCTGTGGTTCGATGATACATGAGTTCAGCGAGAAACGAAGTCTCGCGAGAAGCTGATTGCTAGGCCAAGGAGGGCTTACTACGAGCACCCGAATGGAGGAGACGGGCCAGTGCGGAAACCTCTCCAGGGGAAAGCGCGCGGTGTCGCCCCGGGGCCAAGGAGCCAAGCTCTAGGTTTCCCATGCGGACTCGCTTCATCTTTTCGACGGCATGCCCTGTTCGGAAAAGCCTGTTGCGCAGTCTGTCCCGGCGGGCTTCTGAAAGAGTGACCTCATACCACGGCGAATTCGTTCCACGAAGTCGCCCAATGCGTGCGCCGGTCGCTTGAGCTAAGCGTTCGATCTCGGTGGCAGGGACGGGCGCTTTCAACTTTATATGGTAGGTTTGCGGCAATTGGTGAGCTTGGAGCAGCCGATTGGCGAGGTCTCCGTCGTTTGTGAGGAAGACGAGACCCGACGCATGATATTCCAGGCGACCCACGGGAAAAACGCGTTCCGGCAACCTTTCAAGGAAATGACGTAGGGAGCGGCGGCCTTCTGGGTCGCTAAGCGTTGAAACCACTTCCGTCGGCTTGTGCAGGATCAAATAGAGGCGCCGAGGCGCCAGCCGGAGAAGTTTGCCCGCAACTTTGATGTGGTCCCGAGATCCGTCGGCCTTCGCACCGAGTTCGGTAACCAGCTGACCGTTCACAGTAACCAGGCCCGACTTTATCATCTCCTCGGCATGCCGGCGGGAAGCGAAGCCAGCGCGAGAAATGATTTTCTGTAGGCGCTCTTCCATAGCAATGCGGAACAATGCCAGCTTAGCGGATTTCCCTCAGGTGACGAAAGACCTACGGGGACTGGCAGTGGACGAGCTTCCATAAATAGTCGAAGAATTCCTTGGCGCTCCGGTCAACTGGCAAGTCTCCAGAATACTCCGGTCGGTCGCCGCCCAATTCGACCTGTGCGCTGGGACCCGTCAAATTTCGGAAAGTCAGCAAGAAGCCCGGTTGCTGGTTTGAGCCCGCGTCGTTGGCTACGAGCTTTCCGGCCTCACAATGAAACTTCTCGCCATACTGGTTTTTGAAAAAAGCCGGAGCACTCTGCTCAACGCCAACATCTCCATGATAGGAGAGGGTATTGCCAGTCCAGTCGAGCCAACTGGCCGCCGTCTGCGTGCGAAAGGCGATCTTGGTCACAATTTGGATGGTCCTCGTCTCCGACGACGCGAATTCACGTGGATGTGCGGGCACGTCGACCGAGCCTATCTCGCCGCTGGGCACGTCGAGCACGGCGAAACGGAGGCGCTGATCACCCGGCTTTGGTGCGTAGTCCAAGATATTCTGAATGCCTCGCTCCTTCCAGGCCTCGTAGAGATTCTCGGGAACAGACCGTGAAAGGTCGCGCGGAAAGAACTGGAACGAGTCTTCTTTCGGATCAAATTCGCAGATCGCCATGTGGAGATCTAGTTGACGGGTTCCTTCGACCGGCTCAAAAGTCAGGGCGGCGGAAGAGACGGTCAACAGATACCTCGTTTGAGCTGGCTTTGCCGCCTCGGCTGCGCTTTGTGGTGCGATGGGTAGAACGGTCAGCAGAATGGAGGTCGAGGGTAAAGGATTCATGCAGGCTTGTTTGAGAAGGTCTTCCGGTTTTTGCCCGCTAGCCGCCGATTTTAGGTCTGTGGCGTAGTACCCGCGCCGGTAGGCGAGTTTAACCCCGTGCTGGGTCGACTTGATGACAATCTTGTGGAAACGGCCGTCCCACGCGATGCCCTCCGGATAGTATCCAAGCTCATAGTAAGTAGCGCCGTCATTGAGCGCGGACTGAACGCATCCCGACAGGTCGTTCGTATTCTCGCAGGTCCTGCCGCCGGTAGCCTGAGCGATGTTGTCCATCGTAGCCAGCCGATCGACGTGTTGGCCGTTCTGGCGGCTCAGTTGCGCACCCATACCGCCTCCGATGTTCTGTTGGTTGATGTGTGGATTCTGAGCGGCTGAATAGAGCTGATCTACCGTGAGCCCCGATGCGTCAACCGGATACACGGCGATCCGTGCGTCAGTGAGTGCCTCGGCCGCCGCTCGGATCTTGTCACTATAAGACGCACTCCCACGGAACGGATCGGAACCGAAATCCGCAGACGGTTCGATCCAGTCGGGAAAAGCCTCGGAGAACCAGATGAGGTTCTTGCGGCCGGCGTAGCCACCCAAATACTTTGATATCTGAATCATCGCTTCAGCGGTTTCGTCGACGCAGATCGCCATCTGTGCTTGGTAGGTCATGGCTTCAAAATCCTCGAGCGCCCGCGTCGCTTGATTCTCCTGGCCTCCGTTCTGATCCAACGCTCGGTTCGACGGGCTGTCAGCGTCGTCCTGGGGGTTTTGCTCGATGGACACACTGCGAAGGGTGTTGTTGATCGCGGCGCGCAACACCTTGGGGTCGGTACTGAAGGTTTGTACGATGTGCAGCGTGTGGCCCAGGGTGAACACGGCCACTGGCGTGGTGGGCGGGAGCGTCTTCAAGAGCAAAAGCATTTTCTGCCGCACTTGCATCTGGTTGGCCATTTCCGTATTCAGTGCATCCATCAACAGGACGGTCGGGGCGACATTCCGATCGGCTGACCATTCGTTGGAAAACCGGGCGGCGGAAGCAGGAGCCTTGGCGGTGGCGGGAGTGTTGGTGGGCCGGTCGACAAATCGAAATTGCGCAATTTGCTGCTCGCGATTGTGCTCCTCAAAGATTTGAAAATCGTCTTTCGTGAGGCCGCGCACGGGCGCGCCGTGGGAGTCTGTGACAACGACATCGATTGCGATTAGCCGCGTTTGAGTGCGGAGCGTTTCCGATGACCGAGCCGGCTGCTCGGGAGGAGCGGAAGACTTTTGAGGCGCCGTCTGTGCGGCCACGAGGCTGGCGCAAACAAGCACCAAGGGCGCAAAACAGCTCTTCATCGACATCCATCCCGGGCCCGGCGATCGCGAAATCGAATGGCGGCGATGCGAGTTGGCCGGCGCAACTAAGATGCACAATGATTCGCCCAAGTTACACGGGAGGAGCTCAGGAATCGGCATCGGTGGCTGCCGAACCAGCCTTGGCAGCCCGGGATTGTTCAGATATTTCTGGAGGGTCTTCGGCCAGCTCCCCTAGGTCGTTGGTTTCCCCCGACGCCTGGATGGCATGGGCTTCGGCCGATCCCACAGCGGTGGGCGTCGCTGGGACGCCCTCTTGTTCCGCAGGGGCGAGTCCAGAATCGGAACCGAGCGCCGCCTGCGCGAGCTGCTCAAATTCCTTGAGGCTCGGTAGCTCGTCCAAATCGGACAGCCCGAAGCGCATCAGGAATTGCTTGGAGGTACGGTAGAGGATGGGGCGACCGATCACTTCCTTGCGCCCCGCCGTGGTAATCAGGCGCTTTTCCAGCAGCGTCTTAATTACGCCACCGACGTGAACCCCGCGGATCTCATTGATCTCGGGGACCGTGATGGGTTGCTTATAGGAAATTACAGCGAGCGTCTCGAGCGCTGGCATGGTCAAGCGCAACGGTGGCTGAAGGCTCTTGATGAATTTCCGCACGACGTCGTGATGCTGCGGCTTGGTGTAGAATTTCCAACCGCCTGCGACTTTGCGGACCTCGATCCCCCGGTGGTCCGTCGCATACGAAGCTACGAGAAGATCGAGTGCGCTCCGTGCCTCAGCTTTTTCTACGCCGAGCGCGTGAGCGATTTGATCGAGCGTCGCAGGCTCATCCGCAGCGTAGATGATCGCCTCCAGGGCGGCCTGCATTTCTTCTGCCGTCATGTCTTGCTTTCCTCGAACCTGGCCCTGTGGCCGGCGCGCGGGCTCACAGGTACTGCTCCTCAATCTTCGACATAGTCTCTGGACCTGCAAAAACGGCGTCGAACATCTTGTGTTTACAGAGCGAAATATCTGCGAACAGCTCCGATTGCACAAGTATCACGGCCTGCATGCGCACCATTTCAAGCACAGCCAGCAGCGCCACGATCATGGCATTGCGCGTCTCACAGGAGTTAAAAAAGTCGATCAGCGAAACTGGGGCCTCGCTCGCCATCAAGCGCTGGCGCAGGCGGTCCATCATCTGCGCGATGGTCACCGACTCGTGCCGCAACTCGAACTTCGCCACCTCTTTGCGGCGATCGAGCACCTGCTGAAATGTTTTGATAAGGTCCACGAGGGAAACGACCAGCTCGCCTTCGACCGCATCCCCGGTGTAGAGCGAGCGGTCCGGCCGCGACCACACGTGTGCCTCGACCTGCTGTTTCTGGTAGAGAAGCTGTGCTGCGTTCTTGAATTTTTCGTGCTCCAGTAGCCGATGGACCAGTTCCTGTCGCGGGTCTGCCGCTGTGTCCGAGTCAGCGAGAGGGTCTGCCGGGAGCAGCATCTTTGATTTGATATGGATCAAGGTTGCGGCCATGTAAATGAAGTCTGCCGAGACGTCGATATCCAGTTTTTCGAGCCGGTGCAGATAGTCGAGATATTGCTCAGTGACCTTGGCGATGGGAATGTTGTGGATGTCCATCTCCTGCTTGCGGATCAAATCGAGCAGGAGATCGAGCGGGCCTTCGTACACCGGCAAATTAATCCGATACGGCAATGGCGACGACAATTCAGTTGCCCCTGGCCTTGCGGGCCTCATCCCACTTAAAGATCGCGTTGCGGACGCGCCTCATGGTGCGCCGCGCCGCCTTTTGTGCCTTCTTGCTGCCGGCGTCGAGGATACTCCAGACTTCCTCTGGGCGCGCCTCTAATTCTCGGCGCCGTGCCTGAATAGGCTCGATCCATCTCACGAGGTGATCGGCCATCGCGGCCTTGCACTCGATGCAGCCAATGCCCGCTGTGCGGCAACCTTGATCCGCCCAGGTGACAATCGCCGGTGGAGAGAAAAGTTTGTGCCAGGCAAATACCGGACAGACCTCCGGCCGCCCCGGATCGGTTCGGCGCTGCCGTTGCGGGTCGGTCATCATGTTGCGGACCTTGACGCGGATGTCCTCGGGCCGATCCGAGAGCCAGAGCGCGTTGCCATAGGACTTGGCCATGCGACGCCCGTCTGTGCCCGGCAATCGCGGTGTCTCTGTCAGCAATGGTCCTGGCTCTCGCAAAACCGCTTCAATTCGAAAATACTTCCAGTTCTCACGGCCGATTCGCTTCTTGAAGTTCTGCGCACCTTCTTCCAGTATCTGCTTGCGAAGAACAGCTGGGTTGATCTCCCGGGTGTGCGCAGGAAGGCTGGGGCCGGCAGGCCCAGTCTCGGCTTTAGAACCGGCTGGATAGATCGCCGCGATAAGCCCAGGCAGGTTCTCGCTCTGGAAACGATCGAAGTCAAAAGCGAAACCATACTGGGCATTGAACGTTTTTACGATTTCGCGAGTGAGTTCGACATGGGGAACCTGATCTTCGCCGACCGGCACGAAATCGGCATCGTAGATGACGATATCGGCGGACTGCAACAGCGGGTAGCCGAGGAAGCCGTACGTTCCAAGATCACGGTCCTTGAGGTTCTCGATTTGTTCCTTATATGTCGGAACTCGTTCCAGCCACGACAGCGGTGTGATCATCGACAGCAGCACGTGCAGCTCGGCGTGCTCGAGCACGCTGGATTGAACAAACAGCGTGGACTTGGCCGGGTCGAGACCGACCGAAAGCCAATCCATCGCGACTTGTAGTGTGTTTTCTGCAACCGAGGATGTGTCCTCGTAGTGAGTCGTTAGCGCGTGCCAGTCCGCGACGAAAAAGAAGCATTCATATTCTTCCTGGAGCTTGAGCCAATTCTGGAGGGCACCAAAGTAGTGGCCGAGATGAAGGCGGCCGGTGGGCCTCATGCCGCTTAGAACTCGTTTGCGTTTCGCCACTCTAGCGACATTCCCCCAAGGACTAAGAAGATCGAAGCGAGAGGTGTAAGCAAGATGCTAGCACAGAAGGGAAGGGTTGCGAGTTGGGAGTTCAGAAGAAGCCTCGTTACAGCTTCAGGAGTTCGCGCAAACGCTTGGTTTGTGTCCGCGATACCGGAATCTCGCTGGCGCGCTTGTCGCTCATCTTGAGCATGAAGCTCGATTTAAACCAGGGCACGACCTCCTTAATGTGCTTGATATTCACCAGGTAGGACCGGTGCGGACGCCAAAAAATCTCGCCATCGAGGGCCTGCATCAAATCCTCGACGGTGCGGTAATTCGAAACGCCCTCGAGCTCCCGGGAATAGATGGTGATGGCCCCATCCTGGATCGAGGCGAAAATCATGTCGTCCGCATCAATCAGGATCATGCGCTCCTGCGACTTGACAAGCAGCTTGACTGGCGCCATCGAACGCCGTTTGATTTCCCCCGCCCCGATTTGATCGACGAGTGTTTCCAGTCGCTGCACCGGTGACGTATTCGCTTCCACCATTTTTTTTGCGCGCTGGACGGCCTGCGCGATGCGCGTCTTGTCGAACGGTTTCAAAACGTAGTCGACCGCGTTCACTTCAAACGCTTGGACCGCGTAGTGATCGTAGGCAGTGGCGAAAACAATTTGCGGAATCGGCAACTTGCGCTCAACCAGCTTCTGAATCACGCCGAAACCGTCCAGGCCGGGCATCTGGACGTCGAGAAATACCAGATCGGGAGTGTGCTCCTTGATCAGCGCCACGGCCTCCAGGCCGTTCTTCCCCTGCGCGACGATGTTAATCTCCGGCAAACCTTTCAACAGATACACAAGCTCGTCACGCGCGGGGCGTTCGTCGTCCACGATGACTGTGTTCATGGCCATATACGCTGCGAACAGTATAGAAGTCGGTGAACGCGAGTGACAACAACTTCCGTGGCCCTGGGGTAGAATCCCGAAAGCCAGAAGGAAGGAGCCTGGATGCCGAGACAGCGATCGAACGCCGCCCCGAGGCCGAAGGTTCTATCGAGCAAACTGCTTTTTCAGGGGCGCGTCTTTGCCCTGAAGCGTGAGCGGGTGGCGGAACCGAGCGGCTTGGTCGCGACGCGTGAGATCGTGGTACACCCAGGTTCGTCGGTCGTGTTGCCCGTGCTGCCGGACGGCCGCATCGTACTGATTCGACAGTACCGCCACGCGGCGGGGCAGTCTTTGTGGGAGCTGGTGGCAGGCCACAAGGATCCGGGCGAAAGTTTCGCGCAAGGCGCGCGCCGCGAACTCAAGGAGGAGACCGGATACATGGCACAGAGGATCACGAAACTACTGGAAATCTTCCCGTCCCCAGGTCTGCTAGGGGAAAAAATGGAGATCTTTTTGGCCGAGGGACTCACGAAAGGCAAGGCACGGCCTGAAGACGATGAGAAGATCACTCAACAAATCGTGACGCTGGCCCAGGCGAAGGCGTGGATTCGCTCCGGCAAGATTCGTGACGCCAAGTCCATCGCCAGCATCCTGTATTACGCGGCGTTCACAGCGAAGAGGTAGGCGTATATGGAAAATAAGCAAGTCGCAAAAATCCTGCGTGAGACAGCGCATTTGTTGGAAATCGACGGGGCCATCATCGGCCGCTACCGCAGCTACGAAAAAGTAGCGGAGCTGCTGGATACCATCCCGGAGCGAATCGAGGAGATCGCGCGGGACGAAAACAAACTGCGGGAACTCCCGGGCATCGGCGAGAAGATGGCCGAACACATCCGCGAAATCTTAAAGAGTGGGGATTACCGTCTGCGACAAAAGTTGCTCAAGAAATATCCAGCGACGCTACTCGACTTGCTCGATTTGCAGTCGCTGGGACCAAAGAAAGTCGCATTTCTCTGGAGCCACTTTAAGGTGGCCACCGTGGATGGGGTGGAACAACTCGCGCGCGCAGGCAAATTGCGTGACCTTCCGGGTTTCGGCGAAAAGAGCGAGCAGAACATTCTAAAAGCCTGCGAGCAGTTCAAGCACTTAGGCGGCTCGGGCCGCGTGCAGCTGAACGTAGCCGACGAAGAGGCCCAGAAGCTGACGGTCTACATCCTAGAAGCCGGTGCGGCCGTGGAGGCGGTAACGCCCGCCGGCTCGTTGCGACGCGGCCGGGAAACGGTCGGCGACCTCGATCTGCTGGTAACGATGCGGCCGGGCCATGACAGGCAGAAGGACGTGGATTTCGTCGCCGAATACATTCTGAAATATCCCGGCATCGGCGAGAAATTAGCGCACGGTGAAAACAAAGTCAGCATGCGGCTGAGCAGCGGCCTGCAGGTCGATGTTCGGCTCCTCGAGAAGAAAAGCTTCGGCGCGGCGCTTATGTATTTCACTGGCTCCAAGGCGCACAACGTAGCGCTGCGCGGCCGCGCCAACGACATGGGCTGGACGCTGAACGAGTATGCGCTCACAACGCTCAAAGGAGCCAAGGTCGTAGCCAGCCAGACCGAACAGGAGATTTACTCGAAACTCAAGCTTGCCTACATCGAGCCGGAACTGCGAGAAATGGGGGGCGAAATCGAAGCGGCAGAACGCGGCCGGCTTCCCCATCTGGTCACGCTCGCCGATATCCGGGGCGACTTGCAAATGCACACGACCGCCTCCGATGGTCATAACTCGATTGAACAGATGGGTGAGGCCGCGCGAGAACTTGGATACGAATACATCGCGCTAACCGATCATTCGCAGGCCGTAACCGTCGCAAACGGCATGGATGAAAAGCGCACACTCGAACAAATCAAGAAAATCCGCGCCGCCCAGGCCCGCGTGCCGGGCATTCGCCTGCTGGCGGGCATCGAAGTCGATATTAAGAAAAACGGTTCACTCGACCTCGAGGACGAGGTACTCGCTCAGCTCGACGTAGTCGTCGCCTCGGTGCACTCGTACATGAACCTCGAGCGTTCCGAGATGACGGAGAGAATTCTCGCCGCGATCGAGAACCCTTACACGCAAATCGTTGCGCATCCAACGGGTCGGCTTTTACTGCGGCGCGAGCCCTTTGCCTACGACATCGAAAAAGTACTCGCCGCGGCTGCCCGGGCGGGCGTGGCGATGGAATGTAACGCCTACCCGGATCGGCTCGATCTCTGTGACGTTCACCTTCGCCTGGCCAAACAGAGCGGCGTGAAGATCGTCATTTCGACCGACTCTCACTCGACGGGCAACCTGAAGTTCATGAAATACGGAGTCATCACGGCTCGCCGCGGCTGGATTGAGAAACAGGACGTGATCAACACACTGCCGCTCTCAGACTTTCTGACTGCGCTGCGTCCGAAGCCACTGGCCGCAAAGCACAAACTTGCAAAGCGCAAGTCCGCCTAACTGAGCCACCCCTAGACTGAGTGCGAGACGCCGTCATCTTCGGTAGTGGCCGCCGTGAGCGTCTTCGAAGTGAGCGACGGTGATTTCGCGCCGCGCCGCATGGCCACGATGCCGGTGCGCACCATTTCCATCAATCCGAAGGGCGCGAGCAGTTCGAGAAACCGGTCCACCTTCTCCTCGCCGCCGGTCAGTTCGAGCGTGATCGATTCCGACGCAATGTCCAGAACGCGCGCGCGAAAGACCTCAGCGAGTCCTAACACCTGCCCGCGTGTCTGTTGCGTGGCGCCGACCTTAACCAGCGAGAGATCACGCAGAAGCGCCGGCTGGCCTGTTACGTCGTCTACAAGCAGTACGTTCACCAGCTTGTAAATGTTGGCGACGATACGGCGCGCCTGATCGGTGTCCGCTTCGGTGACGATGGTCATGCGCGAAACCTCAGGATTTTCCGTACGCCCGACCGTCAGCGAATCGATGTTGAACGCGCGTCGGCGGAACAGCGACACCACGCGAGAGAGAACTCCCGGCTTATTTTCGACGTAGACCACGAATGTATGGAGCATAACGCCTATTCGTCCTCTGCCGTTTCGACCAGCGGATTCGGTCGGCGGATCATGTCGTGCAATGCCGATCCGGCTGCAACCATCGGATAAACCGTGTCTTCCTGCTCGACTTTGAAGTCGATCAACACCGCTCCTTCGTGTGCCTCGGCCGCTTGCACGACCGGAATCACATCGGCTCGGCGGTCTACCACGAAGGACCGGATACCATAGGCCGTCGCCAGCTTCGCGAAATCCGGATTCAGCAGCGGTGTCGCTTCATAGTTGCGGTCATAGAAGAATTCCTGCCACTGACGCACCATGCCGAGATAGCCGTTGTTGATGATGGCAATGTTGACCTTAAGGTTTTCCTGCACGATCGTGGCAAGCTCAGCCATCGTCATCTGGAAGCCCCCATCGCCCACAATCACCCAGACGTCTGCGTCCGGTCGCGCCACCTTCGCACCGATTCCGGCTGGAAGCGCGAAACCCATCGTTCCCAGACCGCCCGAAGTAATGAGCGAGCGCGGTCGCTCGTGCTTGTAATACTGCGCCTCCCACATCTGGTGTTGTCCGACATCGGTAACCACGATCGCGTCGCGGCCACGTGTCTGGTGCCAAAGATCGTTGATTACATGCGCGGCGTATAGGTGTCCATTATCGGGAAGATTCTGAATGTCACGGACGGCCGTATCTCCTTTGAGCTGGCCGATGTGCTCAATCCACTCGGTGTGGGTTAAAGGCTCGATCCGGGCGTTCAGCTCCATCAGAATCTTGCGCAGGTCGCCAACGAGTGCTACATCCACCTTCACGTTCTTGTTGATCTCGGCCGGATCGATATCGATATGAATCTTCTTCGCATGGGGCGCGTAGGTCTTCAGGTTGCCAGTCACGCGATCGTCAAAGCGCATGCCAAACGCGAGTAGGAGGTCGGCCTCCTGAATGGTCTTGTTGACCCAAGCCTCGCCGTGCATGCCCATCATGCCCATGTTCAGCACGTGCGACGCCGCAAGATGACCAAGACCCAAAAGCGTCATCGCCACCGGGATGCAGGTCCGCTCGGCAAAGGTCTGCACTTCCTTTTCGGCTCCGGATACGGAAATCCCGTGGCCCGCTAGAATGACAGGCCGCTTGGCTGTGCGGATCAGCTCGAGTGCGCGATCGTATTCATGCTGGGCGGGCGAAAGATCCGGCCGGTACCCTCGCATTCGCGGGGCGGCCGCGTCAAAATCAAATTCGCACGACCCTTGCTGAGCGTCTTTGGTGATGTCGATCAGGACCGGTCCAGGACGGCCCGATTTGGCCACATACATGGCCTCGCGAACCGCGGGCGCAATTTCGTCAGGTCGTGTCACCAGATAGTTGTGTTTCGTGATCGGCAGCGTTACGCCCGTAATGTCTGTCTCTTGAAACGCATCTGAGCCGAGCAGTTTGCTGCCGACCTGGCCCGTGATGCACAGAATCGGTGAGGAATCCATCATGGCCGTCGCGATGCCGGTGACCATGTTCGTCGCGCCAGGACCGGAAGTGGCCACCGCGACACCGACCTGGCCCGTCGCGCGAGCGTATCCATCGGCCATATGCGTCGCGCCTTGCTCGTGCCGCACCAAGATGTGGCGGATCGAACTGTGCCGCAGCGCGTCGTATGCCGGCAGAATCGCGCCGCCGGGATATCCGAAGACCGTCCGGACGCCTTCGCGCTCCAAACCCTTCCAGAGAGCTGTCGCACCCGTCATCACTTTCTCTTGACCGCCCATGATCATCTCCCCTCAGTGCCCGCAAATAACAAAACCCACCTTGCCAGCGTCTCTGGCGGGTGGGTTTCTTGAGCTTTTC